>ONSC01000039.1 GCA_900320365.1 uncultured Bacteroidales bacterium
CTCCGAGCAATCCGGTGACATTGTTGCCGCCATAGCTTCTGGTCACTTTTCTTCCGCTGTTATTGAACTCTTCTACAGGCTCATCATCTTTCTGGACATAATAGCGAGTCTCGCCGGGATGCTTATCAGCGTAATAGTTTCCGGCTATCTTGAAACTCACGCATCCTGCAGGGTGAAAGACGTTCTCCTGGATGAAATCCTCGTAGGACATACCGGACAGCTTCTCGATGACCATGGATAGCGCCAGGTAACCGTAGTTTGAATATTCCTGCCAAGTGCCAGGCTCAAACTTTAGGGGACGGCCCAGCTGGACGGTTGTCAACTGCTCCTTGGTGGGAACCTCCTTCAATTGGTTCTGCATCATAATCCATCTGGTCGAGAACATCGGATCCCCTCCTTTCTTTGAGAAGCCTCCCTTGTGGCGCAAAAGATCCTCGACAGTTATCTTCTTGTATAGGGAGTCGGCTATCGCAGCATTGTAGAGCGAGTCATCAAGGATGCCTCCAGGACCGAAAACCTGATCCTTCAAGGTTAGCATTCCTCTCTCCTGCAATATCATTATCCCTACTGCCGTTATCAGCTTTGAAACTGAAGCCATTCTCATGATATGGCCGGGTTCCATCGGCTCCTTATCATCCGCCCATCCATAACCTTTGGAATACAACAGGGAGTCATTACGCATGACAGAGAGTGATACACCTTTCAATCCCCATGCTGTCATATAGTCTTTTACCTGGCGGTCGAATCCTCTCAATATGGCGGTGTCGGAGACCTCATTGGTCAGAGTCTCATTGAGGTTGACCGGCAGGCGCCTAACAGCCTGTTCCTTGCCGCCGAAACTGGAAGTCATAGCTACAGTCGCCAGAATCAACAGCGTGAGCGTTGACGCGACGATGATTCTCGTTTTTTTAGTCATCCTCATCTACTCTAAGGTTATCAGAATATCAACCCGGCTTTCCTGCCGAAATCTATGATCAGGTCAGCTGTTCCCTCTATGCCCAAGATGGAAGAGTCCACACACATGTCGTAATCAGAGGCGGCGCCCCAGTTGCCGAAAGTGAAGAAGTTGTAGTAAGTCTGTCTTGTACGGTCCTGCCTCTCAATACGTGCCTTGGCCTCATCCTCACTTATTCCGAGCCTTCCCATCACTCTGGCCACCCTGGCCTCAAGAGGGGCGGACACGAATACATCCAAACATGTCTTGTCCCTGAGGATATAATTGGAGCATCTGCCAACGAAAATCGCCGGGCCCTTATCAGTTATTCCTCTGATCACTTCACTTTGGATTTTGAATAACTCATTGTCCCCCATATAGTTCTGGGTGCTTCCAAACCTCTCTGTGCCAAAGAAGGAAAACAGGTTGAAGACGCTTCTTCTCTCGTCACTCCTCTCAAAAACCTCCTTGCTGAATCCACTCTCCTCGGCTGCCTTGGAGATCAGTTCGTTATCATATACCTCTATTCCAAGGGCTTTGCCGATAGTGGTGGCGACTTCCTTCCCGCCACTGCCGTATTGGCGGCCTATATTGATTATGGTGTGTTTGTCACTCATATCTGGTTATTGTTTTATCTTGCTTCCGAGTATAGTTGGCGGGTCACCGTCTTGTAGTTTGCTGAACTTGCGGAACAAGTTGTGAATCAACACGAGAGTCGTGATGCAGGCGATAAGGTCAGAGGCCGGGAATGAGAAGAAGACCCCTTTTATCCCCATAAACAGCGGCAGCACATAGATCAGCGGCACAAGGAACAGGAGTTGCCTGCTCAAGGACAGGAAAATCGACTTTCCGACCATTCCGAGACTTTGGAAGAAATTAGTCGAGACCATTTGCCATCCGACCAGGATCACGACCGGGTTCATCAACCTCAATCCTTTATCGGCCAAGTCGATAAGCTCGGGATCATTAGTGAATATCTTGACCATCACCCCCGGGAAGAATTCCGAGGCCACAAACCACAATACGCAAACCCCGGTAGCCCATAAGGCGGTCAGTTTGAACACTTTCTTGACTCTTGAATATTTCAGGGCACCGAAATTATAACCTGCTATGGGCTGCATCCCCTGGTTGAATCCCATCACCACCATGATGAACAGGAAATTGATCCTGTTGGCGATTCCATAAGCCCCGATTGCGAGATCACCACCATATTTAAGGAGCTGCTGGTTGATGAACATCGTGACTATGCAAGACGCCGAGTTCATGAGGAATGGTCCCATACCTATCGCGAGGGAGTCTTTGGCGATTCTCCAATCCAGATCGAATATTCCCTTGGGAAGTCTGAGAAGGTTGTCTTTCCTTGTGAAATACCTCAGGGAGTACGACAAGGCCATCGCCTGGCATAGGACAGTGGCGATGGCGGCCCCCTGGATACCCATTCCGAGAACGAAAATGAATATAGGGTCGAGTATTGTGTTGGAGATGACAGTGAACAAGGTGAGTCTCATCGCCAGTCGGGGATTGCCCGATGACCGTATCAACGCGTTAAGGCCGAAGTACAAGTGGGTGATGACATTTCCCAATAGGATTATAGTCATGTATTCCCTGGCATGAGGGAGAGTGTTGGGACTCGCTCCGAAAAAGGTCAGGATAGGATCGAGGAACACCAGGCACACCGCGGCGAAGATAACACCGGTTATGCAGTTTAGGCTGATGTCGTTCGCAAGTACCTTGTTCGCCGCCTGATAGTTCTTCTGGCCAAGAAGAACGGATATCATGGTGGCTGCCCCGACTCCGACCAGTGTGCCCAGAGCCGTGCTCAGGTTCATTAAGGGGAAAGTGACAGCCAGACCGGATAGGGCCAGAGATCCTTCACCGGGAATATGCCCGATGAAGATGCTGTCCACCATATTATACAAAGAAGACGCGGTCATGGCGATGATGCCAGGGACCGCGTATCTCTTCAGAAGGCTGCCTACTTTCTCTGTTCCTAACTCAGTCGGTGCCAGGTGATTATTAGTCATCATCAGATGGCTTTTCGACGACCTCGATATCAAAGACTATCGGAGCGAACTTCGGAATGGTGGATCCTGAACCAGAATAGCCATATCCGAGATCGGAATAGAAGGCGCAAGTGACTTTCTCAAAAGGCCTTATCTTCGACAAGCAATAGGCGAATCCCTTGACCACTGTGATTCCCTCGGAGGTGTCAGTTCCTCCGATTGTTGTTTTGGTGTAGTCTTCATCGTCAGAAGGGGTCACCTTCATCGGCTGATAAGACTTTTTGCTTGAGTAGAATCCGTACACCTTGGCGGTGTCCTCCACTGTGGTGTCGAAAACCTGCCCGTTGAGAAGACGACCGGTATAGTTGATGTAAAATGTCGTGTCTGAGGAGAATGTTTTAGAGGAGGTTGGCTCTTTCACGGTCTTGCAATAGTACCCGTAGAACGTGGAGTCCACTCCCGGCATGTGGACCGCAGCATATCTGGCGAGAGTGTCGATCTCCCAAGCGGTGATATCCTTGGTCTTGTCCTTGAGGGTGATGATGTAGATTGAGTTGCTGCCGGAGACCTTGTTGTTGTAGTCTTTTAATACCACATTCAGCCATCCGGGAATCACACCTACACGTTTTCCTCCGATCCTCATACCGTCGATCAAGTCCATCACACCCAATTGGGTATATGCCTCGTCCTTCATGACGATCTGGTCGCCGTAATAGTTTGTGGGGTTGTATGAGCCTATCTGCTGGGACAGCTTCTTTGAGGAAGTCGCGCTGACATTACCCTCAAGATCAGTCGAGGTGTATTCGACGAAAAGGTAGAAATCGTCATCTGTCACCGCGGCACCAGAACCGGGTTTGTCCTCAAGAATATAGATTCCACGCCCGGAAGCGGAGACTCCGGGATGGTTGGCTCCGATCCATGCCTTCAGATACTCCTTGTCCACGCTGCTGGTGTCAACTGAGCTTTCTTTCGCGCAGCCTGACAGGAAGGCCAGAATGGCGGCGGTTATCCCGCAGGTGAGTGTTACTCTAAGTGTCGATATATTCATAAATAAACTATCATTCATCTTTAATCACTGACGCTCTTGATCCACAAATGCCAGGCTAGAGCGGCATTAGATGGGACATTCGCTATTTTCTTCTTGCCGAAGCCTCGTTTGCCGTTGAAAAGGATATAGCACTCCTCGCCACCCTTGACTCCGGGCAAACCTTTCCTCAAACCTTCCACGATATCGCTCTCGTCAAGTCTTATGGTCATGATCTCGAAAGAGGTGGTGTCCGTGACGTTCCATTTGATGGAGTTGGCGAATGACTCATAGTTGGTGGCGAAAAGGTTGCTGTTGCCCAGATTATTGCCTGAGATAAAGTAGCCGGCGTAATAAAAAGCCACAGCTCCCGTCTCGCTTAATGGGGCCCCTTCCCCTTGAACCACTGTCACCTTCGCGATCCCGTCGTTGAGCTCCACTGTGGCGTCCGGGTTGCTCCTTGTCAGATTCGAGATGATAGCCTCGATGTTAGTCTCCTGCTTGTCATACATGGACTCAAGCTGCTTCTTGCCGCATGAGGCGACCAGAAGCGCTGTCGCGGAGAATATTAATAACACTGATAACCTTCTCATCTCGCTAAAAACTCCCTTGTCACTTTCAATATGTGTGCCTTCGCATCCTTTGGCGAGGTAATATCCTCAGGGAAATACAATCTTCCACCGGCAGCCATCTCATGACCTCCTCCGTGGAAGTATGTCATCGCCAATTTGTTGGCCGATATACCACGTTTTGACCTGATTGACACCCGGAATTTCCCGTCCTCTTCGGTGAGAAACAAGCTTATCTTGACGTCGCGGACAGCGAGAGGCATATTCACGAAGCCCTCGCTCTCGCCTTGCCTGAAATCGAACCTGTTCTGGCACTCTTTGTCAAGAATCATGACAGCGGCGCCTTCTGGTGAGATGACCATGTTCTCCGACAGAAGGTATCCCATCAATCTCAACCGGTTTTCCCTGTAGTTATGGTACAGGTCTGATAATATCCTGTCCCGATCCACACCCGCCGCGATCAGTTCCGAGGCCATCCGCATGGTACCGGGGAAGACAGAGTTGGCGAAATTGTTCGTGTCTGTTGTCATACCTGTCATCAACGCCTCCAGCGTGCTCATGGGCAGCTTGTCCAGAGCCCCCTTGACGTCTGGCATCTCCTTGAGTATCCCGTAAAGAAGCTCACATGTTGAGGAAATCTCAGTCTCGGAGAAGACAAGGGAGAAAGAAGATGTGTCCGGGTTGAGATGGTGGTCTATGAGAATTTTGGGCGTTTCAGACGCCTCCATCATTGATTCAATGTCCGGATTTGTGCGGGAGAAAGATGAGCAGTCGAGACAAAAGATGAGGTCGCTGTCCTCTATCCTGGCTTTCGACAGTGTGGGACTCTCCTCATAGGATAAGACAGAACCCTCCCCGAAGCCGCGTGGAATAAAACTTAGTGACTCCGGCACGCCGTCAGGGACGACAAGAGCGGCGTCCTTGCGGCGGCATTCCCTCAAGTAGCCGACAAGGGCGAGACCGCTTCCCAGAGCGTCTCCGTCAGGGTGGATGTGAGCCGTTACGCAGATGCGTGTGGAAGCGCTCACGAGTGAGTTCAGTTTGTTGATCTTATCCATTCGCGGGAGCAAAATTACGAATAATATTACAAATATTATATTGCATATCATAAATCAATTTTCTAACTTTGTCCAGAATTGGCGGATTGTCGGTTCATGGAAAGCAAATCATAAATAACAAGAATAATGAACAAGGCTCTAAAAACGATTCTCAGCATCGTGCTCGCGCTTATCTGCGTGTTCCTCGTGTACAAGATTTACGAAGGTGTCATGGAACCCGTCAGGTTCGAGAAAGATGTCAATGCCAGAAAGAAAGTGGCCATCCAGCAGCTTAAGGACATTCGCGACCTGCAGGTGGCTTTCAAGAGCGTCAATGACCGCTTCACGGCGTCTTTCGACACTTTGAAGCAGTTCTACAACACCGGCGAGATGATTGTTCTCATGCAGATCGGCTCAAAGGATGACTCCCTCGCAATGGCTCACACCAATGCTGTCAAGAAGGCTAAAAAAGGAAAGATCACAGACGCTGATCTCTTCAAGCTCTATCAGGAGGGCGACAAGAATCTCGTGTTCTCCATCCAGAACAAGATTGCCGTCAAGGATACCCTGTTCAAGGGAAGGCAGGATTTCGATATCAACAGGATTGACAAGATTCCTTTCGCTGTCGGTGAGTATGGTGCGGCCGAGGTTCAGGATGTCGAGATGAACGCCATCGTGAAGAAGGTCTCAGGTGTCGATGTCCCTCTCTTTGAGGCGAAGATGCCTTACAAGTCCTTGTTGAAAGGTCTTGACCATCAGCTAGTCGTTAACCTCGTCGCTGAGCGTGAGGATCTCGGCCAATATGAGGGCCTTCAGGTCGGTAGTATCACCGCCCCGAACAACAACGCGGGTAACTGGGAGTAGTCTCGTGCATGGCACGTCACACCCCCAAGGTGGTGCTGGTACCATCCGCGTTTTTTGACCCGGCTTCAGCCCGGGAGATATTGTCGCGGACGGTCGCGCTTGACCGGGAAGACAAAGTCGAATACATCAGTTTGCCGGAGTTATCCGCCGAACTGGTGTATTCTCTTTCTCCAGACATGGAACCTTCCGACGGGGCCGAGTACCCGGACATGTACCATCTCCTCAAGAAACTCCCGGACATAGAGGAATATAACAAGATATTGGCCTCATACGGCGACAATGTCCTGACTTTGGTCATCGCTCAGGGGGAGAACCTCTTGCTGGCCAATACTTTTGAGGCCGCTGATTTCACGACGGCCGAGTATTTCCTCTTCATGGCGGTGAAGAAACTCCAGCTTAACCCAGAGGTCTCCGCGGTTCACTTCATGACCGATCTCTCTGGTGAGGAGGAGATGTCCCTCTACCGCTATTTCAAGTCAGTCGAGAGATTATGAGGATCATAGGCGGCCGTCTTAAGGGGAAAAGCATTAATCCTCCAGCGGGTTACAAGGCCCGCCCCACGACCGACTTCGCCCGTGAGGGCCTCTTTAATGTACTCAACAATGAATATGAGTTCGAGGATTTGAAGGTTCTCGATCTCTTTGGCGGAACTGGTGCCGTGGCTTTCGAATTCGCCTCCAGGGGCGCCTCAAAGGTCTATTCCGTCGAGATGGTGAGGGAGAATGCCTCATTCATCAAAAGGGAGGCTGAGAGACTTGGCCTGGACAATGTGGTGATGGTCAGGGACAATGTGTTTGACTTCCTGCCTATTTGTCACGAGAAGTTCGACATCGTATTCGCCGATCCCCCTTATGCGCTGGAAGGATTGGAGACTATCCCGGACAAGGTTTTCGCACAGGATATACTCCATCCTGGCTGCTACCTGATACTTGAGCATGGTGACGAGCACTCTTTCGTCAACCATCCACGCTTCAAAAAGGAGAAGCGCTACGGTCGAGTGCACTTCTCCTTCTTCGAATAAGTATTTGATAACAAATTATTTCCCGAGGTTGCCCAGGATAGAGCGGGTGATCTCGCGGGTGATTGTTCGTGTGGCGGCGCTGGTGGCGTTCTTCACGACTTTGCCGGCGTTGTCCTTCTTCGTTGTCTTTGACTTCTTGCCGGTCACCTTATTCGAGACCTCGTTGCCGATGGCCGTGGCAGCAGTGGCGGTAACAGCGGTGATGACAGCCTTGACCACCTTGCTCATTATTCCGTTTTTCTTCTTGGCTGTACCAGCAGGAACCTTGGCTGCTTTAGTTGACTTGCCTTTCGTCTCAGTGACTTCCTCCTTGGCCTGCTCGGCTTCCTTAATCTGCTTCTCTTTCTCAGCCATAAGGACTTCGAACGCGCTGTCCCTCTCAAGAAGCTTGTCATATTTGCCATACACCCTTGAACGGTTGATGATCTGCGACCTTTGGCTGGGGTCGATGGCTCCGATCTGGCTCAGAGGGAAGAGGACCTTCGCTTTCTCTACTATGCTGGGAGCTCCTTTCTCGTCAAGGAAAGAGACCAAGGCCTCACCTGTGGCGAGGTTTGTGATCGCCTCATAGGTGTTGAACTCAGGGTTGGTCCTGAAGGTGTCAGCGGCGACCTGAACCGCCTTCTGGTCACGAGGTGTAAAGGCTCGCAGGGCGTGCTGGACACGGTTACCAAGCTGGCCGAGGATGTTGTAGGGGATGTCAGTGGGGCTCTGGGTCACGAAATACACTCCAACTCCCTTGCTTCGGATCAGGCGGACTACCTGCTCAATCTTGTCTACGAGAGCCTTTGAGGTGTCGTCGAAGAGCATGTGGGCCTCGTCGAAGAAGAAGACCAATCTAGGAAGATCCATATCGCCAACCTCGGGGAGGGTGACATAAAGCTCGGAGAGAAGCCAAAGCAGGAATGTGGAATAGAGTTTCGGCTTGAGCATCAGCTTGTCAGCGGCAAGGACGCTCATCACACCCTTGTTTCCCTCTACGGCGAGAAGGTCCATTATGTCGAAAGAGGGCTGGCCGAAGAATTTGTCAGCGCCTTCGTTCTCAAGGGTGAGAAGGGCCCTTTGAATGCCTCCCACAGACACTGAGGCGATGTTGCCGTACATCTGTGAATACTCGGAAGCGTGCTCGGAGATATAGTTGAGACAAGCCCTCATATCCTTGATGTCGTCGAGGAGCAAACCTCTCTCGTCGGCTATCCTGAACATGATGTTAA
Source organism: uncultured Bacteroidales bacterium (assembly GCA_900320365.1). Classification (GTDB taxonomy): domain Bacteria; phylum Bacteroidota; class Bacteroidia; order Bacteroidales; family UBA932; genus Cryptobacteroides. The sequence goes on from ONSC01000039.1 coordinate 8,667, forward strand.
GCACCCCTTCCTGGGCGTCGGAAAGACCGAGGATACGGGTGAGAAGCTGAGGTCCCATCTGGGAGATGGTGCACCTCATCGGGTGACCCTGCTCCCCGAACACATCGTAGAAACGCACCGGGCAGCTCTGGAACTCGGGGTTCTCTATCCCGAATTCGGGCATTCTCTTCTCAATGAAACCGCTGGTCTTTCCAGGCTGGGATATTCCGGAAAGGTCGCCCTTCATGTCAGCCATGAAGCAAGGCACACCGGCCTGGCAGAAACTTTCCGCCATGACCTGTAGGGTGACTGTCTTACCGGTTCCGGTGGCTCCGGCCACAAGTCCGTGTCTGTTTGCCATCTTCCCGACAATCGAGAGGGGTCCTTTGTCGCAATGGGCTATCCAAAGCCCGTGGTTAGAGTCGTACATATCTTCGTTGTTTATTTATTGTCTTTCTGTTTTGAATCATGCCGCATTTTCAGGCAAGACAGCAGGAAGCCTGCCGCCACGAAGGCGATCAATCCGATCCAAGGCGCCAAAGAGGCGTTGACCCGGAATCCCACCTTGTCGACCAGAATGAAGGTGATGCTCACCGCTGTCATGAAACACGCAGGGATTCCGCTGACGAGGTACCACAGGCCCTTTTTGTTATTGATGAGGTAAACTGTGATTGCCCATAGAGTGAATACCGCAAGGGTCTGGTTGGCCCATCCAAAGTATCTCCAGATCGTGTTGAAACCGTTGGAATCGGATATGTTGAACCAGAGAAGCAAAGCCGTGACGATAAACAACGGGATGCTGACCAGCAAGCGGTTGCGTATCGGCTTCTGATCGAATTTCAGGAAGTCAGAGATGATGAGCCTTGTGCTCCTCAAAGCGGTGTCTCCACTGGTTATAGGGGCGGCCACGACTCCGAGTATCGCCAGAATTCCTCCCAGGATGCCGAGCCAACTCTTAGAGACTGTGGTCACGACAGTGGGTGCGGCAGCGCTGAGGTCTGATCCGCATTCAGCAGCTCCTCCATCAAAGAAGAAATATGAGGACACAGCTGCCCATACAAGGGCTACCAGTCCCTCGGTTATCATCGAGCCGTAGAACACCGGCCGTCCGAGTTTCTCGTTCTTGAGGCAGCGTGCCATAAGGGGACTCTGCGTGGCGTGGAATCCGCTGATGGCTCCGCAAGCGATGGTGATGAACAAGCAGGGGAAAATGGGCTGCCCGGTGACTCCCACAGAGGGTCCGCGGTTGCCGAGCCCTTCCCAAAGCTCAGGAATAGAAGGCCATTTTATGAAGAGCCCCACCATCAGCGCCACAGCCATGAAAATGAGGGCGAAGGCGAAGAGGGGATAGATCTTTCCGATGATCTTATCGATAGGGAGCATCGTGGCGATAAAGTAATATACGAATATAACCGCTACCCAAAGCATTATGGATGAAGAGCTTCCGTCTCCAGCCATGCCACCGAGAATTATGGCGGGGCTGTACACGAACACCGCCGCCACAAGCACGAGCAGCAGGACCGTGAACACAAGGACAACGTTTTTAGTGCCCTTTCCGAGATACTTTCCCACCAGTTCCGGGAGCCCGACGCCCCCTTCCCTCAGGGACATCATACCGCTCATGTAATCATGGACGGCTCCGGCGAAAATGCATCCGAACACAATCCAGAGATATGCGGCCGGACCGAACTTGGCTCCCATTATGGCTCCGAAGATAGGACCGGTCCCGGCGATATTCAGGAACTGGATCATGAATACTTTCCAAGTGGGCATCGCGACAAAATCCACACCGTCCGCCTTTGAGATTGCAGGGGTGGGACGGGAACTGTCTGGCCCGAATGCCTTCTCCACGAACTTTCCGTAGAGGAGGTAGCCCAGAATAAGGGCTATGATGCTGATGATGAATGAAACCATATCGTACAAATTTAATAAATAATCAGTATATTTGTGAATAGATAGATTAGCGAAATCAACAAATCTCTTAATAATGAAATCAAGACTCATCACAATGGTGGCGGCCGCATTCGCGGTCGTCATAAGCGCTTCGGCTCAGCAATGGGCTCCGGCCGGCGACAGGATCAAGACAAAGTGGGCAGAGGAAGTATCTCCCACCAACGCTCATCCTGAATATCCAAGGCCGCAGATGCTCAGGTCTGACTGGAAATCACTGAACGGTTTGTGGGATTATGCGGTCACCCCGAAGTCCGAGCCTTGCCCAAAGGCTTTCGATGGTAAGATCCTGGTTCCTTTCGCCCTGGAGTCCTCACTCTCAGGAGTAGGCCGCTCGCTAACCCCGAAAGATGCCTTATGGTACAGCACTTCTTTTTCCGTTCCTTCGTCATGGAAGGGCAAACGCATGATTCTCAATTTCGATGCGGTTGACTGGAAGGCAGATGTTTTCGTCAATGATATAAAGGTGGGTTCCCACACTGGTGGTTACACCAGATTCTCGTTTGATGTCACACCTTATGTGAAAAGTGGCGCCAACTCCCTCGTGGTCAGGGTTGAGGATGCGTCAGACAATGATTTCCAGCCTCGTGGCAAGCAGGTCAAGGAGCCTCGCGGGATCTGGTACACCTCTGTCTCAGGTATATGGCAAAGCGTGTGGATCGAGCCTGTCGCCCCTACACACATCACAGACTACAATGTCGTGTCGAGTGTCGCTGACAATGCGATAAACGTCACAGTGGACGCCGCTGGTGTACAGGAAGGTGATGTAGTGAAAGTGTTCCTTCTTGATGGAGGTATCGGGTATTCGACTGAGACAGCAGCCGCCGCGAAAACCGCCGTTGATGGTCAGTATGCTGTCCTTGCCTCCGGAATGGCGGTTCCAGGAGGTACAGTGACCCTCAATGTGAGGAATCCCAAGCTCTGGTCTCCAGAGTCCCCGTATATCTACGGACTTGACATCCAGATACTTCGAGCCGGAAAGGTTATCGACAAAGTCGCCGCTTACGCTCCGATGAGGGAAGTCTCCGCTTACAGGAAAAACGGCAACACGAAGCTTATGGGCTTGAATGGGGAAGGCCTTTTCCAGCTTGGCCCTCTCGATCAGGGTTGGTGGCCTGACGGTCTTTACACCGCTCCCACAGATGAGGCCCTCAAGTTCGATGTCCAGAAAACCAAGGACTTCGGCTTCAATATGATCCGCAAGCATGTCAAGGTCGAGCCTGACCGCTGGTACTATTACTGCGACCAGCTTGGAATGATCGTTTGGCAGGACATGCCTTCCTTCGCCGGAAGCAAACACTGGGGCATGTATTATTATGGTGAGGGAGAGGATTGGCCCGCCACCCCCGAGGCCAAAGCCAACTATTACAAGGAGTGGGGAGAGATCCTGAACCAGTTCAAGAAGTTCCAGTGCATCGCCGTGTGGGTGCCTTTCAACGAGGCTTGGAGCCAGTTTGACACGAAGGACGTTGTCGCTTTCACAAAGGCTACCGATCCAACCCGTCTGGTAAACCAGTCTTCCGGAGGAAACTGGGAAGAAGGAGTCGGTGACATCCTTGACAATCACCATTATCCTTATCCCGCTTTCAGGATGTGGGACAAGAATATGATCAATGTCCTTGGAGAATATGGCGGTATCGGTTTCCCTGTTAAGGGACATCTCTGGCAGGATGACAAGAACTGGGGATATGTCCAGTACAAGAGTGGTGATGAGGTGCTCACCGAGTACGCTGATTTCGCTGAGCAACTCAAGCAGCTCATCAAGCAGGGTTGCTCCGCTGCCGTCTACACCCAGACTACAGATGTTGAGATTGAGGTCAACGGCCTCATGACTTATGACCGTAAAGTCATAAAGATGGACGAGAAGAAGCTACGCGCGGTCAATGAAGGTATAATCAAGAGCATGCCAGTCAAATGATGGATATCAAATTGAGAGATAACTGCCGCTACTCCATGCTGGTTCCGACCAGCATGGGGTTGCGTTTATGCCCGGATAGCGGGCAGCCTGTGCATTCGAGCGACACTTTCCGTCTTCAGGCCACCAGCGCCGAGACCAATGTGGCCAGCATATCATCTTTCCTCGGTCTTCCTGTGAAGGTTTTGACTGCCTTTGTCGAGGGCAGCCCTTTCGCCGCTTTCATTAAGGCTAACCTTCGCTCCCGGGGGATGGATTTTGAGGGTCCGGAAGTGCCTCAGGGAGGGCCTTGGGGCTTCCGCCACCAGATCAATGTGGCGGACAGCGGCTACGGTTCCCGTGGCCCGAGGGTTTGGAATGACCGTGCCGGGGAAGTGGGTAGAACGCTTAATGTGAAGGACTTTGACCTTGACAGGATATTCGGGAAAGAAGGAGTTCAGATTGTCCATCTTTCCGGGCTTATCGCGGCCTTGAGCCCTGACACAAGCAGGTTCTGCCTGGAGATAGCCCGCAAGGCCAAGGAATATGGCACCGCCATCAGTTTTGACCTCAATTTCCGAGCCTCATTCTGGGTGGGAAGAGAGGAGGAATTGCGTGCCACATTCTCCGAGATATGCTCCCTGGCAGACATTCTCATTGGCAACGAGGAGGACTTCCAGCTATGCCTTGGCATCCAAGGTCCAGAAGCGGGAGGCAAGGATATCGCCGCCAAGATCGATGGTTTCAAGGAGATGATCCGCAGGGTAAAGGCGGAATATCCTTCAGCCAAGGTCTTCGCTACAACTCTCAGGCAGGTCAATAACGCCAATTCCCACAATTGGGGCGCCATTATGCTGGAAGGTGATACGTGGCACGTTGTGGAACCTCGTGAGATTCACGTGCTTGACAGGATCGGCGGAGGTGACGGCTTCGTTGGAGGTTTGCTATATGCCATACTGAAAGGTTGGGAGCCCGGGAAATGGATTCAGTTCGGATGGGCCTGCGGTGCCCTTGCCACAACCATCCTGACTGATTACGCCCAACCTGCCGATGAGGATCAAGTTTGGAGCGTCTGGAGCGGTAATGCGAGGGTAAAGCGTTAAGCCATGCTGTATTACGCCAGAGGATCCAAGACTGATGTCATCACCGATGCCCAGGTGAGAGAGGCTCTCGCGGAGGTCTTTGACGCGATGGGCCCACGGAAAAGGGTCCTCGCCATCCCTCCGGACTACACCCGGCTCAACTCCTACGCCGGACCTATCACCTCCATGGTCAATGATTATTTCGGCGACCGTCTGACTGATGTCATGCCTGCCCTAGGCACCCATTCGCCGATGACTGAGGAACAGATAACCTCTATGTATCAGGGGGTTCCTCTGGAAAAGTTCCGGGTCCATGACTGGCGTAACGACGTTGTGACCGTAGGGGAGGTCCCCGCCTCTTATCTTGAGGAGGTATCCGAAGGCCGTGTCAGTTACACATGGCCGGCGCAGGTTAACAAGCTGCTTTTGGATCCATCCTTCGACTTGATTCTATCAATAGGTCAAGTTGTTCCCCATGAGGTGATCGGGATGGCCAACTATACCAAGAATATTTTCGTGGGAGTCGGAGGCTCGGAAGGTATCAACAAGAGTCATTTCCTCGGAGCCTCGTACGGGATGGAGAGGATAATGGGCAGAGCAAAGTCCCCTGTCAGGGATGTGCTGGAATATGCCCGTACACATTTTATCCCGGAACTTCCTATCATTTATGTGCTTACGGTCAGGGCGAAGGACGAGGAAAGCGGCGAGCTGGTGACCAGGGGACTATTTATCGGCGACGATTTCGAGTGCTTTGAGAAAGCCTCCGCATTGTCATTGGAGACCAATTTCATAATGGTGGACCGTGAGATCCGCAAGTGCGTGGTGTATCTGGATCCAACTGAGTTCAAGAGCACCTGGCTTGGCAACAAGGCGGTCTACCGTACCCGAATGGCACTTGCCGACGGGGCGGAGCTTTTGATCCTTGCCCCTGCCCTCAAGGAGTTCGGAGAGGATCCCGTTATTGATGGCTTGATCCGGAAATATGGTTATAAAGGCACGCCACACACCTTGGAGGCTACGGCTGCTAACCGTGACCTGCAAGATAATCTCGGGGCCTCTGCTCATCTTATTCACGGGTCTTCTGAGGGCCGATTCAAGATTACTTATTGTCCTGGTCCAGGAATGAGCAGGGAAGAGATTGAAAGTGTCGGTTTCGCCTGGAATGACCTCGAGGAGGTCTTGAGGCGTTATCCAATAGATAGAATGAAAGACGGATGGAACACTATGCCTGATGGGGAGGAGATTTATTACATCTCCAATCCCGCCCTCGGCCTCTGGGCCCATCCAGACAGATTTATAGATTGATTTTATGAAAGCAGTATCAGACATTGGACTTGTGGGTTTGGCCGTGATGGGCGAGAACCTGGCGTTGAACATGGAGAGCAAAGGCTTCCATGTAAGTGTGTACAACCGTACAGTGGAGAAGGTCGACCGTTTTATGGAAGGCCGGGGCAAAGGTCTCAATTTCTACGGGGCCCATTCCTTGGAGGATTTCATTGATTCGCTCAAGAGCCCCCGCAAAGTGTTCCTGATGGTCAAAGCAGGTAAGCCTGTGGACGAGTTCATTGACAAGCTCATCCCGCTAATGGATCCGGGCGACATAATCATTGACGGTGGTAACACGCATTTCCCGGACACCGCCCGCAGGACAGAATATGTTGAGAGCAAAGGACTTCTGTATATTGGAACCGGAGTCTCAGGAGGAGAGGAAGGTGCTCTCAAGGGCCCTTCGATGATGCCTGGCGGTTCTCCCGCGGCCTGGCAATATGTCAAGCCAATATTCCAAGGTATAAGCGCCAAATCGCTGATGGCACGCCTTGCTGCGATTGGGTCGGCCAGGGTGGTGCCGGTCACTTCGTGAAAATGGTTCACAATGGCATTGAGTATGGCGACATCCAGCTTATCTGCGAATGTTATCAGATCATGAAAGATATCCTCGGGATGACTAATGAGGAGATGCACGAGACCTTCGCCGAGTGGAACAGGGGAGACCTTGACAGTTATCTTATCGAGATCACACGCGACATTCTCGCCAAGAAAGATGAGGACGGACGCTATGTCCTTGATTATATTCTTGATACGGCAGGGCAGAAAGGAACTGGCAAATGGACCGCCATCTCAGCCCTCGACCTTGGCGAGCCTCTGACTCTCATCAGTGAGTCGGTTTACGCCCGTTGTTTGTCGGCTTTGAAAGATGAGAGGGTCAAGGCTTCCGGAATCCTGGATGGTCCTGAACCGGTGAAGTTCGAGGGAGACAAGGCTGCCTTCCTTGAGGATCTCCGCAGGGCGCTGTTCGCCTCCAAGGTCGTCTCATACGCCCAAGGATATTCACTTATGAGAGCGGCCGCGAAGGAATATGGCTGGGATTTGAACTATGGTGGCATAGCTTTGCTTTGGAGAGGGGGCTGCATCATCAGGAGCGTTTTCCTCGGAAAGATCAAAGAGGCTTTCGACAAGGCTCCTGACCTGGCTAACATCCTTCTTGACCCGTATTTCCAAGAGAAACTCTCCGATGCGCAGCAGGGCTGGAGGAAGGTCGTATCCCAAGCGATCATGAATGGCGTGCCAGCTCCTTGCATGTCCGCCGCTTTGGAATATTACGACGGCTACCGTACCGAACGCCTTCCCACCAATATGCTGCAGGCTCAGAGGGACTATTTCGGGGCCCACACATACGAGAGGACGGACCGTCCCCGCGGCGAGTTCTTCCACACCAACTGGACCGGCCACGGCGG
>ONSC01000158.1 GCA_900320365.1 uncultured Bacteroidales bacterium
CAATGTGCTGTCCGTAAGAACCACTTTGGCATAGGTTGTTGTTGCCGATTGCACCATCTTGAAATATTCCGCATCATCACCACTCTCTCCATCCTTTGTCAAGCTCACACCTTGCGCGTCTGTCATCGTGTCCCCTTTGTATAGTTCCGCTCCACGAATAGCGTCACTGTTGAACATAGATAAGAAGCCAAGGAAGTGTCCGCAGTTATAAACCGGGGCTCCGTCTATCAATATAAGGTTCTGGTCCACGCCACCTCCTCTGACACTGAATCCCGTGGCTCCCTCACTAGGGGTCTGTACTCCTGGCATCATTTGAATAACCCGGATTATATCGTTCTCGCCCATAAGTGCGGGAAGGCTTTTGACGAGTGTAGCGTCAACCCTCTGCTTTCCCATCTGCGGTATTTTCAACTCATCCCTTTTTGTCTTTGAGAATACGGTGGCGGCCTCAAGGGTCTCGTTATCGGGTTCCATCTCAAAGTCCTCCACTTTTGAGGTGGAGGCTGTAATGGCTCTCTCTATCGTCTTGTATCCCGTGAATGAGCAAAGGAGTATAGCCTCACCTTTCTCAATGGCTAGAGAGAAGTATCCGGTATTATCGGCGGAAACTCCTGATTTCCTGTCTATTGTGAATACTACCGCACCTGTCAGTGGTTCCCCGCTGGAGGCGTCCCTGACATGGCCGGAGATGACGGTCTTCCTCCCTTGGGCATCGAGATGGATCCCAGGCAGGAGAGACAGGAGTATTAAAACTGAATATAAGTGTATCCTTCCCATTAATTCATCCTTTCTGACGCGAAGATACAACCATGAAATCGCAATCTGGTTGCATTCTCGGTGAGAATACTTATATTTGACAGTCATTTCCCCGCTTGGTTTATCAATGAGGAACCGTTATCCGGCAGTTGTCGCTATTCTGGTTGTGGTCGTCGCCTTCTTGGCGGTGATGGATTTGCTATGCGGAGGAGCTGGTTTCGGTGCTCCAGGTCAAGTGATATTCACGAAGCTACGTCTGCCAAGGATGCTTATATCCCTTCTTGCCGGCGCCTCCCTCGCATTGGCTGGACTACAGATGCAGACAATATTCAGGAACCCTCTCGCTGATCCTCACATAATGGGTGTTAGTGCCGGCGCTGGCACAGGAGCGGCAGTGGCCACCTTGCTGATAGGGACTTCTCTGCCTGGATTGTTCTCAGGTCTCACTGTTGTGTCAGCCGCTTTTATCGGGGCTTTGCTGACATCAGCCTTAGTTGTGATTGTCGCCTCGAGGATGCGGAACGCCACCACGCTTTTGATTTTCGGTGTGATGCTGGGATTCGTGTTCAGCGCATTGACCGCGATCCTGGAGTATTCAGCTAACGCCGAGAGCCTCAAGGTTTTTTACAGCTGGTCAGCCGGGAGCTTCATCTCAGGAGGATATCAAGGGATAGCAATTATCTCCTGCGCTCTTCTCGCCGGCCTTGTGTTGGCACTTTTCAATAACCGTCATCTCGATGTGGCTTTGTTCGGCGAGGAATACTCATCAATGGCAGGAGTCAGCCAGTCCCGTACAAGGAATATGTCCATGATAGGGAGTTGCCTGATGGCTGGGGCCGTGACCGCTTTTTGCGGGCCACTTGGTTTTGTGGGTATTGTCGCTCCACACATAGCCAGGGCTGTCGCAGGTACTTCAGTGCATATTAAGACCATCCCGGTCACCCTTCTGACCGGCGCCGGTCTCTCCCTGTCAGCGGACATTCTCTCTCAAGTGTTCGCCAGGCCGCTTCCCGTAGGCAGCACAATGGCGATAATCGGCATTCCTATTATTATTTACATTCTTCTCAAGAAATGATAAAGGCGACCGACATAGTGTTAGGTTACTCTCCAGAGAGAACTGTCGCCGGGCCGTTGAGCTTCACCTATGCCGACGGGGAATGCGTCATGCTCCGCGGAAGGAACGGAAGCGGGAAAACCACATTGATGAAGACTATAGCCGGATTGTTAAAGCCGTTGTCAGGAACCATTCTGAAAGGGGGAGAGGCGATCCTGGTGCCCACAAGAATACCAATAGTCAAAGGATTCACAGTCATCGATTTCGTTCGGACCGGGATGCTAGCGGAGGCAGGGGCTTTCAAAAAGCTGGACAGGAAGTCTGAGAGTCGTGTCGATGATGCTATCCGGATGATGAAACTGGAGTCACTGGCCATAAAAGATCTGGGTCAGATCAGCGACGGCGAGTTCCAGAAAGCATGTGTCGCCGCTGCCATGACCAGGGAGGCTAATGTGATGATGCTTGACGAGCCGACCGCGTTTCTGGACGTGGAAAACAGGGCGATGGTGTTAAGTACCCTTCAGCGACTCGCTCATGAGACAGGCACCACTATCATCTTCTCCACCCATGACATCCACGATGGAGAAGTCTATTCAGACTCGGTCCTTGCCCTTTAATACCTATTTTTTGCTGAAAGCCAGATTCACGCTCTGATAGAAGGCTTGAGCTTCCTTAAGGACATCATCCCTGGTCCTGTCCATCAAATCCTCGTCGTAAGTCCACCCGTCGTGCTGGGTGACGGCAAACTGCTGGAAACGGCGTACAGGGGAGAGCACGGTAAGTACTCCGTCCGCATAATACCCCAAGTCCTGATATGTGGCCATAAATGCCCGCTCCTTGAAATCGTCCGCGAGTATATCCCTTCCATAGAAAGGAGCCTCATAGGATAGATGCAGCATTGACATCACAGTTGGCATGATGTCGATTTGTGAGCATACTTTGTCAATATAGCGAGGCTCGATAAAGCTGGGCGAGTAGATTAACGCCGGAATATGGTAGCAGTCCACCGGAAGCGAGGTCTTGCCGGCTGAAGATGCGCAGTGGTCGGCCATGATGATGAAAACCGTCTCATGGAACCATGGCTTCTCTGAGGCTTCGGATAGGAATTGTCCGATGGCCCAGTCGGTATATTTTACCGCGGCATGGCGGCTCATGGGATTGCCATCGTATTGGATCCGGCCTTCCGGATAAGTGTAAGGACGATGGTTGGAAATGGTCATTATCTGGGCGAAGAATGGTTCTCCTGCCGCCCAGGAAGCGTCAAATCGCAGCATGGCCTCACGGTAGGAATCCTCATCAGAAGTACCCCAGATGTTAGAGAAAGCGATAGCGTCCTTGTCATAGGTCTTCTTGTCGACAATATCATATCCGCAGTTGCCGTAGAAGGTCCCCATGTTGTCGAAATAACTGTCGCCACCATATATGAAGCTGGTATGGTAGCCGTTTTGACGGAATACCTCTCCAGTTGAGAACAATCCCGTGTTGTCAGGCCGCTTGACCAGACTCTCACCAGAGGATGGCGGGATATTGAGAGTCACGGCCTCCAGTCCTCGGACTGTACGGTTGCCGGTAGCGTAAAGGTTGTCAAAGACAAGGCTCTTTTCCAGCAGGGCGTCCAAGTTTGGGGTTATCCCGTCTGTCGAGCCATAGCGGGTAAGGAAATCCGCGCTAAGGCTTTCAACCGTGATCAGAACGACATTCTTCTTGATAGGAGGTAGGCTGTCCCTGACAATTTGTATCCCGTTCTCGTCCTGACCGCTCATAAACCTCTTGAGAGTCTCAGCCTCATCCCGCGGAATCATCGCATAGAACTGCTCGTAGTCCAGCTCGTTGGATGCGAATGCCTCCAGGAAGTCCCAGCATCCGTTCTCCTGTATCTGGGTCGCGAATAGATTCTCCCCGCCGAAATGCCGGTAACCATAGTGCAACCAGCCATAGCTTACAACGCATGCGGCTGCGATGGCAGCCAGAGTCATGCTCCATCGCTTCCAGCTGGAAATCCCGCTTTGATTGACATCCTTTCCTTTGGTCATCCACCAGCATATCACACCAGACACCACGAGCATGGCCAAGATTATCCAGAACATTGGATAAGACTCGAATATGTTGCCGATGACCTCGTTAGTGTAGACCAAATAGTCCACAGCTATGAAGTTGAACCGCACGCCGAATTCGCTCCAGAAGACGACCTCGCTGATAGCGATGGTTATGGCGCAGCAGCAGTATAGCATCATCATTATCCAGATGGCGGCTGTCCGCCAGCCTTTCCGGACCTTCGGAACAAACACTTTAATTGTCAAGCAAAGCCAAAGGAGAGCGAGAACCGCATTAACAATCCTTGGCAGCGGACCGCCATATTCATCCGTGATGTCATTGAATAAGAGGACGTAAGCGGTCAGAAGAGTCATGCCTCCCCACAATATCCATTTATATGGCTTGCGGTACTTGTCATCCGTCAGGAAAGTGTAAAAAAGGAAGGCGGGCACCAATGCGATGGCTGTGAAAGCCAAATCGTTGAGGAAACCTAACACAAAGATCTTAAGCCAATCGATCCAGCCCCAGTCCACCACTGTAAGGGGATGAAGTATCAGGACAATCCGGATCAGAAAGCCCAATACCAATGTGAGGCAGAGAAAGCGTGGCGCGAAAAACGCGAACCAGTCAGTGACTTTTTGTTTGTTCATCTACAATCAGATTTTTCTTCCTTTAGGGACTATGACCCGCAATGCCGCAGGAGCGACTTCGACAGTGATCTCGGTTCCTTTCATGCATGGGTCTCCGTCATGATGGGCTGGACCCATCGAAGAGCGGTGGATGGTGATTTTCTTACCTCTCAGCATTACGGTGCGGCGGCTTTTGTGGGCGAATCCTGTAAGCAGACGGGTCGCTAGTGCCGGGATCTCCCATGTACGGAAAGGCTTTACAATCGTCACGTCCAATATCCCGTCTGTAAGCGAAGCCAGAGAGCATATCCTTGCCTGGTTGCCCCACTGGTTGGCGTTTCCGACCGTCACGAATATGGCTGGAGTGACCATCTTCTTGCCGTCCACATCGATAGTGTAGGTGTCCGGGGTGAAGTGCCGCCATATTTTCCAGGCAAGGGAGATATAGGTCCAGAGGCCTCGGCGGTCCGCTTTGTCAAACTGCCAGGCAACCTCGGCATCCAAACCGACTCCCGTAGTGCAGAAGAAGGGCTTCCCGTCAAGGAGCCCATAATCCATCGATGCGGAAACGCCTTCCTCGAGTATCCTGAGGGCGGCCTCTGTTTTCCTACTAATGCCCAGATGAAGAGCCAGACCGTCACCACTGCCACACGGAATAATACCCATGGTCTTATCCGTGCCTATAAGCCCTTGGGCCACTTCGCTGACCGTCCCGTCCCCACCTACCGCCACCACGATGTCGGCATCGGTGGAGCGGGCTATCTCGATGGCATGGCCGGGACGTTTAGTGAATATGGTCTCAT
>ONSC01000062.1 GCA_900320365.1 uncultured Bacteroidales bacterium
GCGAGGATGTGGAAGCCGCTTTGGAGGCGGGCGCCTCACGGGTGGTTATGGGAACGACCGCGGTTAAGGATCCAGGATTATTCAAGTCATTATTATTGGAATACGGATCCGGCAGGATTGTGCTTGGAGCTGATGTCCGGGGAACTAAAGTGGCGGTCAGGGGCTGGACGGAGACATCCGCCATGGACATCTCCACTCTTCTGGAGTCCTTTACTCCAGCTCTTTTGGAAGTCATTGTTACAGATATATCTAAAGACGGGATGTTCTCAGGGCCTGATCCTGTTTTTTACAAGAACCTGATGAATAGCTTCCCTTCTTTGGTGATCACGGCAAGCGGTGGTGTCGGGAGTGTTGATGATATAAAGTCTCTTGAGAAGGCGGGAGTACCTGCGGTCATTGTGGGGAAGGCCTTGTACGAGGGACGGGTTAGATTGGAGGATCTTGATTATGGTTGCTAAGAGGATAATACCATGTCTTGATGTCAAGGATGGAAAAACAGTTAAAGGCATTAATTTCCAGAATCTTAAGGAAGTGGGAGATGCCGTCGATCTTGGTGCCTTTTATGCGGCTGAGGGTGCTGATGAGTTGGTCTATCTAGACATCTCAGCCACCCGTGAGGGCAGGAAGACTTTCACAGGACTCGTCCGCTCTATCGCTGAGAGGATTGACATACCTTTTACTGTCGGTGGTGGAATATCCTCGCTGGAGGATGCGGCGAAAATGCTTGAGGCTGGCGCTGACAAGGTCACCGTAAACAGCGCCGCTGTTCGGAATCCGGATCTTATAGGTGAGATAGCCAACCATTTCGGCAGTCAGTTTATAGTGGTAGCCATTGATGCCAAATTAATGGATGGGAAACGGATTGTTTTCACATCCGGAGGCACTATTCCTTCTGAGAAAGAGCTATTTTCTTGGGCTTTGGAAGCGCAGGAACGTGGTGCAGGTGAGATTCTCTTCACCTCAATGGATCACGACGGAACTAAAAGCGGGTATCCATGTGATTTGTTCTCCCGTTTATGCGGGAGTTTGTCCATCCCGGTGGTAGCCTCCGGAGGTGCCGGTAGCATGGGTGACATCGCCGAGGTGCTGACAAAGGGGCAGGCTGACGCGGCTCTTGCCGCCAGCCTATTCCATTATGGAGAGATATCGATAAAGGATTTGAAGGAATATCTAAGGGATAAAGGGATACCTGTCAGATTATGATAATAAAAACACGAATTAAGATATGGAAAAATTGAGATTGGATTTCAGCAAGAATCCTGACGGGCTTGTCCCCGCCATTATTCAGGACGCCTCATCCAAGAAGGTACTCATGCTTGGTTACATGAATGAGGAGGCGTATGAGAAGACGATCCAGAGCGGTCTCGCGACATTCTGGAGCCGTTCGAGAAAACAGTTGTGGACAAAGGGGGAGACCAGTGGGAACTATATGCATGTCAAGGAGATACTCGTTGATTGTGATGCGGACACCCTCCTTATCTTTGTGGATCCTGATGGTCCGGCATGCCATCGGGGAACGGTGTCTTGTTTCGATATCTCTCCCGAGCAGGGCTTCCTCGGTGAACTTGAGAGGGTCGTGAGAAGTCGCCATGAGGCCATGCCTGAAGGGCATTATACTACCAGGCTGTTCAATGAGGGAGTAGCGAAGATATCCCAGAAAGTTGGGGAAGAGGCGGTGGAGACTATATTAGAGGCCGTGAAAGGTGATGTCGGGAGGTATATCTACGAGGCTTCAGACCTTCTTTACCACCTTCTTGTGCTGAATGAGCAGATGGGAATAGGGCTGAGTGACCTTGAAAAAGAGCTTCTTTCGAGGCACAAATGATATTATTTTTAATCCAAAAGAAAAAAAACCGTCAAATAATTGTTAATAATAAAAGAATTCGTATATTTGACGTGAAGTTTTTCATAGTTTAAGTTTAGGTTAAGTAGCGGAGCGATCGCAGTGACTGCGATTGCTCCGTGTTTTATACCCTTTCCGCACTTCAAAAACGGAAATATTCCTTTTTTTTCATAGGTTTTTCTGTTTCTTTCTGTTTTTTCCGTTTGGTCTCCATAGTTTCGCGTCAGGTTCGCCAATTGACGGACGGAATTAAAACGCGACTGAACTATGAAGACTTTGACTCTTTTAATCACGCATTCCATTTCAGCGGTTATCATCACGCTCGGAGCGCTCGTTTCATCATGTAACAAGATGCCCTCTGACACCGGTCAGGGATCCTTGTCCTGGAGTTTCTCTCCGGAGATTACCACCAGGGCAATGGATTTCCCCGACACGGATGCTTTTAAACTGAAGGTCGTCAATTCGGCCGGTGAGATTCTATATGAGGGTGATTATGGTGATTCGCCTGAGACGATGCTTGTGAATCCTGGATCCTACACGATCACCGCCGTATCCAGGGAGTTTAAGAAACCGGAGTTCGAGGCTCCCCAATTCGGAGACGAGCAAGTGGTGGTCGTCAATGCCGGGGCCGTGACAAAGGTCTTGCTGGACTGCTCCCAACTCAATTGTGGTTTGCGCCTGAGGATTGATCCTGAGTTCGCTGAGACTTACCCTGGAGGGTATCTTGAAGTAACTTCCGGAGGAGAAAGCCTCTGTTATGGACCGGCGGAAAGCAGGACTGGCTTTTTCAAACCTGGCCAGCTGTCCGTGTCACTTAAGGAAAAAGACAAGTCCACTCAGCTGATCACTAGGCGTTTGGAGGCCAGGGAGATTCTTACAATCGGGATATCTTGCCCCTCAAAACCAGGCCAATCATCAGCCCAAGGTGGCGATTTGTCGATCAAGGTGGATACCCTCCGGATATGGGGTAATGAGGACTACACTATAGGGACGGATTATGTGGCAGGAGCCGGTACAGACAAGTCTAGGGCGTTTGGGGTTGCCCAAGTGAAGGAGCATGCGGGAGAAAAAGGTGTGTGGGTCTGCGGATATATTGTAGGGGGAGACCTTTCATCCAGCAAAAACGGGATCAAGTTCGAGGGCCCTTTCGAATCTTATACCAACATTGCGATAGCTCCTCGTTCATCTGTCACTGAGAAGGCATCATGCGTCTCGGTCCAACTGACAAAGGGTCCGATGCGGGACGCTCTCAATCTCGTTGATCACCCAGCGTTGATCGGGAAGAAAGTCTATCTGAGGGGCGATATTGATGCTGCCTATTATGGTATTCCTGGAATCAAGAACCTCACAGAATACTCATTTGATTGACAATCATTATCAAAATACTTAAATGATGAAAAACAATCTGATTCCGATGGCGTTGGCCATCATCTTGTTATGCCCGGTCAGGGCATATTCCCAAAACAACTCCCATGCGGTTGAGATCGGTATCGGAGGATCCGCTATCAATCACACCAGGACGATGGTGACGGATTTCCACCAGACTCCAGGGGGAGACTATGTGTTCACCCTGGAGGAAAAGCAACTTTACGGTGGAACGAGCTTGTATTCCGCTTACGAGATCAAGAAATGGCTTTATGCGGATGTCCAAGGCACCCTTGGTATCGCGAGATACTATGACTCCGGGAAACTGAAGAATGGTTTGTCCATCCTGGCCGGTCCTGGGATCCAGTTCCGTCCATTAGTCAAGAGCGAATGGGTTCAACCATACCTGCGTTTTGGGGTAAGCTATTATCGTAAGAACTTTCCCACTTTCTATTTCGGTCGCTTTGACGGCGATGTCACAAAAGAGGCGATATGGAAGGCCGAGGATGCTTGGAACAAGGGTATGACCTTTGACACGGAGTCATATATCCCTCTCACTGCCGGGATTGGATTGGTGGGATGGCTTGGAGATAAGGTTGGCGTCAGGATAGGTGGAGATTATATGCGTTCACTAGGTTCCAAAGGCGCCAATTTCGCCATAGGGACCGCAGGGTTAGTGTTTCGGCTCGGCGGCAAGAGCAAGAAGCCTCAAGAAATCCAGCCCATCGAAAGGATTGTAGAGAAGATCGTGGAGAAGGAGGTTGTCAAAGAGGTCCCCGTGGAGACCATCAAGGAAGTGTATAAGGAGGTTCCTTTCGAGAAGACCCTTGCGGAACTGATGGATAATGTCACATTTGATTTCGATAAGGCAGACATCACCAAGGAGAGTGAGACTGTCTTGGACGAGGTCGCTGATGTCCTTAAGAAATTCACGGACAGGAAGTTCATGATATGTGGACACACAGATGCCAAAGGGAGTGACTCCTACAACGTGAGGCTTTCCGAGGCAAGGGCGAAGGCGGTTTATGAGGCGTTGGTCAAGAGGGGAGTTCCGTCTTCGATGCTCTCTCACAAGGGCTTTGGGAAAAGGATGGCCCTGGTTCCTGCCGGGGCGGATGAGAATACCCGTCGGGGAGACCGAAAGGTGGTAATTGAGCAAGTGACATGGGACCCTCTTTGGAATTACTTGAAACACAACAATTAAAAACATAAACTAATGAGAAACAGTATCAGTATTTTAGCCGCCGCGCTCATGGGAGCCGCGTTATTGTCCTGCACAAGACTTGAGGTGACCCTTCCCAAGGGCCCTCAAGGTGAGCAGGGTATACAGGGAATAGCAGGCCGTGACGGACTCACTTCCTATGAGGTTTGGTCAAAGGCTGTAGTTGAGGGCGCGATTCCGGGTTGGGACAAGACCAGGACGGCAGTCACGGATTATTTCATCTATCTGAAAGGTGAGAAAGGTGACCGTGGAGACAAAGGTGAGTCAGCTTACGAGATGTGGAAGGAATACATCGCTTCAGGAGATGCTGATAATCCTCAGGGGGAAGGAAAATGGGAGCCTGGGAATAACTCGGAGAAAGATTTCTTCAAATATTTGACGGGTCCCAAAGGCGATGATGGTCTTATTCCGTACATAGGTGACAACGGCAACTGGTTCATCGGTGATGAGGACACAGGTATTCCCGCCACTGGTCCCGCCGGCGCTAATGGTTTGTCCGCTTACCGGATTTGGGTCGATTATATTAAAGGGGAAGGTGATCCGAAGTGGTCCTCATCCGACACCACGATGTGCTTCTTTTTCTTATACCTTAAAGGCGAGAAAGGAGATAAAGGTGATAAGGGAGACGGAGGAATCAGTGGAGAGACTCCCTATGTCGGCGATGACGGCAATTGGCATGTAGGGGACATCGACACTGGTGTACCGGCCACGGGACCATCCGGGGAAAATGGGTTGTCCGCATATGAGCTCTGGAAGAAAGAAGTGCTCTCAGATGTCGGCTTGGAGAATCCTGGGAATGGGGTTTATGATCCCACTGAGTATCCAACCTGGCCTAAGGATGCCGTTGACCTTGAGGATTTCTTCCTGTATCTCGGTGGGGAGGATGGAGAAGATGGATTGTCTGCCTATGAGCTCTGGAAAGAATACATATCGAGTGGAAATGTTGATGACCCTAAGAATCCTGGAGAGAAATGGGACAAGACAAAAAACACAGAGGCTGATTTCTATTATTATTTGACAGGTGCCGACGGTGTGGATGGCCTCTCCGCTTACGAGCTTTGGAAGCGTGATGTATTGTCAGAATCGGGACTCGCTAATCCAGGAAATGGGGTCTTCGATCCGCAGGAATATCCTTTATGGCCGGATTCGGCGGTGGAACTCGCTGATTTTTGGAGATATCTCAAAGGCAAGGACGGTGTTGATGGACAAGGTTCCGGAAACAGTCTCGCGCTTGCTGACACAGCTTATCTGGACAGAGTAGACTCCAAAATGTACAATGTGGCCTCAGTCATAGCCTTAAGCAAGACTTCGGGGGGCAAGACGGAATACGAGTATGTCAACCCGCTATCCGGTGGCGCCGCATTTATTGTGACCGGCCCAGGCCCTGTTATAATTCCGAACTGCGAGGTTAAGTTCACTGACATGTCTGGAACAAAGACTTATACCAAGACCTCCGACTCTCAGGGTTATGTGTATCTCACCCGGGATGAGCTTCCACAGTGGGCGGATGGCCTTCCGAGCGCCAAAGATGATCCGGACAATCTTAACTCCGGAGTGAAACCCGTATCTTTCAGCTACGGGACCACAACAATCTCAGATGAGTCCAAGATAGCGGCCACTTGCAAGGTGCCATACCAAGTTGGGCTCAATGTTGTCACCAAGTCAGGGACTTTACGTAATTATGACGCTCACGCTGATTTCTTTGTCTATAGGACTGTTGAGGGAGTGACAGAGACCGTCCCGTTCATAAACACTTTGAACAGGCTGTCCTCGCCGGTCAACATGTCATATTCCCAAGGGAATCTTGGATTCTGGCCAAGGGTGAATAGTTCCGTATTCTCCTATTATCGTAACAAGGGAGTGGATATCCTTCTATCGAGGGTGACATCTAGTCAGGCTGCTGGAGGGGACATATCCTCTCTAGAGGGAGATGCCGTGGCGGATTGGTTTTCTGATCTGAATCACCTGTGCGGGGAGAGGGGTTATGAATATACCATGCATAGGGCGAGAGTCTCCAGCGGTCGTGTGAAAAACGGGACGGAGAGTTGGTTCCGTGTCAGTTATGGCGATGGGGCGTCTCCTGCCAAAGTAGGGGTCTACGACTTGCTGCTACAGTATTCCGGCGGAACCGTGTATTCCGGAGCAGGTTCAGTGATACCTGATTATGGACTGAATATAACCGATTCTGACAGGGAGATTATGGACCCTCCATATTTCGCTATGCCACAGGATGTGACAGGATCTTTCGTGTGGGACTCAGGTCACACTACTCTGAAACTGTCTTTCAGTAAAGAAGCTCTCAATACTCTGAAGGAGACCACCGTGTACGCCCCTGTGGGGGAATGGAGCAAGAACGGGCAACGCTACTCGTTCAACGCCACCAAACTCGGGACCAGATACAAATCCCCTTCCACATCTTTTTCTGTGAGTGGAAAGTACAATGGGTCAAATGTCAACAGCACAGTCGCTTTCAAACTGTATGACTCGTTGAATCTCACGGATGTGTATGATGGTTTCAAAATGACCGTGGCCGACTTTGTAGATGGGGCGATAATGGTAGGAGGATTCTCCGGCAAGTTCAATTATAACCGTGGTGACGATAACGCATATGCCTTTGGTTACGCGATAGAGGCGACGGAGAGGAATGTCACAGATGGCTCCGGTAACGGAACTGAGTGACATATTTTGGGGAAAATGCTTATATTGGCGCCATGAAACGGACATTTGCTCTTTTCATGGCGCTATTCGCCACCATATTGTTCCCAAGGCTTTGTGGCGCCCAGGATTATATCACGACGGCAAAGGATAGAGCCTTGGCGGAAAGATTGCTTATCGATCTTCAAAAGGAGTACAAAGCCTCTCTTGACACGGGGAATCCTATGGAAACATCTGATCTGATGGTTGTTGCCGCCAAGAAACTCATTGGTACCCCATATGTTGCGGGAACTCTGGATGAAGATCCGATAACAGAGAAGTTGAGGATATATCTCACCAAGACAGACTGTATCATATTCGTGGAGACTTGCCTGAATCTGGCAAGGACCGTTTTAGAGACTGTTGCGGGGAATCCTTCTTTTCATGAGTTCGCTTCCAACGTCGCCAGAACCCGTTACCGGAAAGAACCTCCTTATTCATATTCGGACCGGATTCATTATACCACCGAATGGATAAGGAGACAAGAAGGAAGCCTGAAGGATTTGACAATTGATTTGGGTGGTGAGGTTTATGATCATCCAATTTCATTCATGTCCAGACACCCCAAGAGTTATAAGCAGCTGGAAGACGCCAATAGTATTCCTCGCGCGGCTTTGGATCTGAAAACCATTGAGGAGACAGAAATGGAATTGAATAAGGACCCTATGACTCAGATTCCGAAGGCAAGGATATCATCCGCTGGCCAGGGAATTAAATCCGGGGATATAATCTGTTTCGTCTCTACTGTCGAGGGATTGGATGTGGCGCATGTGGCTATCGCTTATGTTGAGAATGGCCGGGTCGGGTTCATTCACGCGTCACAAAACGACGGAAAGGTTGAAATCGACGAGCGTACCATTGATGAGTACGTGTCCCGGCGTTCCAACCTTTCCGGCATAAAGGTCATAAGACCTTTGTAGATAATTATTTCCTCTTGAACAAGCCTCCGAGGATGCTTCCGAAGAGTCCACCGCCACCGATCTTGCCTCCAAGAGCGATGATCACGTCGTTGATATCAACCTTGCCGTCACCATTCTGATCCTTGAAGAGCTTAGTGACGCCGCCAAGGACTGTCGGAATCAAGGCGATAAGGGAAGCGTTGGCTGCCTTGCCAAGATTGAGGTTCTTAAGGACGCTGTTGGTGAAGATGCTGCCAGCGAGAGATGTGACAGGGCTCTTCGCCGCGGCTGTCTTTCCCGTGAGAAGGTCAGTGATGATGTTCACTCCGCCCCTGCTGGTAGCGGTCTTGGTAAGGCTGCCGAGGATTGAGTCTGAAAGGCCTCCGAGGACCTGGTTCTGGACATTAGCGGGAATCTGGATTCCACCAGCGGCGGAATTCACCTGCTGCTTGATGATGTCTGCAATTGAGAATGCCATTGTTTTTAGCTTTTAAAGTGTTGAAAAGTATTGAGTTATAAATAGAGGTCAAAATAATCGGTTACCTTGTCCATGAGGTGTATCCTCCATCTTCCGAAAACATTATGCTCTGAACGGGGATAAGGGAAGTAATCGAGTTGGGTGCCGTTCTCTATGCACTTCTGGACAAAACTGAGGCTGTGTTCCCAAACCACGGTGTTATCGATGGCGCCTTGGCAGATGAGCAGCTTTCCCTTGAGATTAGCCGCGTTTTCAATGAGGCTAGTCTCCTTGAATCCTTCAGGGTTTGTCTCCTCTGTCTCCATGTAACGCTCTCCGTACATGATCTCGTACCATTTCCAATCAATGACAGGGCCTCCAGCCACTCCAACCTTGAATGTTTCAGGATAATGAGTCATGAGGGAGATTGTCATGAAACCTCCATAGCTCCACCCATGGACACCGATTCTCTCTGAGTCGACGAAGGGGAGTGATTTGAGCATATTGATCCCAACCATCTGGTCCGCCATCTCGTTCTGCCCGCAATGGCGATGGATGGCTTTCTCGAACTCCGCGCCCCTGTTGGAAGTGCCTCGGTTGTCCTGGACATATACCACGTATCCTTTTTGCGCCATAAGAGTCTCCCACATCCTGACTCCACCAAGCCAGCTGTCATTAACCATCTGAGAGTGGGGACCACCATAGACATAAAGCACCACCGGATACTTTTTTGAAGGGTCGAAATCGGCCGGCAAGTAAAGCCTGTACCAGTTGTCGAACTTGCCGTCCGCGCTCTTCACGGTTCCGAGCATGATGTCACCTGTCTTAAAGGACTTCAGCGGGTCCTCTGCTCGGCCTAACTCTCGAATGAGCTTACCGTCCGTTGTCCTTATCTGGGTCACGGAAGGAACATTGAAACTGCTGAATATGTCGATGAATTTCTTTTGGTCTCCACTAAGGGTGATGTTGTGCCATCCCTCTTCGGGGGTGAGCCTGACAGCTTTCCCGAATTTGGCTTTGGCCACAGACTCGGTTCCCTTGCGGGACTTGAGCCCCGAGATCTGGATCTTGAAAAGATGATTCTCGACAGGAGATACCTCCGCGGACGTGTAGAACACGTTGGAGCCGTCATTATCCACATAAGCCACATCGGCGTTGACAGTGGTCAGCCGTCTCACTGTGCCCAGTGTGTCGCAAAGATACAGGTTGCGGAAACCGTCCCTCACATCAGTCCTGTAAAGGAATGTGTAAGTGCCTTTGATGAAATACAGAGGGTCGGAAGGTTCGACGAACTGGGGATCATCGTCAGTGAGTATGGTCCTGACGAAAGATCCGTCAGAAGACCTGTACATATTGAGCCTGACATGCTTCTGTGATCTGTCCAGCACTTGGATGAAAACATTCTTGGAGTCAGGGCCCCAGCTTATGTTCGTGAGGTAGCGGTCATATCCGAAGTCTGTGACATCACACCAGATAGTCTTTCCTGTGGCAAGGTCATATACTCCTAAAGACACCTCCTCGCTCTCCATGCCGTTCATGGGGTACTTGATGCTCATGAGAGTCCCTGTCCTGGTGCTGATGTCAAGAAGGGGGAAATCAGTGACACGGCTCTCGTCTTTGCGGTAAAAAGCGAGCTTGGAGCCATCTGGGGACCAGAATATGCCTCCGTTGATTCCGAACTCGTTACGGCTGACACTTTCCCCGTATGTTATCTGGTCGCTCTCGCTGCCGGCCACGAGAATATCACCTCCGCCGTCATTGATGTAAAGGCTACGACCCTTCGAGTATGCTTGAACACCGGTGGAACTAAAGACGGCTCCGCGAATCCCGCGGCTGCCTCCCTGTACGGTTCTGATGGTGGCGTCTCCACCATCCTTGACTTCCCCGGTGATGGCATCGTAGGCGGTTAATTTCCCGTCTTTCATGCAGGCGTAAGTGCTGTTGTCCAACCAAGATGCCCAAGTGGAAGCGACTCTTGTCCCTGTGCCCATCACGGCTTCCTCCATGGTCATCATCTTGCCGTCATGATTCGCAGGGTGGACTGCCACGACCCCAGTCTGGCTCCACGCCGCGATCGGCAGCAGCAACGCTATCGTTAATGCGATCTTCCTCATTATCATTCAGGTGATGTTACGGAAATAATCTTGTCTACCACATGCTTCTGCATTCCTCTCCAAGGAAGCGCCCCGAGATACTGCTTGTAATGGAGCTCGACTGTCTTGCCGCTGCACCTCATGAGCTCGTTGGCTATCTCCTCATTATCGACGGAGAAATCGAATATGTATGATTGGATTGTGGCTGTTCCTCCAGTCTTTGGGACAGTCCCCTTGAATCCGGCCTGGATCAACCTGCCCTCGTAAGTCTTCCACACGTAGCCTTTATAGGTGAACTGGTTGAGTTCTCCGGCTTTCACGCCATCTCCGAACACGAAATAGAACCTGAAATAGACGAATGCCGCCGTGGCCAAGATAAGGCACACGATAATCCACGTCAGAACTTTCTTGAATGTAGTCATATTTATAATACCTTATTGTTTGTCATTTCCCATCCCATGATTGTCGAAACCACGGGGATGACTGTATAAGCGATCTTCTTGTGACCGGAACCATTAGGATGGCCGTCCGCACCCATGTCCTCGACATGGTTATGGACAGAGTAGGAAAGAGGCAGGAAATGAACCCCTTGAAGTCCGCTGGACTCAATGGCCTTCCGGATATATTCCTCCTGAAGAGGATCGTGCTTTGGGGCCATGCAAAGTATAGGGTGATTCTCGCCGTAGTTATCTTTTATCTCCTTAAGCAATTGGATATAATTCTTGACGAAAACTCTCTGAGCCGGCTGCATGCCGGTCGAGAAGTCGTTGGTGCCCAGATAAATGACACATAGAGCTGGCTTGATCTGCGCTTTCCCGGCATCCCATACCGGTTCGGCCTCCGAGTCAAATACACGGAG
>ONSC01000045.1 GCA_900320365.1 uncultured Bacteroidales bacterium
CATAAATCACTACTTTCGCGGTATGACTAAATTAAGTGTCAATATCAATAAGATAGCCACCATCCGCAATGCGAGAGGCGGCAATATGCCGGATGTCGAGAAGGCCGCGAGAGATTGCGAAGCCTTTGGCGCAGAAGGTATTACCGTACATCCAAGACCAGACGAGAGACACATACGATATTCAGATGTCAGGGCTATACGTCCCGAAGTCAAGACCGAGTTCAACATCGAGGGCAATCCTATCCCGAGCTTCGTGGATCTCGTCCTGGAGGTCGTTCCCGACCAGGTGACACTCGTGCCTGATGCCCATGACGCGATCACGTCCAATCAAGGATGGGACACTATCGCCAACAAGGATTTTCTCACCCGCATCTGCAAGGTGTTTAAAGATAAAGGAATACGCGTGTCCATATTCATTGACCCGGATCCCGCGATGGCTGTCGGGGCGAAAGAGTGCGGCTGCGACCGTGTGGAGCTGTACACAGCCTCTTATGCCGAGCTGTTTCCTGTCAACCCGGAAGAGGCGATCAAACCGTATCTGGATACAGCCATCAAGGTAAGGAAACTGGGACTTGGACTCAATGCCGGACACGACCTCAACCTGGAAAACCTCGGCTATTTCATTAAGACCATCCCTTGGACAGACGAGGTCTCTATAGGCCATGCGGTCATCTGCGACGCGCTTTACATGGGACTGGAGAGAACAATCAAGGCCTATCTTGCGGAGATTAAGAAAATTTAACTAAATTTGTAGTCTGGAATATTATTTAAAGACAAAATAAGATGAAACAAACACCACTGATCCTAAGCATCATAGCCCTCGTGGCTGTTGCTGCTCTCGGTATTATCCAGCTGACCGCTGACGGTAGCGGAAAGAAGAAAGCCTCGACAGGTGAGGCTGTAGAAACCACCGCCAAGGAAGGCGCCATCGTTTGGTATGACCTCGACAGAGTCATCAACGAATACGACATGGCAAACGACCTTCGTTCCGTCGTGGAGACCAAGATGCAGAGCATCCAGGAGGAGATCAACCGCAGGGGCAACAAGCTCCAGAGCGACGCCAACAAGTTCCAGTCTGACCTCAACAAGGGTCTCCTTGTCCGTTCGGTCGCCGAGCAGAGGAGCCAGAAGCTCCAGGAGCAGCAGAACAGCTTCAACACCTACGCCGCCCAGAAGGAGCAGGAAATGGCTGAGGAGCAGCAGGTCATGATGAACCAGATCGCTGACGCAATCAAGACTTTCATTGACAAGTTCAATGAGGAGCATAAATACGCCATGATCATCTCCACCCAGGGAAGTGTCCTTCCCACCCCGGTGGCTTGCGGTGATCCTGACCTCGATATCACCGATGCCCTTCTCGAAGGACTGAACAGCGAGTACGTCAAGAACAAGGGCAAGGGAGAAGAAACAACCAAGTCCGAATAACTTGAGGATCGCGCTTCTATCGTGCTTCTACCCTTTCAGGGGAGGGATTTCCCAGTTCAACGCGAGCCTGTACTTGGAGCTGGGGAAGGAACACACGGTCAAAGCGTTCAATTTCAAGAGGCAATACCCTGATTTCCTCTTTCCAGGAAAGACGCAATACGTCACAAAGGATGATGATGCCGTACCCATCGAGAGCGAGTCTCTGTTGGATACGGCTAATCCTTTCTCCTACGTCAAGACATACAAGGCAATCCGTGACTGGAATCCGGACATGGTCATCATCAGTTACTGGATGTCCTGGTTCGCGCCTTCATTGGGGTGGATCGCCAGAAGGCTCAAGAAGCGTTGCAAGGTCATATCCATCCTTCACAATGTGATTCCTCACGAGCCTCGTTTTTTCGACTCACCGCTGACCAAGTACTTCCTTTCAGGTTGTTCCGGAAACGTCACACTCTGTCAGGAGGTCGCTGACGATCTCACCGCCTTGTCTCCTAAAGCCCTCAAAACCATTTTGTTCCACCCCGTCTATGCCCATTTCGGGGAGAGGGTGCCAAGGAAGGAAGCGGAGGAAAGACTCGGTTTGGAGCCCGGGAAGAAGAATCTGCTGTTCTTCGGTCTCATACGGGAATACAAAGGGCTTGACATCCTTCTCGAGGCATTCGGGGAATTGGACGATTCCTACACTTTAATAGTCGCTGGAGAGCCCTACGGATCTTTCGTCAAGTACGAGGAGATCATCAACGCTTCCCCCGCCAAGGACCGGATCAAGCTTTTCACCAACTACATTAAAGACTCCGAGGTCAAGTATTACTTTTCCGCCGCCGATCTCGCAGTCCTGCCTTACAGGTCCGCAACCCAAAGCGGCATCAGCGCCATCTCCTGGCACTTTGAGGTGCCTATGGTGGTCACAGATGTCGGAGGTCTGAGGCAATCCATCGGAGACAGCGGCACAGGTTTGGTAGCAGACAGACCTGAGCCCAAGCTCATAGCGGAGGAGATACGGCGGTTTTTCGCCGAAGAGAATCTCCGTGTATTATGCGTTAATTCCATCAAGGCTGAGAAAGAAAGGTTGTCTTGGAAGACTTTCGCCAAGAGGCTGATCGATTTCACCGATAACCTATACAAGCACCAATGAACATGAAGCATATATTCCCTCTCGCGGTAGCCTTTATGCTGGCGGCGTTTTCCCCTTCGTGGATATCAGCGCAAGAATATGTGGCGCCCAAGGTGACCATATCCAAGGAGAAAGTCCGCTCCGGAGGAAAGGTGTTTTACTCCCATGTTGTTCAGGAGCGCCAGACCATCTATTCCATCAGCAAGGCCTATGGAGTCACGATGGAAGAGATTTATGAGGCCAATCCTGCCTTGAAACTTGAGACTGAGGGCCTTAAAAAAGACCAGATTCTCTTGATCCCTTACAAGGGGGATATTCAAGAGAATGTGGAACCCGAGGTAAAAACCGAGCCAGTGACCACTGTCCAGGAGACACCCCAAGAGCCCGCTCAGGAAGCGAACGAGGAGTACTTCATTCATAGAGTCAAGTGGTATGAGGACTTGGATGCGATTGCCAAGAAGTACAAGGTGTCCAAGGAATCCATAAAGAACATAAACAGGATGACCTCCGACAAGGTCAAGCGCAGACAAGAGCTCAAAATTCCCCGCGATCCCGCGGTTTGGGAAGGCAGGACGGTCACGGAGGAGCCCAACAACAACGAGCCTGAAGTGATTAACCCTGAGGTGGATACGGACACCACTGGCGTCACTGGCAAGGAGGGGAAGGACAGCATCCTCGACGACCTCTTTGTCAGGGAAGGCCACCATGACGTCAATATCACGATGCTTCTTCCTTTCTCCGCCACCAAGTCCGGTGACAGGACCTCGTTCATGGACTTCTATTGCGGAGCGCTGATGGCCTCGAGGGTTCTGGGCAGCGATGGCGTCAATCTCGACATCCACACCTTCGATGTTGGAGGAGGAAACATGCCTGTGACCCAGCAGAGGCTGGCCTCAAGCGATTTCGCTATAGGTCCAGTGTCCAAATCAGATATAATGAGGGCTGCCGGGATCAATGATGGCGCCACATGGATAGTATCTCCGCTTGACATGCAGGTTGAGACGCTGACCGACTCCCTTGACAGGATAATCCAGGCCCCCACACCGACCCGCATACAGGTGAAGGACATGGTGGATTGGATAAAGTCGGACATGAGGCATGGGGACAGGGTGATTGTCGTGACTCCGGCCTCACCAGAGTCTGATTATCTCAACATGGTTCAGGACGAGATGGCAGAGGCCGGATTGCCTCATATCACAACCACGCTGGGATCCATGCGCTCCCAGATGGTCTCAGGAGGCGTTAACAGGATTGTGCTGGCCTGTGAATATACAGAGAGAAGCACCGTCTTCCTGATCGAGGCATTGAGAAACCTCTACATGCTCTCAGGCAAAAACAGCGAGGTCGTGCTCTACAGCACCTCAAAGATAAGGACATATGACCAGATTGAGGTTGAGCAGCTCCACAAGGTCAATCTCCACACCAGCGTCACCTACTCCGTGGATTACGACTCAAAGGAGGTCAAAGACTTCCTACTCCAGTACAGGGCGCTTTACAATGCGGAGCCCAGCCGCTCAGCTTACTCTGGATATGATCTCATGAAGTACTTCGTCACACTCGCCCACAAGTATGGAAAGAGATGGCCAAGGGCTCTTGATAGGGTTGATTATAAAGGACTTCAATCGGACTTCAAATTAGTCAAGACCGCCTCTGGCAGTTACGTCAACAACGCTGTCAGAAGGGTTGTCTACAATCCCGATTATTCAGTCAGCCTAGTCAGATAAAAGAGATTTCGCGTTTTCCACGGCCGCTGAGGTCACGTGGCTCCCGGATAGCATTCTCGCTATTTCCATAACTCTATCCTCTCCTTCAATAGGATGGATAGAAGTTACCGCCTCGTTACCGGAGAACGATTTCTCCACAAGATAATGGGCGTCACCCTTGGCGGCTACTTGAGGAAGATGGGTGATGGCGAAAACCTGCATGTCGCGGCCCATGGAACAAATCATCTGTCCCATCTTGTCAGCGACACTACCCGAAACTCCCGAGTCTATCTCGTCAAAGATAAGGGTAGGCATGCTGACAAACCGAGCCATCAGCGCCTTGAGGCTAAGCATAAGCCTGGACAACTCGCCTCCGGAAGCGCACTTAGCCACATCCACAGGATTGCTCCCCGAGGCAGAGAACAAGAAACGGACGCTGTCAGAACCAGAGGGACCGGGGACAGACTCCTCCAATTCAACTTCAAAGACAGACCGCTCAAGCTCCAAAGAGCGAAGAGATTCCATGATAGAATCCGCCAGACGCTTCTTCGAGGCATCCCTGGCAGCATGCAGGTTGGTGCAGATCTCACCATAAACCTTCTTCTCAGAGTCTATTTCTTTGGATATGGACTCTAGGCGCTCCTTTAAATCATCCGAATCCGCCAAAGATCCTGATAAACTATCTCTCTGGGTTATCAACTCAGAAATTGAAGAGGCCGAATACCGCTTCATGAGGTCATACAAAAACGACATCCGCTCTTCCACAGCAGCGAGCCTCGACTCGGAAATCTCTGTATGTGAATTGATTGAGGAAACCTCGTCAAGAATATCATTAAGCTCAACCCTCGCTGACTCGAGTCTCTCCCCCAGCGCTTGCGCCTCCGGCAGGAACCCACCAGCCTTTTCCAGAAGCTTTCTGGCCTCTTTCAGCGATGCTGTGTCTATAAGGTTCTCGGCACCAGTCAGCGATTCCTTGATGGACTCAGCGTTAGCGAGCATGGACTGTTCCTCTTCCAATGACTCCAATTCTCCTTCCACGAGACCAGCAGCTTCAAGGCGTTTCAAGCGTGACTGAATAAAATCACGTTCCTCATCAAGGCGGGAAAGCCTTGCGGAGACATCCTCGTATTCCCGCTCGAGAGACTTGAGACGATGGTAACTCGACGCGCACTCGCCCAATAAGGCTTCATTCCCCGCGAGATGATCCAGCATCGACAACTGATAGGACCTGTCTGTCAGCAAAAGGGTCTGATGCTGCGAATGAATATCCACAAGCCTTGAGCAAATCCCTTGGAGAATCTGAAGATTTACTGGAGAGTCGTTGATAAAAGAACGGGAGCGGCCCGACGCCGACACTACCCTTCGAGCGACCACCTCGCTGGAACTATCGTCTAGGTCATTGTCTTTCAGCAAGTTCCATGTCACCTCGTCGCCTTTGGGAATTTCAAAGACAGCTTCCACAACGCAGTTGTCCCCGCGGGTTCCAATCACTGATGAGTCAGCCTTGGAACCGAGTAGCATGGATAACGCGCCGAGAAGAATCGACTTCCCGGCACCGGTCTGTCCGGTAATAATGATGAGACCCTCCGGAAAAGAAACATCCAGAGAGTCTATCAGAACATAATTCCTAATCTGAAGGGACTTGAGCATGGGCTGGAACCGATGCTACTTCTCTCCCTCCTCCTTGCCGGCCATCCTATAGTAAAGATCCCCGTCCTCAAACTCGGTGATGGCGATAAGATCCGGCTTAGGGAGCTTCTCATAATACTTCGAGATCTCAATCTGCTCCCTGTTCTCAAACACCTCGTCCATAGTGTCCCTGTCCGTGCGGAAATCCTCAAGCTTCTTCGCGAGCTCTTTCTTCTCCGCCAGAGAAATCTGATTGGCTCTCTTGGAAAGGAGGACGACTGTCTCATAGATGTTGCCGGTAGGTTCGGCAAGATACTTCACGTCACGCGTGATAGTGTTGGTAGGCGTTGTTTTCTTTATATCCATTGTATTGATATTATCTTCCTATTAATTTACTACTCTCCAGACTCGGATTGTTTCAATAATTTCTTTCTCTCTTTCTCAAAGTCCTTCTCTTTGGCCTCCAAGTCCTCCTCGGAACCGGTATATCTTCCCAAAGCCTTTTGCGCGCGCTTGTACAAGACATCAAGTTCCTTACGATAAGATGAATCCGGAAGCTCACCTATGAAATTGTAATAATCGTCCACAAAGGTGAGATAGCGCTCCTTCTGCTTCGCCTCCACGCTGAGCTGGGCGAACTTGTAGGAAGACTTCGCTATATAGTACAATATATCCTCACGGTAGATATTGTCGGCATCATCTTTAAGGACATTACGGAAAGCCACCCTGGACGCCCTGTAATCCTCCATCTTGTAGTAGAGCTTAGCGCTTTCGTAAGCCTTCTGATCCAACCTGTCATTCAATTCCTTGAGCATCCTCTTGCAGGTGGCCGCATGAGTACTGTTCGGACTTTCGGCAAGATATTGAGAGATGACAGCGATGGCGTTATATGTGGGTTTCTGGTCCAGCTCAGAACGGTAGGTTGACCTATAAAGGCAATCTATACGGAGGAAGTATGCCTCGTCAGCGAAAGGGCTTCTCGGAAAGTTCATGAGGAACTTGGCGAAATTAGTCTCAGCGGTGTAGTAGTCCTTGAAACGGTAATTGCTCATCCCCCAATAGAACTGAACAGTGTCATCCTTGGATGTGCCATTGGTCTGGATGGCCAGGCTCTCGAACAATCTGGCCGCTTTGTTGTACTTGCCATGGTTGAACAAGTCGAAAGCCGCGGTATACTTCTGATCAACATCGCTGCTGTTCAACAAAGCGTCGTACTCAGACTTGCATGAACGGGAAAGCGCGAGAACCGCTCCCATCACGACGACGAACCTTATGATAGTCTTCAAATAACGCATAATCCTATTTAGTCATAAGGTATTTCTCCACTTCCAGAGCGGCCTTGCATCCCGATGCGGCCGCTGTTATAGCCTGCCGGAAACTAGGATCCTGAACATCCCCGGCGGCGAAAACACCATCGACATTGGTCTTTGTAGACTTGCCTTCAGTGATGATGTAACCGTTCTCATCTGTGTTTATGAACTCCTTGAACACATCAGAGTTGGGATGATGCCCTATAGCGAGGAAAAACCCGTCGACTGTGATATCAAAAACCTTACCATCATTCCTGACAAGACGGACTCCAGTAACGCCGGAATCATCCCCGAGGACTTCTTGGGTGTTGCAGTTCCACAAAACCTCGATATTGGGTGTGTTCTTCACTTTCTCCTGCATGGCCACAGAAGCCCTGAACACGTCCCTACGCACGATCATATAGACTTTCTTGCAGATATTGGCGAGATAAGTCGCCTCCTCGCAAGCGGTGTCTCCGCCACCGACTACAGCGACGTCTTTCTTCCTGTAAAAGAAACCGTCACAAGTGGCGCAAGCGCTCACACCCATGCCGCGGAACTTGCGTTCCGAAGGAAGCCCGAGATACTTGGCGGCAGCTCCTGTCGCTATGATCACAGCCTCGGCTACGATCTCAGTCTCCCCATCCACCATGAGGCGGAAAGGCTTCCGCGAGAAATCAACGGAAGTGATTGTCCCTCTGCGGATATCAGCGCCAAACCTCAATGCTTGATCCCTCATGTCACCCATAAGCTGATTGGCGTCAACTCCCTGGGGGAAACCAGGAAAATTCTCGACAACTGTTGTGGTTGTGAGCTGGCCACCAGGCTCCATTCCCTCATATAAGACAGGACTCAAACCAGCCCTGGAGGCGTAAATCGCGGCAGTGTAACCAGCAGGGCCACCTCCTATTATCAGACATCTGACACTTTCCATTTCCATCAATTATAACAATCTGCAAAGATAGTCATAAAATTCCTTACTCCGACTCATGTCTGTCAAAGGCTTTGACAATCTTTGTCACAAGTGGATGACGGACGATATCCTCATTGGAGAAGAATATGGTCTCTATCCCTTTGATATTCTTCAAAAGGCTTATTCCTTTCAACAACCCCGAGTCCTCTTTCCTGGGAAGGTCGACCTGGGTGGCGTCCCCTGTTACGATGAATTTGGCGTTTACACCCATTCTCGTCAAGAACATTTTCAGCTGGGAGACATTAGTGTTCTGCGCCTCATCGAGAATAACGCAGGCACGGTCGAGGGTACGGCCTCTCATATACGCGAGCGGAGCTATCTGGATTATACCCTCTTCCATGAAATCCTGCAGTCTCTTCGGTGGAATCATATCCCCGAGAGCGTCGTACAGAGGTTGGAGATAGGGGTCCAACTTGTCTTTCAGGTCTCCCGGAAGGAAACCGAGTCTCTCCCCTGCCTCAACGGCCGGACGGGTTAGGATGATCCTTTTTATCTCCCTGTTTTTCAATGCCCTGACAGCCAACGCTATCGCCACATAAGTCTTTCCTGTTCCAGCCGGACCGACAGCGAAAACCAGGTCGTTATCGAAATAGGCCTTGACCATTTTCTTCTGGTTCTCATTCCTGGCCTTGATCGGCTTGCCGTCGGTCGTGTGGACAATTATGGCATCCCCCGTCGGTCTGAGCCTATCCCGACTTCCATCTCCATCGAATATGTCCTCTACATCGAAGACAGTGAGGTTCATCTTGTGATGGCGTCTGTGAACCAACTCGGAGAATTTTTGCTCAAACTCCTTGATGTCATCCTCTTTCCCTTCCAGATGGATCTCGTTTCCTCTGGCGACTGCCTTCAGGCCAGGGAAATAGGAAACGAACTCCTCGAGGATCTTATTCCCGGCGCCGAATATTTCGACAGGATCTACGGCTTCAAGCGTGATAGTTCTCTTCATCAATACTATTATTTTTAATCTTCTATTCCGGTCTGCGATTTCACCCTCAGGTATGACCTGACCATGTTATCATGATCCGCCGGCCTCTTCCATAGCTCCTTCTTATCAATGAAATCCTTGACCGGAACCGTCGCGTAACTGTCAGTGAGTGTTCCCGGCCGGGTGCACCATGTGAAAGTGAGCCTGGGAGGAAGCATCGTCTTGACGCCATCCTCATCAGTCACGATTCTCAGACTAGCGATCATGCCCACCTGGGTGTTGGTGGCGCTCATGTTTGAGACAATATTGCCGAGTGAATATACCACAGGCACCTTCTTAAGGCTCCCATCTGAAAAGGCAGATACCAGCCCACAGTCTTGGACAACATGAGGATGCGCACCTATGACAGCGTCACAACCTATCCCCGCAAGCCAATCCGCCAAAGCCTCTTGCGAGGAGGAATGGTTCAAAACATACTCCGTCCCCCAATGAGGCAGGGCGATGACAAAATCCGCCCCAGCCCTCCTGGCCCTACGCACCGCAGCCTCAATCTCCTTCTTATCCGTGAGATGAACTTTAGGGAAGTCGCTGTCTCCCTTGATATTAGTGCCATAAGTGAAATTCACGAGGGCCACCCTCACGCCTTTCACAGCGACCATCAACGGAAACCTCATCCTGTCATCCACATCAGAAGCGGAAACTCCGGTGTGCTTCACAATCCCGGATGACTCCATCTCAGAATACCTTGAAAGAGTCCTCTCCAAACCATTCTTTCCCTTATCGAGAATATGATTGTTAGCCGTAAGGAATACATCCACACCACACGAAGCCACATAATCCTCGTACCCGTCAGGGGCCGAGAAACAAGGATACCCGGTATAAGGTCTCCCTGCCAGTGTGAATTCCATGTTAGCTATGGATAGATCCGCCTTCTCGATCATCGGCTTGATATTGGCAAGATAGGTGGAGAAATCAAAAGTGCCGTCTGTTCTCGCCGCATTGGAGATCTGGTCCCTGTGCATCATGACATCCCCCATTACAAGGATAGTGGCGGTGTCCGGAAGCTGGCGAAGCGGCCTTGCCGGAGGCACTGACACAGGAATCTGGGCGACAACCAAGACTGGAAGCGTGAAGAAGAGGGCGAAAGTGAAGAATCTCCGCATGCACAAAGATAAATATTATTCAGAAATTCTTGTTAAGAAAGATTTTTTTGTATCTTTGCAACCTCTAACACGGTGCGATTAGTTCAGTTGGTAGAGCACCAGATTGTGGTTCTGGGTGTCGTGGGTTCGAGCCCCACATCGCACCCCAACAAAAAAAGACCTGCTTTCGGCAGGTCTTTTTTGTTGTTTATCTCTACAATTACTCGCTGAGGAGCTTTGAGTACTTCTCGTAGCCGGCCTGGTACTTAGGATCCTCATCGCGGAAACGATAGAAGGAGTTCTTAAGGTACTCGGCGATGCTTGACTTGATGCTCTCGTCCTTGGTCATGTTGAAAGCCTTCTCGAAGGGCTCGATGCAGCTCTTGAGAGCGGTCTCGAACTTCTGGACAAGGGCCATGTACTTGTTGTCATCAATCTCATTCTGAGCCTCTTCCTGGATCTTGGCGGCCATGTTGTAGAACATGACACCCTCGCCGATGAATCCATACTCATAATTGGGATCTACCTCAACGCACTTCTCATAGGCCTTCACAGCCTCCTCGGTCTGGCCGAGCTGGCCGCGGATATTACCCTCAACATAATAGAGAGAAGCGTTGTTAGGCTCGTTGGCCTTGGCCTCGTCGATCAATGAGAACAACTTCTCAGTGTCCTCGCCACTAGAGACATAGTAGTTGATAAGGCCGATCAAGATGCTCTGGCTCTGAGGGAACTTTGTGAAGCCCTTCTCAAGATAATCCTTCTGGAGAGCCTTTCCGGCGTCGGTCTTATCAATCTTGCTGACGCAGTCAGCGAGTTTCGAGAAGACCTCTCCGTCCTTAGCGAAATAGTTGTACTCAAGGCACTTATCGAAGTAACCCTTCGCTTTCTCGAAATTGCCGGCGCCATAGGCGACGAAACCGGCATTGTAAAGGGCGCTGGTGTCGACAGCCGCGCTGATCTTCTCGCAAGAGGTGTTGAAAGCCTTGGCGAAAAGGGACTCAGCCTTAGCGACGTCACCGAAAGTGTAGGCGTTGTAAGCCTCGGTGTTGTACTTCTCGACAATGCTCTTCATACCGGCGGTGATATCCTTGGCTTTGGTGGCCTTGGCGTCAACCTCGGCGGCCTTCTTGTAAGCCTCGACAGCCTTGTCAAGAGCGTTCTCCACAACAGGCTTCGTGACCTCTATGATCTCGAGCTGGCCATTGGCGTTGAAATAAAGATTCTTGTTGTCATAAATCTGCTTGACATACTGGGCACCACCAAGAACGACATTCTCGACAGAAGCGGGTTTCTCATTACCCATAGCGAGTTTGAGCTCGTTCTCATTGGCTCCGATCCACACGTTCCCGGAGGGAGCGTTGTAAGCCTCGACATAAGACTCGGCCAGTTTCATCCAAGTGGCCACCTTGGTGGCCTTTTTAGCGTTCTGTGAAGCCGCGAGAGCAGCGTCAAGAGCCTTCTTGGCGGCAGCAGGGCCTGCCTGGGCATTCGCTACCTTGAAGGAAGCGAGCAATGCCAAAACAATCATTAACTTTTTCATGATTATCGGATTTAGTTGTTAATATTCTCGTTTTCAGTTACTTCTGTATTTTCAACATTCTCGTTCTCAAGGGTCTCGTCGCTCTTCTCAACCGTTGAAAGCGAGGCAATCGAATCGCCTTCCTTGATGTTGATGAGTTTGACACCCTGAGTGGCTCTACCAGCCACCTTTATGCCAGATACAGCCATCCTTATCGTCAGGCCGGATTTCTCGATGATCATCAAGTCATCCTTCTGGGTCACATTCTTTATGGCGATCAACTTACCCGTCTTCTCGGTGATATTGATGGTCTTGACTCCCTTTCCTCCCCTCTTTGTAATCCTGTACTCTTCAAAATCAGACCTCTTACCGAATCCGTTCTCACTAACGACCAGCACTGTGTGCTCAGCGGCATCCTCAGCGGCCGGATCGTAGTTGATAGCGCCTATTACCTCGTCAGCCTCTTCAATATTGATGCCACGCACTCTAGTCGATGTCCTACCCATCTCACGGGCATCTTTCTCATTGAAGCGGCAGCAGCGTCCATCACGGGCGGCGATCAGAATCTCGTCGTTTCCACCGGTAAGCAGGGCCTCAACCAGAACATCCCCGTCACGGAGATTGACAGCGTTGACACCTGCGGCCCTCGGGTGGGAATAAGCTGAAAGAGCCGTCTTCTTGATGATACCCCTCTTGGTCACAAGAGCGATACTATGAGAATCAACATATTCCTGATCCTTCAGAGTCTTGACGTTGATATAAGCCTTAATCTTGTCATCAGGGATGCTGAGCACGTTCTGGATCGCGCGGCCCTTGGAGGCCCTGGAGCCTTCAGGAATCTCGTAAACCTTTAACCAGTAGCACCTTCCGCTCTCAGTAAACAAGAGCATTGTGGAATGCATATTGGCTATATAGATATGCTCGATGAAATCCTCGTCACGGGTGGAGCTGCCCTTCATGCCGACGCCACCCCTAGCCTGGGTGCGGTACTCGGTCAGAGGAGTACGTTTGATATATCCAAGATGAGAAATCGTGATGACGACATCCTCATCGGCGTAGAAATCCTCAGGATTGAACTCTTCCTCGGAGGGACGTATCTCAGTCCTTCTGGGATCGGCATACTTGTCCTTGATCTCAAGGGTCTCAGCCTTGACTATCTTGAGCTGCTCCTCGACGCTACCGAGAATCTCATTGCAGCGGGCGATGAACTTCTCAAGCTCATCATACTCGGCCTGAAGCTTCTCGCGCTCGAGTCCGGTGAGCTGCCTGAGCCTCATCTCAACGATGGCAGTGGCCTGAATCTCGGTGAAATCAAAGCGCTTGATCAACTCAGCCTTGGCCTCGTCCACACTCTCTGAGTGACGTATTATGTGGATGATCTCGTCAATCACATCGATGGCCTTCAGGAGACCTTCGAGAATATGAGCCCTCTTCTGGGCCTTATCCAACTCAAACTTGGTCCTGCGAACCACGACCTCATGGCGGAAGTCCACGAAATTGGAGATCAACTCCTTGAGAGACAATGTCTTTGGACGACCGTTAACAAGGGCGACATTGTTGAAGGCGAAACTGGACTGGAGCTGGGTGTACTTGAAGAGCGTGTTCAGGACAACATTGGAGTTGTATCCCTGCTTCACCCTCAGGATAACCCTGACACCCTCGCGGGAAGTCTCGTCGTTGATGTATGTGATGCCCTCCAGCCTCTTGTCCTCCACCATCTGGCCGATCTTCTCGATCATCTCCTTCTTGTTGACCATGTAAGGGACCTCGGTCACCACGATGGTCTCACGTCCGTTCTCTCCGACCTCGATATCGGTCTTGGACCTGACAACGACCCTTCCGCGGCCAGTCTCATAGGCCTCCTTGATGCCGCTCATGCCCATGATGATACCTCCTGTCGGGAAGTCCGGACCCTTGACATAGCGCATCAAACCCTCGGTGTCGATCTCCGGGTCGTCAATATAAGCGCAGATCGCGTCGCAGCATTCCCCGAGATTATGGGGAGCCATATTCGTGGCCATACCGACAGCGATACCCGCAGAACCATTCAGGAGAAGCAACGGCAAGCGAGTGGGAAGCACAGTGGGCTCTTTCTCGGTGTCATCAAAATTGTTGACCATGTCCACCGTGTCTTTCTCGATGTCCCCGAGAATCTCCTCGGTTATCTTCTGGAGCTTCGCCTCTGTGTACCTCATCGCGGCCACAGGGTCTCCATCCATAGATCCGAAGTTACCTTGACCAAAAACGGTGGGATATCTCTGGTTCCAAGGCTGGGCCAGACGCGCGAGGGCGTCATAAACGCTCGAGTCGCCGTGAGGGTGATACTTACCAAGAACCTCACCCACTATCTTGGCGCATTTGCGGGTCGGGCCGGAGAAAGGCAGGCCGAGGCCGTCCATTCCATATAAAACTCTTCTTTGAACCGGCTTGAGACCATCCCTGACATCAGGGAGAGCTCGGGACACGATGACGGACATCGAATAATCGATGTACGCGGAACGCATCTCCTGGTCGATCTCAACCGGTTCGATAACGCCTGTCTGTCCTTCTACAATATTTTCCTCAATATCCATAAAATCGCTTTATGATTACCTTTTACTTAAACATGCAAATATAATAAATAAATACGACACTGGCAATAGTGACAAAGTGGCAGCGGGATTACTCTCGCATAGTTGTTGCAGAATAGGCCGATAATTACTATAATTGCCTTTCGGCAGCACTCAATTGAAGAAAATATGGAAATCAGAATATCCGACGAGCTCAACAGCATCATCCGTTACGCCCGGGAGGAGGCGATGCGGACAGGCAGTTACGGCATAGGCCCTGACCATTTGTTCCTCGGCATGATGCGCCAGGGGGACAACGACGCCTGCAAAGTCCTCGCCGCTTTGGGGGTGGATATTGACGCCTTCAAGCGTTTCATTGACAGCCACATATTCACCAACGAGTCTATCCCATATTCCGAGGCGGACAAGATCTCCTTCTCGAGATATGCCCAGAACGTGTTGAGTATCACCGTAATGGAGGCTTCAAAGATGAATTCCGCCGAGGCCACCTCGCTTCATCTGCTCCTCGCTCTCTGCCGCACGACAGAGAACTACGGCCAAGCTTATCTACGCCAGCATGGTGTGGATTATGGTAGACTCCTCGCCCACATGCGTGACGAGGGACTCCTTGGC
>ONSC01000097.1 GCA_900320365.1 uncultured Bacteroidales bacterium
TGGCCAAAATGGTAACAACGGACAAATATAAAGAAAAAAATGGTCTTGCACAAGCGTGCAAGGCCATTTTTTTGATTATTTATTGGAGTAATAATCTGTAAGTGTTTTCCCGATTCGAGTGATAAAATCGGACAAAGCCTTACCTTTCAAAAGGCCATTTGAAAGCAGAGCCATATCGGTGATCTGCTTCAGCAAATCACTCCCCTTCGCGAATTCCTCAACCTTGTCAGCATTTTCTTTCAGCTCACCTACCAGCTTGGCCATCAATGGGTTCTGTAGATTAGCAGTGATATTGAACGACTCCGGCATCTCTCCATAGAAGTTCATTCCACCACCCAACGCACTCATCTCACGGTACCTTCTCATGAACTCATTTCTGGTGATCAGAATAGGTGCTGAATTCTCCCCAAGATTGTCCGCTTCGACGAAATATTCATTATTATCAGGAAGAACAGCCTTGAACATCGCCTCAAGGTTTTTCTTATCTTCCTCAGCCATCTCAGGCTTGACTTTCTCCTCCTTAGGAATCAGATTCTCCACGGAATCAGAGTCGACCCTGGCGAACCTGGTGTCTCCGATCTTCTGTTCCAGATAGTTCACGAAATGAGCGTCCAATTCACAATCCATCAAAAGGACGTCATATCCCTTGTTTTTAGCCGCCTCTATGAAAGGATATTGCGCATCGACATCGGTGGCGTACAAGTAAACGACCTTTTTGTCTTTATCCGTCTGGGTGTCGGCAATCGCCATGCGGTAATCCTCCAAGGCGAAGAACTTCCCGTCAGTGTTTTTCAAAAGCGCGAACTTCATCGCTCTCTCGCCGAATTTCTCGTCAGAGAGCATGCCGTACTCTATGAACAACTTGAGGTTGTCCCACTTGCTCTCCCATGACGCCCTGTCATTCTTGAAAATCTCCTCAAGCCTGTCGGCCACCTTCTTGGTGATATATGTCGAGATCTTCTTCACATTCTCGTCGGCCTGCAAATAGCTTCTGGAAACGTTCAGCGGGATGTCCGGGGAGTCGATGACGCCATGGAGAAGTGTCAGGAAATCAGGCACTATGTTCTCGACATGATCGGTCACGAACATCTGGTTGCAATAGAGTTGGATGTTGTTCTTCTCAATGGCCATCCTCTCCTTGATTTTCGGGAAATAAAGGATTCCGGTGAGATTGAACGGGTAATCGACATTAAGATGGATGTGGAACAGAGGCTCCTCCTTCATCGGATAGAGATCCTTGTAGAACTTCACATAATCCTCGTCCTTCAACTCGGAGGGTTTCCTCATCCAGAGGGGCTCAATCGAATTGATTACATGATCCTTGTCTGTGTCGACATATTTCTTGTCTTTCCACTCCTGTTCCTTTCCGAACACGATCGGGACCGGCATGAACTTGCAGTATTTCCCGAGGAGCTGGCTGATCTTGCCTTTATTGCCATAATCATTGGCGGACTCATCATCGAGGAACAAGGTGACGACTGTTCCCCGGTCCTCTTTCTTGGCGGGTCCCATCTCAAACTCGGGGTTTCCTTCGCAACTCCAAAGGACCGCCTCAGAACCCTCCTTCCATGACAGGGACTCGATGGTGACCTTCTTCGCGACCATGAAAGCGGAATAAAAACCAAGGCCGAAATGTCCTATGATATTCTGATCCTTGTACTTCTCCAAAAACTCTCCGGCTGAGGAGAACGCGATCTGGTTGATATACTTGTCAACCTCCTCGGCTGTCATTCCTATACCGTTGTCGATTATCTTGAGGGTCTTTTTCTTCTCGTCAAGCTCGATACTGACTTTAAGATCACCTAACTCACCTTTGAACTCACCGTTAGAGGCCAGCGCCTTCATCTTCTGGGTAGCGTCGACGGCATTGGCGACGAGTTCCCTGAGGAAAATCTCATGATCCGAATACAAAAACTGCTTAATGACCGGGAAGATGTTCTCGGTCGTCACTCCAATCTGTCCAGTCTGCGTTTTATTTGCCATATCAATGTGTCATTTTTGACTTGATATGGTCAAATAACGTTCCACTCCTGGTGGATATGACAAATTGTCACTACTTGTAAAGGAAGCGCTTAATAGACATCTTCGGAGTCTTCTCGAAAGGAGTCTCCTGAATCTCGACTTTGGCTATCTGGCTGTAATTCGGGAGTTTCTTGTTGGAATTGACCCTGATCCTCTCAGGGAGGTCGGCAATCGCCTCAGCATCAAGCCCGTCGCGCTTGATGGCGTCAGGATCAAGATACACGAGAGCGACAAGTCTCGAGGAACGATCCACAACAACCGACTCGCCTACATAAGGCTGGTCATTGATGAAGGCTTCAACCTCCTCGGGGTATATATTCTGGCCGTTCGCTGACAAGATCATAGACTTGCTGCGTCCCTTGATGAATATATTCCCATCCTTATCCATGATTCCGAGATCCCCCGTACGAAGATATCCGTCCTCTGTGAAAGCGTTGGCGGAAGCCTCAGGGTTCTTATAGTACCCGATGCAGATGTTGTCACCCTTGGCCTGGATCTCACCGGCGATGTGCTCTGGGTCCTCAGAGTCAATCCTGACATCAGCGCAGGTCACAGGTTTGCCGCATGATCCAGCGACATAATCCTTGTATCCTACATAAGCCAGAAGCGGGGTCGCCTCGGTCATGCCATAGCCTACCATATAGGGTAACTTTATCAGTTTGAACCATTTCTCCACCTCTGGGCTCACCGGGGCGCCACCCAAGATGAACTCCTGGACCTCACCTCCGAAAGCGTCGATCATCTTGTCATGGATCTTCTTGAAAATGATCTGGTTGATCCCGGGAATCTTGCAGAGAAGTTTCACCGGCTGCTTATCCACGATCGGCTTGACCTTAGACTTGAAGATTTTCTCCATAACAAGCGGTACGGTGATCAGCTGATATGGCTTGACCTGCTGGAAGGCTTTCATCAAGGTGGAAGGAGTCGGGGTCTTGCCGAGCCAATAAATGGAAGTCCCGTAACAAAGCGGATAAATGAACTCAGTCACGAGGCCGTACATGTGAGCCATCGGGAGCATGGAGATCATCCTCTGATGCTCATTTGTCGGACGGTTCACCTGACTGAACTCGATAGTCGCGCAGAAGTTCCTGTAAGTCAGCATCACACCTTTAGGATTGCCAGTGGAGCCGGATGTGTAATTGATCACGGCGAGGTCGTCCCAATTGTCCGTCGGATAAACGACATCCTCCGGGCCGAACCCATCGGGATACTTCTCGGCGAACAGATTGTCAATGTTGTTCCAAATGCCTTTAATGCCGGGATCGGCGCAATACAACACCTTGAGGTTGTCAAC
This sequence comes from uncultured Bacteroidales bacterium, assembly GCA_900320365.1. Classification (GTDB taxonomy): domain Bacteria; phylum Bacteroidota; class Bacteroidia; order Bacteroidales; family UBA932; genus Cryptobacteroides. The sequence goes on from ONSC01000097.1 coordinate 3,317, forward strand.
GTCTATGGCGAACTTGATGGCCGGGTTCTTCTCAAGATGAAGCTTGGAGAACTTGTCGGCGTTCGTCAATAGGGCTACACTGTCGGAGTGCTCGAGCAGGAACTCCACATTCTCCGGGGTGAAATCCGCCAAAATAGGGACGACCACTGTCTCGTAAGTGTTGACAGCGAGATATGACATTCCCCATCTGGCACTGTTCCTGGCCCAAAGGGCTATATGTTCCCCTTTCTTGACACCGATTGTCTCGAAAAAGAGATGGAACTTGGCGATGAGGGTCGCCATTTGTGAATAAGTGAACGACTCGCCGTCGATAGTGTTGAGAGCGGACTTGTCCCAGAATTTACGGGTGGCTTGCTGAAGAAGATATAAGTAATGATCCATAAACAGTTAGTATCTAAAACAAAAATAGTCATATGGAATGAAAATACAAATCCATTAATGTGTTATCTTTGCCGCAGATTGCCACTAATCCGTGAAAAAGGCATATTTGTGGCGAAATGACAGACTGACAATGAGAAAAAAACCGATTGTAGCCCTCATCTACGACTTCGATGGCACCCTTTCACCTGGCAATATGCAGGAATTCGGGTTCATTCAGGCCATCGGGAAGACTCCACAGGAGTTCTGGACGATGAGCGATGGCCTGGCCGCCGGGCAAGACGCCAGCAACGTGCTGTCTTACATGAAGATGATGAAAGACGAGGCCGGGAAAAATGGCATTTCCCTGAGGAAAGATGACCTGCGCCGTTTCGGTAAGGACATCGAATTGTTCGAAGGCGTGAGGGAGTGGTTTTCCTTGGTAAACGAATATGGCAAGAGCAAGGGAGTTAAGATCGAGCACTACATCAATTCCTCCGGGCTGAAGGAGATTATCGAAGGCTCCCCTATTGCCTCTGAGTTCAAGTATATTTTCGCTTGCAGTTATATTTATAACGATGAGGGCGAGGCTGTCTGGCCGGGAATCGCTGTCGACTACACCGCCAAGACCCAGTTCCTTTTCAAGATCAGCAAGGGTATATTCAGTGCCCATGACAACAAGAAAGTCAATGAGAGCGTAGCGGATGAGAAGAAGAGGATCCCCTACCCGCACATGATTTACTTCGGTGACGGGGAGACAGACATCCCGAGCATGAAGGTTGTCTCGATGTTCGGAGGGAACTCGATTGCGGTTTACAACCCTAAAATCCAGAAAAAGAAAGCGTTCGCTCTCAAATTGTTACGCCAAGGAAGGGTCGGGTTCGCGGTCCCGGCGGACTATCGTGAGGAAAGCCGGACCTTTGAGGTGGTCTGCGCGATCATCGATAAGATCAAGGCCGATTACGACCTACATCAGCTGGGATAGCGGCAGTTTCGCCAGGAAGATGGCGGCCTTACCTGGGACGCCGGTCGATGAGTAGTAGCTGACCCATAACTCGTCTCCCACCACAAGCATACCGGGATAGCTGGTGTCACCGTCAGAAGGAAGGGTGAACACCTCCTGGAAATCCCCATCAAGGGTACCGCGCAAGATTATCGTTTTGCAGTGGTTTCCTATCAAATATGACCGTGTTCCGGCCAGGACCGTACCATCGTCCAACACCAGGAAGTCGGGACCACCCACCTCTAGCGCCATAGGCTTGGTATTCCAATCAGTATAAGGAGGTTCCGAAACGCTCCAGAACCCCATGCGGTCACCGGCGTCGCGGCGGACCATCATGAGCATCTTCCCATCCGGCAGGAAACGGAGTGTTGTCTCATTCGGGAATCCGTCGAAATCGAAGGATGTCACTTGACTGTAATGTACTCCATCCTTTGTCTCATACAGGATTAAAGTTCTGCCCCCAGGGCCGAAACCGTAACTAACTCCGTAGCCGGTGTCTCCATTCCAGGTCACCCTCCACAGCCAATTACACTCATTAGCGGGATCCGGACTCAAGGATATCGGCTCAGGTTCAGAGAAAGACTGGCCGTCAGAGGAGAACATGACGTAGCCTTGCTGGCCTTCAAGTTGACGGTTCCTGTACAAAGAGCCGCCGAAGATAACCATCAGCCTTCCATCAGGAGTGACAGATAGTTTCGGGTCACGGCAGTCAATCCCGTCTAACCCTTTGTCAAGAACTGATTCCCAGTTATTTCCATCATTTGAGGCGAGCACCCTGATATGGCCTTCAGCGTTTCCGTTCTCGTCAAAGACATGACTGTACCCTTCCCTGAATGAGCAATAATACTTACCCTTGAAATCGACGAGTGAAGTGAATGCGGCATGAGTCCCCTCATCCCAGATCTTATCCACGGAATAAGAATAATTTCCTGTCTTTGGCCCTGCGCAAGCGGCCAAGAACAAGGTAATAACCATCAAAATGTAATTAAATCCACGCACGGCTTGTATAGTTTAAGGTAGTATCTCAACAGGGGCGTCAGGAATCCATCCACTGGAACGTGTCCCTGGTGTCCCGGAATTGTTTCCCCTGCGGTTAATGGCGTCATATTCAAGGAATTTCTCAAAGCTTGCCTCCTCGCCGGAGAGTTCCATGATCCTCTTATATATGGCCCAGCGGGACGGAGCGTTGAATCCTTCAATCTGATTGTTCATCAAACTACTTTTGGTCGGCCGATAAGCTCCTATCCCAACAGAGGAAGCTCCTTCGTAGATCCCCACCTGATTCTTGTACCGCTCATCCGAGAGGAAGAAGGACCATTTGACTTTCTCTGGATCATCGGTGAAGTCGACATTCGCGAACCATCCGTACTGATTGTACAATCTATTGCGGTTATCAATATACTCCTGGCTAGGTCGCATGTCGTTCTCCCGGACGTATTCGTCGTCAAGGAACGCGAATCCGTGACCACCGGTCTCATGTTGGAGCGTGGATGCGAAAGCCTCTGGATCACTGCCTATGTAGGACACGAAAGCCACTGACGATTGCGTGCTTTCCGCCATATGCGCTGTTCCGCAAAGTCTCTTTGCATTAATGATAACAGTCACCAGAAGGTTGTCCCTACTATTGATGCCAGGCACTTTCTGGGCATATTCATAGCACTTATCCTGATCTCCATTCACGTATTGGTCTGAACCATAGTAAGTTGAGAAGGCGGTTGAGGCCCCGGTCGCGACAACCTCCCTATCAGAGACGGCCTTCACTGAATACACATTGAAACGATCCCTGAAAGTCTTGTATGGCTCAATAGCGAAGAAATGCTCCATCGCCTCGTTCATGACCGTGTCGTAGAGCCCGCCTTCATCCATGTCCCTGTCAGTGAAGGCATCCCCCAAGAAGACTATGTTGATGCCCTTTCCGACCGTTGCCTTCTGAAGGACCGCGACTTCGCCGTCTTTGGAGAAATCAGTTGAGATATATTCGTCGGGTTCTCCGGAAGGGCCGACGACCGCCTCCAAGAAATCCATGAGATGGGTGGACGCGGTTTTATTAAACCTCCCTCTCTCGGGATCGGGATACTTTGCGATCGAGCTGAAAAGGATATTCCCTTCCTGGTCATATACCTCGGCATGCGGTACTTCGGGAATGTATCCATTAGGATTCAATGAAGGATAATAGTAGTTAAGCCATTTGCCATAACCTTTCTCTTCAATCTCTTGTTCCTGACCAGCATAATCATACCACATCGAGCCGTTCTGGTCCATCTCCACTGTCGCTATGATCTCGAATCCTTTATCGTGATAAATATCGTAATAATCCCTAAGTTGAGGCACCAATCCCTTGGAGTGAGGACACCAAGGAGCCCAAATGAGGAACACTGTGTATTTGTTCTTGGCAACCACATCTTTGAAGGTGAACTGACGATTATCCATGGCGGTTATCTTACCACTGGGCCAATTAGGCTCACCTGAGATATCGATTCCGCTTATATCGAAGCCATATCCTTTTTTCTGAATGAGGAAACAATCCAACAATTCATCGATTTTATCCGAATTGAGAATAGCCTCAGGGATAGAGCCTGACAGGCAGTTATTCTCTATAGTAAAATGGCTTGCGGATTCCATCAGCTTGATCCATGAAGCCGGTATGGATCCCGTGAAAAAATTATTACAGATAGTGACGGAATTCATTTGGGGAGAAGAGCATAAGCTCTCGGGCAAAGGACCTGTCATCTCCAAGTTCGATTGAATGACCACCTGCCTGAGAGACTTCAAGTCGGAGAATATGTCTGGCAGAGAGGTCATTGACGTATTTTCTAACCAGAACACTGCCAATGAAGTCAGTTTGCCGAACGACGCCGGCAGGGTGCCGGTCAAACCGGGCTCGCTAATAGTAAGATGCTCAAGCCCTTTAAGGTCCCCTATACAATCGGGTATTTCACCCTTCAAGCCGGTATTTGGAGCGAACTGGAGCCTCAAAGCTCCGGAGATTTTATCGTAAGTCACTCCGGCCCAATCATTGAGTGGTTTCTCAGTACCCCACCCGTCCTTCTTGGTCCATCCAGGGCCTCCAAGGGCATCATATAACTTCATCAAAGTCGCTTTGGTTGGCGCCTCGGGATCCGGTTTAACTACCACTGGGCATGTGACGGTCCTTCCTCCGGCCTTAGCTGTTATGGTCGCTGTGCCATCTTTAACGGCAGTGATCTTGCCATTCTGGTCAATAGTGGCGACAGAGGGATTGTCCGACTCCCAAGTCACGGTCTTGTCATTGGCATTGATAGGTTTGACAGTGGCTGTCAGTTTGGCTGTAGCCCCAATATCCAAAGTGACTTGCTCTCGATTCAACACTATGCTTTCAACTCCGATGACATCAGGAACGGGTTCCTCTTTAGGTCCGCAGGAACCGATGACAAAAACGGTTGAAAGGATCAACGCCGAAGCGACAAAGATTCTGGATAACTGTTTCATAAATCCCGACTTTTGACAATCACTTTCAAATATAGGAAAATTTCTTGAGCGAGGAATACTATCGGAAACGATACGAAAACAATGGTTAGGAAATGGAAGGTCCAGATTACTGGCTGATCCGCAAATCTGCTATTTTCTGCTATAGACCCTTACATAATCTACCTCCATGAAGGTGCCTTCTATCGCATCGGTCACCTTTTCATCCCCCCATTTGAGAATGGCCTCGCTGAGGAATAGGGGTGCGGGTGATTTGCTGAACTCGTTCCTGACCCGCCGGAACTCTTTCCTGTCGATATAGAAAACCATCTCATCCTCAGTCCATTCCAGTCCGTATGTGTGGTACTCTTTCGAAAAG
>ONSC01000224.1 GCA_900320365.1 uncultured Bacteroidales bacterium
GTTAGTCAACTGTTTCTGCTCCACGGCCACTTTTTTTTAGTATATTTGAACATTATGAGAAAAACACTATTCATTTCTTTAGCCCTTCTGCTTGCTTGTTGCGCAGGGGCTCCCAAGAGCGAGACAATCAATATCTCGACAATCCGTGACGGATGGCGTGGAAAAACTATCGAGACCAAGAATCTTGGCGCGCATCCAAATGTGATGCAATTGCTTAAGGCATTTAATGAGGTCTGGCCATCTGCAGGGGCGGATTCCATAATCACTGAGGCAGGGGACAGGCTTTTTGTGTCGAATGATGTCACGGAAGGAGGTTCCGGAAAAGTGTTTGTGGATTGCGAGGATTTCAATGTGGCTTCTTATGACCACGGCGACACTGGCGACCAGAGGACAGGGGCTCGGACATATTCAAGGGAAAACGGCCATACTCTTTTCGCTATACTGTTGGAACAAGTTAATCCTGAGGAAATTGAGTTTTGCTGCTTCTATGACTATGATCCATCGACTGGCGTCATGACTCCGGAATCGGAGCCGTATGCCGATTTCAAACCCCAGCATGAGAAATCCATCCTGACATATTGGGTAACAGAGGGTGATTATGACCAGGACATCATCATCGAGGAGACCTCTCCGGATGATAGCTACCCGACTCTTTATCACCATTTTACCTTCGATGGTATGAAGCATGTCTTCAGCGGTTCCAGCCACGAGTACATCTATCCCGAATACGAGGAAGACAATGATCCGCTTCCAGAGAGTGCCACATTACGGGCGGAGTCTGACCACTATTGGTTCTATACATCAGTGGCTCGTCCGGCCTCAGAGGAGGATCCGGAGGTTCTGGCGCTTTGGATCAAGGATAAAGGTGAGGCGGAGGAAACTCGCTGGATCTGCACCACTTTCTCATCTTCAGAGCCCAAATGGGCATTGATGAAAGACGGGAACGCGATACCGGTGAGAATAGACTCGGGTGATATCGCTTGCGCTGAGAATATTATTCCTGTCCCTTGGAATGCGGACATGTTCTATGTTGACGGTTGCCCGGACGGGAGGAATATCTGGTCATATATTCTTGATGCCAGTGATCCCGATGATATCAAGGCGATTCAGTTCCCTTCTACTGAGGGATTCATCTCATTTGACTCCACCAATCGGCAGATCCATCTAGGGGCGTATCGCTACCACGATGAAGGGGGACGCTACTCAGTCGAGCAGGTCTACAGTATTGACGGGAAGTTTATTTCAGAGAAAGTATTAGGAGATGTGTAATATGAGAAGGCTCACTTTTGTTATATGCTTACTTTGCTCAGTGCTGGCTAATGCCCAGGGTATTAAGAACGGTACCGCTTGGTACGACGGTTGGATCGACTACACCGCCACTGTACAGCAGGACGGAAACATACTGATGGAGGCTATTTCCGAGGGCCAAGAGCTTGAGTTCCTGTTGGTTCCAGTCGAGGGACAATCTGGTGTCTACACCACCGCGAAGGGCTCCAATGAAGGAGCCGATATGCCTTATGAGACGAGGCAGACGGTCAAATATCGCCATCAAGATGGCATGACAATCCTGTGTGTTTATAAGGAGGACGGCAAGTTGGAGAATGTTCTTGTTATGACGCCGGACGACGGCCGCTTCAATAACATCTGGATGTGGATCCCTCAGATCAAAGGTTCGTACATTACGGATCCTTACGGCTACAAAGTTGAGATCAAGGATGACGCTCTCGCGGTCGAGGGGAGCAGGGGCAGATATGAGATTATGACTTTCAACGACATAGTCATTGGGGTGATGAAAGTTGAAGATACACCTATGGACGGTTATTGGAAACTCGTCCCCACCCTTGAGGGATTCAATGTCTATCCTGGCGACTTTGATGAATATGGTATTTTCAAGACCGCTGACGGACCTTACAAGCTGGTATTCAACAGTAAGGATACCGGACGTTTCAACTTCGCCTCTTATGTGCTTCTCAACAAGCATCTGCTTAGCAGATACAAGAAGTCGGTCTTGAGGATCATGAGAAACTCGATTCTCGCCAAGCATGGTTATCGTTTCCAGTCTAAGGATCTTCAGGAATATTTCGGGGCCCAAGACTGGTATATGCCTCAGAATAACGAAGATGTCAAGCTCTCATTCGTCGAGCAGCTGAATGTCGAGCTCATCAAGACCGCCGAAGCCGACCCCAATCACGACGAATACGTCTGGGAGGAATAATCTTTTTTAATCGATAATAACACACTACAATGGGATTTTTGAAAAACATTCTCTCTGACGCCATCGGTGATGGCATCAGCAAGGCGGTCGGTAAGGCCGTTGAAAAAACTGTTGCTCCTGCTGCTGAGCGTTTCGCCCAGAAACAGGCGCAAGCCCTTGATAACGCCTCGCAGAATATTGAGAACAGCATTAACGCCGCACAGACCGAACTGGTGAATGCTGCTGATGCCGTTTCCGAGTCAGCAGCCGCAGCCACTGCAGAGGTCAACGCTGC
>ONSC01000099.1 GCA_900320365.1 uncultured Bacteroidales bacterium
TCTCAACATACTTGATCCCATGATCTATCATTCCTTGACCGACCTTGGCGAATATCATCGAGTTGACTCCTTTGTCTTGATATTCAGGAAGTACGGCGATGAGCAAGGCGTCGATCGTGTCGTTTTTCCTGAGAGCCCGCAGAATGTGGATGAAACCGAAAGGGAAGAGGCTGCCTTTGGCTTTTTGAAGCGCCTTGGACAGGGAAGGAAGCGTGATACCGAAGCCGACTACCTTGTCATTCTCGTCCACGACAACAGAGATGAAATCGAGGTTGAGATTGCCTATGAACTGGTTCTTGAGATCCTCGCACTGAGCCGGAGTGAGCTCTGAGAACCCGTGTAGGGGAGCGTAGCATTTGTTCATGACGTCGAAGATGCCATCGACATATTTCCTCACGAGCTCCTTCTTCCCTGAATACTTGGCTTCCTTAAGGCCGTACCGTTCCCCGACCACCTTGGCGAGACGTATGTAGCGACTGATGTCGTCTGGGACGGTGATTCTGTACTCGACGAAATCAGTCGATTTTACATATCCTTCCTTGAGGATCATGGGCTCGTAGTACGGTGAGTTGTATTTGCCGTATGCCGTCGGGATCTGGTCGAAACCTTCCACGAGCACCCCTGCCACATCAAACTCCAGGAAGCCTACCGGACCCTCTACGATCGCCATTCCTTTCTCTCTGGCATATTCCTCAACCTTCGCGAGAAGAGCGGAAGCGACTTCTTGTGACTCGATGAAATCAATCCATCCGAAGCGGCAGATCTTCTGGCCTACCTTCTCGTTATATTTGTGGTTGATTATTCCGGCGATCCTGCCTATAACCTCTCCCTTCTCGTCCTCGGCGAGCCAGTACTTTCCCTCGCAGACCTCGAAAGCCCTGTTTTTTTTCGGAGAAAACGTGTTCACGTCCATGGACACAATCTGCGGGACAAAAAAATTATTGTCTTTGTAGAGATCGTTCGGAAAACGAGCGAAACGTCTAAGTCCCCGCTTGTCAGTAATTTCCTTAATGGATATCGGCATATCTTCTTCAGTTGTGGACTGCTAATATACGAATTTTTCCTGAAGTCTTTGGTTGATAACTTTGTTAGTAACATGCGGGGAGCACTCTCGCGAATACCGTTGAAATGGATTAACTTTGTAACCCGGTTAGGACTAATCGGATTCACCAATGAAACATAATCTGGATGACGCGGTCCTCATGAAGACCGGACATCAAAGTGTCTACAAACTGAGGCAGGAAGGGCTCCAAAATGAGTATCTGATTGTTAGCGGTGACGGCACCCGCCGTCTCATGGCCTCTCCCGAAGTTGTCGGTTTCGGCTCGTATCAAAGTATGGTTCCCGCCACGATGAAAGGTATGCTGTACCTTGCTGAGAGCGGGCTTTCAAAGAATGTGAATATTCTCACCATCCTCCGTGGTGGGCTCAATTATCCGATAGAGGAATGCGCTTTCAGGGCCGGGTTCCGGGTGACGAACATGGATTTCCTCTCATGCGAGAGAATCATCGAGGATGATGTGATAAAGGGATTGGACGTCCGTTATCAGAAAGTGCGCACATGCAAGGATTGTGTGCTGATGGTGGGAGACATCATCGCCTCCGGAGCCACTCTCGGCATGTGTATGGACCATGTGATCAGCTGGTTCCGGGATCATGGCGGCTCTTTCAAACGAATCGTCTTCTTCACGATCGGAGGATCCAACGCCATTGATTTCATGGAGGATCTTGCCCCTAAGGTGAAGAGTTTCTCACCTAACTTCGAGGGCTTCACATGTTTCTTCTATGAGGGTATATTCAATGTCTATCAGGATCGTGGATGCCTTGGTTTCCAGGTCCCCGACATCGATTTTTATTGGGGGGACGGAATCATCTGTCCCGAGTTCCGTGAATATGTTGTGGCTCACGGGTATTCCTTATATGAAAAATGCATAATCTACGACGGCGGAGCCAGGAGATACGAGATTCCAGACCATTACAAGGAAGTTGTGGCCTATTGGGAAGAGGTGCTGGAAGCTTCTGACAGGGTGGATATTATGACTCTGACAGAGGAGAGGTTGGGCTATGAGGCTCCCATCTCTTATGAGGACTGGCTGAAAGTGACGAAGTTTATGGAACTTGGCGACCAAAGCGTCTTGTACAGCGATGAGCGGGTATTTCTGGCGAAGGCCAGGGCTCTCACTCTTAAGGATGTCGCCACAAAAAGACTTGAGCAAATCAAACAAACCTTAATGGGATATGAGTAAACAAAACCAAAAAGTCGACATCGACTACACGAACAGTCGTGTTGACGCATCGGGTCGCAAGAGCACCCTCAGCATGTTCATGGTGATGCTAGGCTTCACCTTCTTCTCCGCATCCATGTGGGCTGGCCAGAATCTGGCGGCCGGACTGGATTTCTCGGGTTTCATCTGGGCGCTTCTTCTGGGCGGTCTCATCCTCGGAGGTTACACTGGCACTCTCGGCTGGATTGGTGCTGAGAGCGGTTTGACTCTCGATATGCTTGCCCGCAGGAGTTTCGGCGAGAAAGGCAGCTATCTTCCCAGCGCGATGATCAGCTTCACGCAGATCGGCTGGTTCGGAGTAGGTCTGGCCATGTTCGCGATCCCTGTCGCCAAAGAGATTATGGGTCTTGAAGTCACGCCTGATTATATGCCTTGGCAAGGCTACCTGCTCGTCCTGATCGCAGGTATCCTGATGACCGCCAGCGCATATTTCGGAATCAAGAGCTTGACTATCATCAGCTACATCGCCGTGCCCGCAGTAGCCATCCTCGGTACTGTCGCTATGATTCTCGCTGTCACCAGGGGAGATGCTGGTCTTGTCGAGCAGTTCGCCAAGGGGACAAAGGATCTCGGTATCATAGCTGGAGCTGGCCTTGTGATAGGTAGTTTTGTCTCGGGTGGTACAGCAACGCCGAACTTCGCGAGATTCGCCAAATCCCCTAAGATCGGCTTGATAGTCACTGTCGTGGCCTTCTTCATAGGCAACTCCCTGATGTTCTTCTTCGGAGCAGTCTCCAGCATTTATGTCGGTGGTAACGACATCTTCGAGGTTATGCTCAACCTCAACCTGTTCTACATCGCCATTCTGGTTCTCGGTTTGAATATCTGGACAACCAACGACAACGCCCTCTACACTTCAGGTCTGGGACTCTCGAATATCTTCGGGCTGTCAAAGAAGACCATGGTGCTCCTCGGAGGTTTGATCGGCACACTCGCTGCCGTGTGGCTCTACTGGAACTTCTGCGATTGGCTGAATATTCTTAACTGCACCCTTCCTCCTGTTGGTATCATCTTGATCTGCAGCTATTTCTCACACAGGAAAGCTTATATGGACGACAACGTTCCCAAGCGCCAGGTCAACTGGGCCGCTGTGATCGGAGTCATTCTTGGAGCGGTTGTCGCCAACCTGGTGAAGTGGGGTATCCCTTCAATCAACGGAATGGTTGTGGCCGCTGCCTGCTACTTCATTGGCCAGGCCATTGACAAGAAGTAGCCCGTTTTGCGGAAATAGTTAATTACTAATATATTACAGAAAATGCGTGGTAAAATCTACTACGCATTTTTTGTACTTAATTGATTTATAGATATTTCTGAAAAACGGCTCTTTTTATTAAATTCGCGATATGTCAAAAGCGGATATCATAAAGCTCCTCGAGGAGCATGGGGTCAAAGCGACGGTCAACAGGCTGCTGGTGGCCGAGGCTCTCAGCCATTCCGGCAGACCATTGAGTTTGACCGAGTTGGAGACCGAGATAGAATCAGTGGATAAGTCAGGAATATTCAGGAGCCTGATGACTTTCAAGGATCACCATCTCGTGCATGCGATAGAAGATGTGGAAGGGACCAGATATGAGTTGTGTCACAGCCATGACACCGATCACGACGAAGACACCCATGTCCACTTCTATTGTGAGAAATGCCATCGCACTTTCTGCCTTGACGATATCCACATCCCTCCGGTAGAGCTGCCTCAAGGATATGACGGCCGGACTTCCAATTATCTTATAAAAGGCATCTGCCCTGCTTGTTCTGGATATTCAATAGCTTAACAATCAATAATTTCCCCAGCATGAAAAAGATAATTCTCATAATCGCCTCATTCTCTGTTTGCATAGGCCTTTCCGCTCAGACAGTAAAGCTCCCTGCACCGAAGAAGGATGCCTCTATGACTCTCTATCAGGCGCTTCAGCAGCGAGCTTCCAACAGGGAATTCTCTGAGAAAGCCGTTCCTGACCAGATCCTTTCAGATCTTCTCTGGGCAGCAGTCGGCATCAATCGCCCTAACGGCATGCTGACTGCTCCAACGGCCATGAATTCTCAGGAGGTCCGCCTATATGTTTGCCGTGAAGATGGCGCTTATGAATACATCGCGAAAGATAATTCCCTTGTGAAAGTCAGCGATAAAGATCTTCGAAATGATGTGGCCGGATTCCAGACGGGCGTGGCTAATGCTCCTTTGTTCCTTGTGATCACTGCTGACCTGAACCGTTATTCCAGAAAGAGTGACCATTCAAGGGTCATGGGGGCTGTGGATGTCGGTTACGTGTCTCAGAACGTCTGCTTGGCCTGCGAGGCTTTAGGGCTGTCGACCGTTCCCAGAGCGACCATGAATGCTGAGGTCTTGACCAAGGAACTCAAGCTTGTCGAGGACCAGCTTCTCCTCATCAATCACCCCGTCGGCTACAGAGAATAAACGGCCGTTTTGCGTTAGTGCCTGAAAATCAGTTACTTATAAATAATGCATAGGGAATTCCTCTATGCATTATTTGTAATTATTTGAATATCAGTACTTTCTTCGAAACGCTGACTCGGTAATCATTTATGCTTCACTTTGGGAACGTAAATGTGAAGGAGAGTCTCAGCGATAAACCTTGAAACAGGTTGTTCCTTAATCAGAATGTCACAAAGATCCCGTCTATTCTCTGGAGACAATCTCAAGACATCTTTGGGATTATTGAAACCATATTCCCTTGACAAAGAAGACAGTAAGCTATTATATGCTCTATAAGATTTGTCAGAATACTCTTCTTTCAGATCGTGTTCGCTTCCGGTAGTTGAGTCAAACGCTAAAAGCATATCTTCGAATGATTTATAGAGATGTAGTGTCTTCTCGTAATCTACCACTTTAAACTTCGTGATTATATAATCGATCAACTGATTGATTTCCTTCACTGAGAGACAAGCGAACCATTTTCTCAGGAAAGCATGGTTAATGTGGTGGCCAAGTCTAAAGACGCAATTGACCTCCTGAATACATTGACGCATTAGCTTTGATGACTTTCTGATAACCAGTTTCTCAGAGAAAGGATGATCAGACAGGGCATAAGCCAGAAAGTTCCATCTGTATTCTATTGCCTTGGCACTCAGTTGCTTCTCTACCGGGTTGTTGTACAGATAAGAGGCTGCGTCCTTTTGTTTTTTATAGCCTATTTTATTTGACAAGCCATAAACAGGCTCGAACACATGCCCCTTGATTCCAGCGTCTTTGTTGAATTCTCTTGAATATGTCGCTTCCAACTCACACATGAATCGCGAAATAACCGCTTGTGATGACGAGGTAATCAATAGATGATAATGATTGTACATGCATACTACTCCAAGGACTGTGATGTTGTACTTCTTTTTTAGTCTGAACAAGATTGTGTAGAAAACGAGGATGTCTTTAGCGGAATAGAATATCACTGACATGTTGAGCCCCCGCTGATAGATATGGGCTACCCCTCTGACGTTATAAATAATCGTTCTGGTCATATAAGTTTTTCATTGTTGTTTAGTATCGCTAAAATAAACAAAATACTCCGCATGACAAGCGTTTTTCGTAACCACATCACGCAGAGTACTATACAAATAATGCATAGATTATTTCACTATGCATTTTCTGTAATTTATTAATAATAAGCTAGTTCCGCAGAGTAGGCATGATACCTTTGCTCACGATGAGTTCGTCTTTATCTGTGGCTAGCTTGTTCCGAGTCTTTCTACGCCCGGAGGGCGCGGGTGGAGTTGAGGACGGCGAGGACCATCACACCCACGTCGGCCAAGACGGCCATCCACATGGATGCGAGTCCGGCAACGGCCAGGAGCAGGACCAGCAGTTTGACGAATATCGAGAAGAAAGTGTTTTGACGGGCGATCCCGAGGGTTTTGCGAGCCACTTTCATTCCAATGGCAAGCTTTGAAGGTTTGTCATCCATAAGGACAACATCCGCTGCCTCAATCGCGGCGTCAGATCCGAGAGCTCCCATGGCTATCCCCACATCAGCCCTGGCCAAAACTGGGGCGTCATTTATGCCGTCACCGATGAAAGCAAGGCCTTTACCGTCCTGTTTATCAGCCAGAAGTCGCTCAATTTCAGTGACTTTGTCAGCGGGGAGAAGACCGGCCCGATATTCATCGACTCCGACCTCAGCGGCGACCTCGGCTGCCACATCCTCCTTGTCTCCGCTCAGCATGACGGTCTTCTCCACTCCTTCCCTGCGCAAGGCGGAGAGAGCCTCGGCCGCATCTTCCTTGATACGGTCGGACACCACTATATGCCCGACATACACACCGTCAAGACAGACGTGGACGATGGTACCCTTTTTCTCACATTCTTTCCAGTCAGCACCGGCAGACTCCATCATCTTGCTGTTGCCAACGCACACGACTTTCCCGTTGATCTTCGCCTTGACCCCTTCGCCGGCGACTTCCTCAACATCCTCCACTGAGCAGCCATCAGCTTCATCTGGATAGGCGTTCCTTAGAGAAACAGCCACTGGGTGGGTGGAATATCTCTCCACATGAGCCGCCAGATGTAGAAGCTCTTTCTGGTCAATGATTTCCGGATGGACAGCAGTGACCTCGAACACTCCTTCCGTCAGGGTGCCGGTCTTGTCGAACACCACCGTGCCGAGTTTGGCGAGCGTCTCAAGATAGTTGGATCCCTTCACCAGGATGCCTTTTCTGGCCGCGCCACCGATGCCTCCAAAAAAGGCTAGGGGAATGGATATGACCAGGGCGCAAGGGCAGGACACGATCAGGAATGTCAGCGCCCTGTAAAGCCATTTGGAGAACGTCCCCGCGAAATCTCCAGAGAATAGGGGAGGAAGGAAGGCCAGTAGGAGAGCGGCCGCAACGACTATAGGCGTGTAAACCTTGGCGAATCGGGTTATGAAGCTTTCGCTCTTGGATTTGCTCTCGGAGGCATTCTCCACGAGCTCAAGGATTTTCGACGCTGTGGATTCTCCGAACGGTTTAGTGACCTTGGCTTTGATGACACCAGTCAAGTTGACACAGCCTGAGAGGAGGCTTTCTCCGACACTGATTCCTCGGGGTACGCTCTCGCCTGTGAGGGCTACGGTGTCGAGGCTTGAACTTCCCTCGATGACTTCTCCATCAAGAGGGACTTTTTCTCCGGGCCTCACAATAATTGTCTCACCAACAGCTATTTCCGTAGGGGAGACCGTGATGACCTCCCCATCTCTCTCGACATTTGCCGTGTCTGGCCGGATGTCCATCAGTTTGGTTATGGACTCTCGGCTCCTGTCTTCGGCCATATCCTCGAAGAGCTCCCCGACCTGGAAGAAAAGCATCACGAACACAGCTTCAGGGAATTGGCTTTCGGCTCCGGGAAGGAAACCTATGCACAGGGCACCAAGGGTGGCGATGCTCATCAGGAAGTCCTCATCTAGCAGCTCGCCGTGGAAGAGTTTCTCGGCCGCTTCCATGAGGGTCTCGCCGCCGACTATAAGGTAAGGCACAAGGAATATCAGCAATTCCTGCCAGACTTTAAGATTCGCCACTTTGCTTACCACCACAGCGATAACCAGAAGAACCGCGCTCGCTATGATCTTCACCAATCTCTCTTTGTTCTCTTTCTCCATATCCAATAATCGTTTGTTTCTGTTTATAGGAGCCAAGGCCTTCGCCCTTCTGGACCGCCGCTTCGCGGCCCCACCGCTCGCTTCGCTCCGGTCCCCCCTCTTAACGTGCCGAGGGTGGCAGTGGTCCTAAAGGGCGAAGGCCCTGGCTTCCGGATACAAAGGTCGGGATATGGGGCCGCAACCTGGTTGCAATGTGATTTCGGATTTCGTCGATAAAGAATACCGCTTTGTCGAACTGAGGGTGTCAAGAGAGAGAATTGGCCGGAGTTTTGTTTTAGTCCTCTGCGGTTTGTTTAACATAAAGTGTTTGATTTAATTAAAAATGGTTGGTATGAAAAAAGTATTGTGTTTAACTATCGCGGCGTTGGCCCTCACATTGGGAGCCTATGCCCAGGAAAATGGCCAGAGACAGCGTGGCGAGAGGCCCGATGCGACCCAAGAGGCCAAACTTTTGGAGCTTAACCAAAAGTATCCCCATGTCATGATGGGCCCTGGCGGTCCTGGTAGGGATGGTCACGGAGGCCCTGGAATGGGACGGCCACCCAAAGATGACAACAATGGTGATAAAAGCCGCGAGGATCGTATGAAAGAGATCCAGGCTGAGAGGGAGGCCTATGATGCGGGACTGAAAGAGATCCTGACAGAGGACCAGTATAAGACTTGGCAGGAAAACCGCGACAAGCACCCGCAAGGCCGTCCACAGGGACGTCCTCATGGACGGCAGCATGACCGCCAGCAAGGTCGGGCTATCGCTTCTTAAACAGCTTGTCCATCACAAGGGCAATCGCTCCGTCACCTGTGACATTACAGGCTGTCCCGAAGTTGTCCATTGTGATATATAGCGCGATCATCAGCGCCTGCTCCTGATCGCCGAAACCGAGAATGGTCGCCAGCACTCCGAGGGCGGCCATTATCGCACCTCCAGGTACACCTGGAGCCGCCACCATCATCACTCCGAGCATCATGATGAAGCCGAGGAACATCCAGAAGTCGAAGGACATACCCTGCATCAGCATGAGAGCGACCGCACAGGCGGTGATTTTAAGGCAGCTTCCTGAAAGGTGGATTGTGGCGCAAAGAGGAATGGTGAATCCGGCGATCTCATCGCTGACACCGTTCTTCTTTGTGCATTCAAGAGTGACAGGAATCGTGGCGGCCGAGGAGGATGTTCCGAGGGCCGTGAAATATGCCGGGAGCATTTTCCCGAGGAGCTTGAATGGGTTCTGACGGACAATGCCTCCCGCGATGCAGTACTGGAGGGTGAGCAGGAATATGTGCAGGATGAATATCACTCCGATGATGGAGATGAACACCTTGATGACCTGCAGCGCCTGACCGGTGTGGGTCATTCCGAGGAATATGCCGAAAATGTAAATCGGAAGCAGGGGAATGATGACCACCTCGATCGTCTTGACTATAATGTCCTTGAACTCGTCAGCGAACTTCTTGAGACTCGGGGAGCCGAAGAAGGCCATACCCAGACCTAAGGTGAAAGCGAATACAAGGGCGGCCATGACGTCTACCATAGCGGGGATTTGTATTGTGAAATACGGATCCAGATTCTCGAATTCGGCCACTGAGGCCGCTGTAGTACCACCTATCAATTTCGGGAATACCGTGACGGTCGTCCCGTAGGACAGCAAGCCGGCGAACACCGTGTCGCAGTATGCGATAATCACGGTGATCAGCAGGAGCTTTCCCGCTCCTTTGCCAATGTCTGATATGGCGGGGGTGACAAGCCCGATTATGATCAGCGGAATCAGGAACTGTAGGAAGTTACTGAATATGCTGTTGAAGGTGACGAAGACACGGACAATGCTTCTGGGCAGGAATAGCCCAAAGATGATACCAAGCGCTATCGCGATGATGATCCGTGGCAGAAGGCCGATTCGTTTTTTCTTTTCCAAGGTGTTATGTTATTAGTGGTCAATTATTTCTGTCCTATGAATATTTCTTTGGGAAACGCAGCAGTATCGACAGGCACGCTGTCAGCAGGAGCACAAAAGGATAGTACAGGTTTGGGATGATTGCTGTAGCCGGAATTCCTACCAAGCTAGAGGCCATCAGAAGCTGAGCTCCGTAGGGGATGACACCTTGAACCACGCAGGAGAATGTGTCCATGATGCTGGCGCTCTTTCTGGGATCGACGCCGAAACGCTCAGAGATATTCTTGGCGATATGCCCCGTGGTCAGGATGGCTATCGTGTTGTTGGCTGTGCATAGATTGGATAATCCCACGAGGCCAGCGATGCTGAACTCGGCTCCCCGGCGACCTTTAATCCCTTTCGTTAAGCCATTGATTATGAATTCAATGCCTCCGTTGTGCCGGATGATTTCCAGCATTCCTCCGGCGAGCAATGTGACTATGATAAGATCACTCATGCCGGCGATACCGCTTCCGATGTCGCCCAAGAATCCTGTCCAACTCATACCATCCGCGAAGCCTATCAAGGCGCAAAGAGCAAGACCGATGGTAAGGACCACCAGCACATTAATCCCGAGTATCGCGAGGACTATCACGG
>ONSC01000126.1 GCA_900320365.1 uncultured Bacteroidales bacterium
ACAGCCGTGAGAACCTCCAGAATGAGCTGGACGCATGCTGGTGCGACTATGCCGGATTCGATGTGTGCGAGACTCTGAAGAAATACGGCAATGGCGGAACTCCTATTCTCCACGCCAAAGACTACAAGCTTGAGGGCAAACTCAGCTCAGCTCCTTACGCCCTTATCGGAGTCAACACGGACAACTCCATGAAGGACGAAGGCGGCTGGTTCGAGTACAGGCCGATGGGTTCCGGACAGATGGACATGGAGAAGATCCTCATCACCGCTATGGAGACAGGTGTCAAGTGGATCTGCATCGAGCAGGACGAGCCCAGCATGGGTCTTGACCGACTCGGTGGTGTTGCGAAGAGTGTCGAATGGCTGAAAGAGCGCGACCTGATGTAGAATATCCCGCTATTTCTTGATTATATCCGCCCGCCAGGTGACCCCGAGTTCGAGGTTATTCTTGTGGGCGGAATTGTCTCTATAATAGACTGCGTGAAGCCTCAAGTTATCTTTATGGAGAGGGAACCACTCCAGGCCTGCACCTGCGTAGAAATACTCGGTCCCGGGGGCTATCACGAGATCATATGCCCTGCCCTTTGAATCGATATTCCTGGCATTGTTGAACTCGTAACCGGCTTTCGCGCAGACGTTCCAGTTGTCGATGCTCCAGATGAACTTTGAAATGAAGGACATATCCGTCCCTATAAATCCTTTCTGGCCAAAACCCGCACGATTCATGACATCCAGATCGAGAAGCACATTAGCGAAAGTCCAGCGGTTTCCAAGGGAGATGTAGTTGACAGGTCTTTTATCCTGGTCCTCAACAGCGTTCACGCTCCAGATGGTGTGCCACCAGGGGGCGAAACTGCCGCTCCACGCGAGATTGTAGGCGTAGATACTCTGGAATCCCAATGACAAAGGAGAGTTACATACCTGGGCGATAAGGCTCTGCCCCGGAATGAACTGGTAATTGGCCGAAAACCCGAAAGTGAAGCACTGGTAGATATTATTGCAGAACTGGCTGTAGTAATACACATCGATAGGCGCCGCATCGTACTCGTAACCACCAATCAAGACAGTCTGCTTCCCGGCCATGAAACTCCAGCGTTCAGTAGCCTGCCAGTTCACATACATGAAGTCAGTGGCATTGAACATGTTCCGCTCATCAAAAACTTTCTTGTTCAACCTTTGGCGGATACGGTAATCAATCTTCGGGGTAATATGGCCGAGAAGATGGAGATTCAGGTACTCCCCCACCATCTGGCTATTATACTCCCCATCCTCAGTCTCCTGGTGGAAAGAGGCACGCATGTCCATGTAGAACCTGTCCACTCCCTCCTGCGCGGACATCAATGCGGGAATCCAAATCAGAAGAAACCCGGCCAGAAACTTTCTCATATCCTGCTAGTCAGCGAAATCCATCTCATCGAACAAGTACGAGGCGTGTCCGATCTTGTCGACAACGAAAAGAAGGTAGCGGATGTCCAGGGAGATATTCCTGCACACCTCCGGATCGAAGGCTATATCACTCATTGTGCCCTCCCAGACGCGGTCGAAATTGATCCCGATCAAGTTGCCGTCAGCATTAATCACAGGAGACCCTGAGTTACCACCGGAAGTGTGGTTGGTGGCGAGGAAGCATACCGCCTGGTCATCATGACCGCCTTGGGCGTAGATGTCCCTCAAGGCCTGCGGAATGTTGTAGTCGAATATCTCGGGATTGTCCTTCTCGATAATTCCTTTGAGAGTGGAGACAGGAGCGTAATACATACCGTCAGCAGGATGATAACCAGCGACATGGCCATAAGCCACACGCAGGGTCAGGTTGGCATCCGGATAGAAAGCCTTATCCGGCTCGAAAGCCATTTGTCCTCTCATATAGTCTCTATTGGCCAGACGGATCTTGGCGTTAGCCTCATCCACGACAGGACGGATATCCTCATAGAACCACGCCATGAAAGCGTTGTAGAGCTCATAAGCGGGATCTTCATATAAAGACTCAAGGTCAGCGCTAGTCAGCGCTGAGACCTTAGCCTTATCTGTGAAAACCGTCTTCTTGAAAAGATCATCTTTCCACGCCTTCACGCTACCGTACTCGGCAAGCTTCTCCTTGAAATATTCCGGCTTGAAACGATCCTCCATCTGGCTATCGAAGGCCTCCATCATGGCGACAAATGTCTCCTCGTCGATAGGCTGGTAATAATCCTTGAAGAACGACTCGGCATTGGGTGCGGCTGAGCGGTCCCTTTCCAAAGTAGAGACAACACCGGAAGCGAACGAGAGGATCTCGATAGCCCTGACAGTCTCGGAATAATACTCCTGCGCTCTGAAATAAGGGTTACGCTCCGCATAGAGAGCCCCTAGCTTATCGACAAGTCCCTCATATTCAGTACCTTCCGCCCATTTGTTAAACTTACGCTCAAACGCCTGCTTAGCGGCGACAGTCTTCATCTTCTTTATTCCTTTCTCCTCTCCCTGCCATTTCTTCCAGGCGTTGGAGACACCGGCATTCTTGGATGAATACTGGATCCTGACCGCCTGACTGGCATTCATATATTTCTTCTGAATATCCAATCTCTTGGTGCGGAGGGCAATCTTCTGAGGATCCGATACCTCGGCGGTGTACTTCACCTCCTCGGACATCACATATTCCTTCGTGCTTCCCGGGCAGCCATAAACAAAGGTGAAATCACCTTCCTTGACACCCTTGCGGGAGATTTTGAAGAACCTACGAGGCTTGTAAGGAACATTATCCTCCGAATAGTCGGCAGGCTCATTGTCCTTGTCGGCATAGATCCTGAATATCGAGAAATCACCTGTATGGCGAGGCCACATCCAGTTATCGGTGTCGCCACCGAACTTTCCTATAGAGGACGGCGGAGCGCCCACGAGCCTGACATCACGATAAATCTTATACACAAACAAGAAATACTGGTTGCCGTAATACAAAGCCTCGACACTGGCTCTCAGCCCCTTGCCTTCTTCCATGGCGGCCCGCACAAGCTCACCGGAGTTGACTCTTATGACTGAGTCTCTCTGCAGCTCAGTCATCGATTTGTCATATCCTTTCAGGACCTGGTCAGTGACTTCTTCCATCCTCTGGAGGAAACTGACGGTCAGTCCCCTGTTCGGAAGCTCCTGGCTCCTGTCCATCGCCCAGAAACCGTCTTTGAGATAATCATGCTCAACACTGCTATGACGCTGGATAAATCCGTAGCCACAGTGATGATTGGTGAGGAGCAAACCCTCGTCAGACACGATCTCTCCGGTGCAACCTCCGCCAAAAAGGACGACGGCATCCTTGAGAGAAGCCTGGTTGACACTGTAGACATCCTCAGCTGATAATTTGAAACCCTTCGCCTGCATGTCTCCGATTCTCTGGGAGATAAGTGCCGGAAGCCACATTCCCTCATCAGCCAGGGCAATGCCAGTGAAAGATGCCAAGGCGAGAATAGACAATAGAATTCTTTTCATCTCATAAACGGTTTTAAGCGTACAAAAATAAGAAAATATTGTATATTAGCAAATTGTATAAAAGGAACTGAAATGTCATTCTCTAGTAGATACAAGAAGTGGCTCAAGGGAGTAGTCTACATCGGTGACCAAATCGACACCGAGGACGCCGCAGCCAAGATACGGAGCGGTATTTACTTCCGCGGCCCCAATGTGTGGATCCTCGCCTTCTCCGTGATCATAGCCTCGGTGGGCTTGAATGTCAACTCCACTGCGGTCATCATCGGCGCCATGCTCATTTCCCCTTTGATGGG
The DNA here is from genome assembly GCA_900320365.1 of uncultured Bacteroidales bacterium. GTDB lineage: Bacteria > Bacteroidota > Bacteroidia > Bacteroidales > UBA932 > Cryptobacteroides. The sequence continues at coordinate 3,755 of ONSC01000126.1, forward strand.
GCCCATCATAGGGATTGGCCTGGCTATGGGCACAAGCGACACCAAGCTTTTGACCGAGAGCCTGCGCAACCTCCTTATCATGGTGAGTGTCAGCCTTTTGGCTGCGTCATTTTATTTCCTGATATCCCCTCTCAACCTGGTCAATCCGACTGAGCTGATGGCAAGGACAAGGCCAAGCATATACGACGTGTTGATCGCCTTCTTCGGTGGCCTAGCAGGAATGCTCGAGAGCTGCCGTAAAGACAAGGGAACAGTGATAGCCGGAGTGGCTATCGCCACCGCCCTCATGCCTCCTCTCTGTACCGCTGGTTACGGTCTGGCGAAGCTCAACTTGAGGTTCTTCGGCGGAGCGATGCTCCTCTTCCTCATCAACTGCGTGTTCATCATCCTGGCGACATACATCATGTCCAAATATCTGAGGTTCAAGGACACCGAATATGCCTCACCGGCAGTGACAAAAAGGACCAGGACTCTGATGACACTCGCTATTCTGGCGGTCACGGTGCCGAGCCTTTGGAGTGCCGCAGTGATGATCGGAGAGAACAATCTTGAGCGCAATGTCCAGGCTTTCATCGCCGCAAACAAGAACTTCAGCCAGGGATACATCTATGACTACAGCATATCAAGCGGCAAAGACCGTAAAGTGGACATCTTCTATGCGGGAAGCAAGTTGAGCGAGGATGAGATAAATGCCCTCACTTTGTCCGCCTCCGCTCATGGGATCGATGTCAGCCGCCTGAACATCAACGAGAGCGACCTCGGCTCAGTCGAGAAATCCACCGACCAGATTCTCAGGGGAATATACGAGAGGGCTGAGGACGACCTCGCAAGAAAGGAAGCTGAGATCAAGAAGCTGGAAAAAGAGCTGGGCGAAATCAAGGGCCGCGAGATCAACTACAAGCGGATAGCGAAAGAGATCCGCTACAGCTACCCCGACATCCAGGACATTTCGATCGGTAAGGGAGCCGCAGTTGATGACAGTCTCAATGTCAAGGCGCAGACAATAATCCTCACCAAGTCAAAGAAACCTCTTTCTAGCGATCAGATCCAGAAGGTTGAGGAATGGCTTCGACTTCGCCTGGAAGACACAACGGCAGTGGTGCACAACATAATAGACAAGAACTCAAAATAACTGATAATCATGGGAAAGACCTCTTATATTTTCATTTTCATGGCGATGGCTCTATCCTTCGGCTGCGCCTCGTCCAAGAACACAACCTCACCTGTTTTCAATGACGAGCCTATCAATATTGGATACGGCAAAGTCTCCAGGGATGACCTGACATATTCAGTGAGCCACAAAAAAGAGAAGAACACAAGAGCGTTCAACACTGTATACGACTACCTTAGAGACATGGTGCCTGGTGTGAGGGTCGAGAGTACTGGCCCGACATCGGCTAATGTCTACGTAAGGGGTATAAACTCCATCAACAGTGGCACCGCGCCCTTATTCGTGGTCGATGGAGTCGTGATGGATGACATCGCGGCGATTAATCCATACGATATTGACTCTGTTGATGTGCTCAAAGACTCCGCGGCGGCCATATATGGAGTGCGCGGCGCCAATGGAGTGATATTAATTACTTTGAAGAAATCCGGGAAATAGCGTTTTTTTTATTATTTTCGCGGCTCAAGTTGAACTAAATAACTTTTTATGGGTTTAAATGAAGAAACTGGTTGTTTTAGCGGCTTCGATCCTGCTTTGCACCCTTGCCCAGGCGCAAGGGGCTGACGATTCCGGCGCCAGTGCCGGGATCACCATCATTCCGAGGATTGATTTCAATCCGGTATTCTACGATGGGAAATATGAAGAGGCGACTCTCGGCAATTCTTCACTTTATTCTCTTTTCGAGGGAGACATTTCTGACAAACTCTCGTTCAGCATCTGTAACCATTGGCTAAGTCCTGAGCCTAAGTACCTGTATCAGAACACTTGGCGTTCCGATGACGTGAATTGGTGCGACTGGGCTTATCTTGAATATGCACCGGGCAACTTCATTATCACCGCCGGTAAGCAGGTTCTCGCTTTCGGAGGCTTTGAGCTGGAGCAGAACGATTACGAGATCCATTGGGACATGATGTCCTCGCTCTACAACCAATTCCAGTGCTACCAGTGGGGCCTCAAGGCCGGCTGGATGAATAGCGAGGAGACCACAGGCCTATTCCTTCAAGCCGTCAGCTCGCCCTATGGTGAGAAGCCTTTCGACGCTATGGCTTATTCCCTTCAGTATCAAGGATATTACGGTCCCGTGAGCCTGCTCTACAGCACCAACATGATTGAGAATTGGGACGGAGGTTATGAGTGGATGTTCTCTCTCGGCAACCAGGTGGAGCTCGGCGCATGGACCCTTCAGCTTGACTTCACCAATAAGGTAGGAGACGCCATGAATGTTCTTGAAGACGGGTTTACCGCCTTCACCACAGCGAAGTTCAATCCTACAGATAAATGGGAATTCATCGGCAGGGCTGGTTACGAGAAAGCCCATGAATATTACAAGAATGGAACATTCGGCCTGGCCGCCCACTGGTTCCCGCTCAATTGCGGAAAGGACCTGAGGATACATGCGGCGGCATGCTACAATTCTTTCTTTAAAAGCACATCCCTCACTCTGGGAGCAATGTACTACCTAAACATCCCCAGAAAGCGGTAATGACAGGACGCGAGAACATCATCATTGACATCGAGCATGTCTCGAAGTCATTCGGGGGCAATCAAGTACTGAAAGACATCTCACTTTACATACGTAAGGGCGAGTTCGTGACCCTGCTTGGTCCCTCCGGATGTGGGAAAACCACTCTCCTGCGCCTCCTGGCCGGGTTCCTCCAGCCGGATGAGGGCAAGATCATGATGGAGTGGGAAGGCAAGGGAGGTAAATCGGATTTCCGTGATGTCGCAGGTATTCCCCCACACCAGAGGCCGCTCAACACTGTATTTCAGCGCTACGCCTTATTCCCTCACCTCGACGTATATGACAATATAGCCTTTGGACTCAAACTTCAAGGAGTCCCTAAGGACGAGATAGAGACCAGAGTCAAGAAAGTCCTTAAGCTCGTGAGCATGAGCGATTACGAGGACCGTGACGTGGATTCCCTCTCCGGTGGACAGCAGCAGAGGGTTGCCATCGCGAGAGCTATCATCAACCGGCCCAAGGTACTTCTTCTAGACGAGCCTTTGGCCGCCCTTGACCTCAAGATGCGGCAGG
>ONSC01000188.1 GCA_900320365.1 uncultured Bacteroidales bacterium
GGGTGCGCAGCAGCGAAAGAAACGAACTCATCCGTATACGGTTTGATGGTCTCAACACCGCCTTGCATAGTGGGAATTGCGTAGCTCTGACCACGCAGGCCGACACCGCATCCCAGTACTGCGCCAAACTTCTGGAAAGCCACCCACGCAGCGCCGCCGCCGTGCATGCCTTCCAGGTTTGATCCGAATACGAACACCTCGTCCGGACGAAGCTCACTGATGCGCTCCGGGGTGAACTCCGGACGCTCAATCCCATTATAAACTCTAGGTTCTTTCATATACGCGAAGGTACGAAAAAATACCGGAACAACCGTGGGAATTCTACGGCTCAGTGACAACGTGGTCATGATTGCAATAAGCTATAGCGCCTTTAACAAGAAGAACCAGAGCGCCTAAATACAGGGCAACGGAAATGACAATCTCGAACATAGCTCATCAGTTTTATATCTGTTGCAAAGCTATAATGGACTTGTACCAATCAGCGGCGCAAGTGAATAGTGTTAGAAAAAAAATATGTCGCCCTCTTATTATCAAACAAAAGAAAATGAGTTATGGACGACATCTTCACACTTCAGACCCTCACCACTAGTGATCTTGGAAATGACACTTCGATGGTTATCAGAATATCGATGGTAATCCTTCTTATCATCAAATCAGAAATCAAGCATGTCGGTAAGTTCTACCGCATGAAACTTGGGATTCGTTAAGGATAGGCTCTTCGGAGCCTTTCCTAACGTATTATTTTTAACATTTAGCAGAAGTCTTGAAAATTTTTGTAAATTTGCTAGTTAGACACTAAAAACTTCAATTAATGATTTCGCAACGCGCCGAGAAGCCAGCCACTATCTCAATTGAACGATTGAGGGAGGATAAGGATGCTTTAGCGCGTTTCCTCACAGAGGATCCAAAAGTAAGAGTTATTCTCGCCACAGCAATTCGTGCCGTCAACAAACAGAAAGAGATATCAGTTGAAGAGCTTACTAATGTACTGTTTCTCGAGGCTGTAACAAATGACAGGAGTTGGATTACTAAGGATCTGGATAATGTTTATAGCTACCTCAAAAAGACTGTGAGGAATTTTTTAATTGGGAATTCAAGTTCTGCTTTCTATAAGGATTACTTTGGATATGATCCTAAGTTCGAAAGAAAAGGGGTCAGTATTGATACGCCAAAGACTGATGAGGATCGTTCACTGGAAGAACGAATTCCTGCGCCAGACATAGATTCTGAAAGCGAGCAAGGAATGACCGCTGAAGAAAAGATACGACAGCTTTCAACCTGGCTCGCGGAACGCCTTACCGAGGTCTTGAACTACCAGGTCAGGGCCACCACCGTCTATCTCCGCAACTGGAGCCGGATGAGGGACGCCGGTTTTAACCCCGCTGTCATCAGCTCTCTCATGAGTCAGGTCAACGGTTGCCTGAAGACAGTGAGGCAGCTGTCAGAGTTGAGCAAGAGGATAATGCGTGACGCCGGCCTGTCTAGGAACGAGAAGAAGCTGGCCGTGGAGAAGATCATCGACGACATGGAGTCAAGGGTGCTCTCGAACGGCAGGGAGATGGGTGCGGAGATTGTTTTTCTCTCGGAGTCCCGCGGGGCGCTCGAGTTCCTTAACCTCTTGGACAGCAGGGAGCCTTCCTACGGGTTGTCGAGCCTCGGCGGGGTGCGGCCGGTGTATGGTGGGACGCTGTCTGGTGTCAGCCTTCCGTCTCCGGAGCTGCCGTATGTCCCGGAGGGAGGCGTGTCGGTGGCCGACGCCCTCGGGGACACCGAAGGGTACGAGACTGCGACATCCGCTTACCGGAACGGTTTTTATGTCGTGTCGCTCCTGTTGGCGTTCCTCGCTCTAGGCAGCCTTGTGACGGCTTTCGTCCGCTACGGCAGGGGAGATTACGGGGCGGAGCGGATATTCGTGCGTGTGGCGGTCGCGCTGGTGACGGGGGCGTTCCTGCTCGCCATACTCACCAGGTTCGTTGGTTTCGGTGTGTGACATTTGATTGTTCGAGGTTATGTATGTTCTCGCTTTGGATGGCGTTCTGGGCGCGCTTGAGTCAATCCGCTCGCAGATAGTCGGCGCCAGGCTGGCGGCTTTCGGGTCGCTCGCCGCCGTGATCGGGGGCCTTCTCGCCGGGGTGGTCCTCCTCAAGACCGCCCATGATTACATAGAGGGGCAGGGCGTCACCCTCTGGACGATAGTGCGGCCGTTCGCCCTTCTCCTGTGCGTATGTAATTTCAACACGTTCGTGGCCGGACCGGTCCACTCCGTGTGCAATATGTTCACCCGTGGCCTCAGCAGACAGGCGAATGTCTCCATGAGCCAGTATATGGAGGCCCTTAAGGATGCCGTGGTGGCGGAGTATAACGCTGGGAACGCTGTCGTTGACAACGATTTGGATATCAGCGGCAAACCCAGCCGGCACGACAGGGACAATGAGGAGGAGAACGGTTTCCTGAGGTTCCTCCAGAAGATCGACAGGGGGCTCGAGCTGGCGGTCAACGCCGTGGCGGCCGCTGTTATGGGAACAGTCCACACCGTCCTTACCGTCACCGAGATGTCGGTTACGATGGTATTCAATTTCCTCCTGTTCTTCATGATGAAGGTTGTGATGTTCGGACAGCAGGTGTACTGTTATGTGTACCTGACGATCCTTTCCCTTCTGGGGCCGTTCGCCTTCGCTTTCGCCATCCTGCCCTCTTTTTCCCAGACCATCCGTTCCTGGGTGGCGAGGTATATCCAGGTGGCTTTCTGGATTCCCGTGGGGCAGCTTGTCATGTTCATCAATTACCAGGTGCTCCTTCAGATGGCGTCGTTTGACGCGGCTTATCAGTTCGGGAAGGGGTGGGTTTGCCTCGCCTGCACGATCGTCGCCATCCTCAATATACTGGCCGTGCCGAAGATCGCGGCGTATGTCATTGACTCCACCGGGGCCAACGACGCCCACGGCAACGTGAACCACGCCGGCAAGGTTATCGGCGGCCTCATTATCGGCAAGAAGATTTAGGCGCTTATGGAGAATGTCGTTAAATATTTTGACACCATCGAGGGCTCGTTCAAGAGGACGAAGTTCCTGACTGTCTCGACCCTCGTGGCGGCCGCCGTCGTGGCGCTGGGGTCGCTCTTCTACTCGGCCTCGTTCGTCGCGAGGCATACGGATAACATCTATCTCCTGGACGGGAACGGAGGCGCCGCCTCGGCCACCGTCTCCTCATCCACGGCGGTTGACAGGGAGCTGGAGGTGACTGACCACGTCATGCGCTTCCATGAGCTGATGTTCAACCTGTCCCCGTCCAGTGACGGGATAAGGCGTAACGTCGACCGCGCACTGGTCATGTGTGACAAGAGCGCGTACGATTACTATAACGACCTCAGCGAGAAGGGGTATTACTCGAGGATGGTCTCGGCGAATATCACCCAGCAGATCTCGATTGACTCGGTCAGTGTCAACATGCGCGTTTACCCCTATCAGGAGAGGACTTACGGCAAGGTTTATATCATCCGGGAGTCCAATATCACCCAGTATGATTTCTTGTCCCAGGGCCAGCTCATCGAGAATTTCTCCGTGTTGTCGTCGGGGTTCGTACGGCCCATGCCGATCAGGTCGTGCCACTCGATACCGAGT
>ONSC01000101.1 GCA_900320365.1 uncultured Bacteroidales bacterium
ACAAGGCTTCAGGCGCCTACAACGAGATTGACGGCACCGGCACCATCGAAGAAGTGCGCAAACGTGTCCACGATCTGATGGAGACCCTTTAGAAACCATTAAAACTCAAATATTTATGGCTAGACGCTTTTGTGTGGTCTTGCTGACCCTGATAGTTATATTCACGCCAGCGGCCGCACAGGAGCCGTTGAGCCAAATGATTGAACGGGGACTGGGAAGAGCTGCTGAACAGTCCTTGATCCTTGCCCGTGGCCTCGAGTCAAACAAGGAAATGCTTCCGCGCACTTGGGAGAACGGAGAGCTTAAAACCACAGGCTACGGTGGCTGGGTCTCTGGATTCTTCCCAGGGGTTCTCTGGATGATGTATGAGGAGACAGGGAACTCCTCTTACCGCAAGTATGCCGAGCTGTACACCGCCCGTGTCGAGCCTGCCAAGAAGATAACAAACAACCACGATGTGGGATTCATGCTGATGTCCAGTTTCGGACAAGGGTATAGGCTCACCGGCAACCCACATTACCTTGAGGTTATTCACGAGGGAACAGACAACCTTATCACAAGGTGGAACCCGAAGCTCGGAGTCATGAAATCCTGGGAGGAGAACAAGAAATGGAAGTTCCCGGTCATCATCGACAACATGATGAACCTGGAGATGCTTTGCTTCAGCACTAAGGTTTTCGGGGACAGACGTTACGAGAATATCGCCAAGACCCATTCCTTCACAACGATCAAGAACCATTTCCGTGAGGATGGCTCGACATGGCATGTAGTGTCTTATGACCCTGAGGCCGGAGGAGTCCAGGTGAAGAACACTCACCAGGGTTATTCCGACGACAGCGCATGGGCCCGCGGGCAGGCCTGGGGCCTTTACGGCTACACAATGATGTACAGGGAGACATTGGATCCCGCTTTCTTGGAGCAAGCCCGCAAGATCGGACGCTTTCTGAAGAACCATCCGAACCTCCCGGCAGACAAAATACCATGCTGGGATTTCAACGCCCCTGGGGCACCTGACACCCAGAGGGACGCTTCAGCAGGCGCCATCATGGCCTCCGCCCTTATTGAGTTAAGTCAGTTGGACCCGGGTCCCGAGTCGGCAGGATGGCTGGAACTCGCTGTCCAACAACTGCGTACATTGAGTTCTCCAGAGTACCTGGCAAAGCCCGGAGAGCAGGGAGGTTTTATTCTGAAGCATAGCGTGGGAAGTCTTCCCGGAAAGTCGGAGGTGGATGTTCCTCTTACATACGCCGATTATTACTATGTCGAGGCCCTGCTACGCCTGAAGAAGCTCCTCCAGCGTCCGGATGGCAAAGCAGACCGTAAGTTATGGGTGGAGACACTGACCAAGATCGCAGCTCCCGTGCTCGAGAACCTCGCTGCCGGCACTTTGAGAAAGAACATGCCATACGAGTCTCTCAACACGGTAATGGCCTACCGTGACGTTTCTCTCCTGGAGGCTGTCGGCAGGACTCTCTGCGGAATCTCTCCTTGGCTTGAGCTCGGTCCGGACAACACTGAGGAAGGTCAACTGAGAGAGCGTTTCATCGAACTGACAGTCAAAGGTTTGAAGAACGCTGTCGATCCTTCTTCCCCGGACTACCTGATTTTCGGAGGGGAAATAGGCGGTCAGCCCCTGGTTGACGCCGCTTTCCTCGCTGAAGGTGTGCTCAGAGCTCCCACACAGATCTGGGGCAGGTTGGACAAGAAGACCAAGAAAAGGCTCGCCGATGAGTGGAAACGCTCCAGGGGGATCAAACCATCCGAGAACAACTGGCTTCTTTTCGCCTCAACCGTCGAGGCCGCCCTCCTTGAGTTCACCGGAGAATATGACTCTGACAGGCTTCTCTACGGCATCAACAAATTCAGGGACCAGTGGTACAAGGGTGACGCTTGGTACGGTGACGGGAAGGATTTCCATCTCGACTACTACAACAGCCTGGTGATCCACCCCATGCTGATTGATGTCCTGAGAGTGATGGATAAGCACGGAATCGACGGCTCAGAATTCCTACCTGAGCAAGAGAAACGTCTCGGACGTTTCGCCGCCGAGCTTGAGAGGATGATCTCCCCCGAGGGAACCTATCCGGTCATAGGCCGTTCGATCGCGTATCGTTTCGGCTCCTTCCACGCTCTCTCACAGGCTGCTTTGCTACATCTCCTGCCTTCGGGACTGAGTCCCGCCCAAGTGCGCTCAGCACTCACAGCTGTGATCTCCAAGCAGGCCAGCGCCCCAAGAACTTTTGACGGAAACGGTTGGTTACGTGTCGGTTATGCGGGGAGCCAGATCCAGATGGGAGAGGTTTACATCAACACCGGCAGTGTCTATCTCTGCTGCGCAGCCTTCTTGCCTCTGGGTCTCCCGGCGGACGATCCGTTCTGGAGCGCCCCAGGCCGTGACTGGACCTCACGCAAAGCATGGAACGGCATAGATGTTGGCCTTGACCACGCACTATGAAAATGATGCGCCGAAAGTCGTGAATATATGCGCAAGCTTCTCTCCTCTATTATATTTCTGTTGATTATTGCGACAGGAACGGTGTTCTCCGGAACCCGGAACCCGGACAAACCTATCTGGCGTATCGGCCAAAAGGACGGTTCCCCCGAAGGCTTCGCTCTGGCACCGGACAGATTCAGAGACTTCATTGAGAACGACTTCGGGTACGAAGATACCTATTTCCTGGTCGGGCACTCCTCTCCTGAAAAAGATTTCCCCTATGTCCTGCCCGGGCCCGTGGACACCTGGGGCGGAACTTGGCCAACGGCGGGATGGAGGACACACTGTGTAACCATCCTGTTCGGCATGGAAGGCAAGCCGAAAGCCGAGGCGGATTATCTCCTGAATATTCACTTGGCGGACCACGCCACCAAATTCATGCCCCTGGTGAAGGTCTCCCTGAACGACATCGATACCAAGGTGCAGATCCTTAAAGACGGGGTGGATTTTTCCGCCCAGCGCAAAGCCTGGCAGAACGAAGAACTTACCGACACCCTCGGCATCACCGGCAATCTCTCCGCAGCCTCGCCTTATACCATCGCTATCCCGCTGAAGGGTAGGGACTTGCACAAGGGTGCGAACCAACTGGTCATCTCCGTACTGGAAGGATCCTGGATCCTCTTCGACCAGATTGAACTGCTCGGTCCTTCCCCGATGAAAGTCAAAACCCCTCATGGCGTTTTCGTCCGTGGCGCCGCGCCTGCCCCGTATCAATTGGGGTCATCCGTCCAGCCTCTCCTGGTAGATCTGGAACACCTGGAGGGTGAGCCGGAAATCAGCGTTAAGGTCGGCGGAAAGACCATCCTGAAGAAAACCATTGAAAAAGGGCGATACTGCCTCGAAGCCCCTATGCCTGCTGTACAGGCAGCCCGGAAAAGCCGCTATGCCGTTTACTGTGACGGGAAGAAAATCGCCTCCGGCAGGATCGACCGTTCCCCGCAACCCCTCCAGACACCTGCGGGATATGTCGATACGAGGATCGGAACCGCTCACTCCCGCTGGATGCTCGCACCCGGGCCATGGATGCCGTTCAGCATTGTGAAGCTCAGCCCCGACAACCAGAATGGCGGGTGGCAGGCCGGTTACCAACCTTCTTTCGAGAGCATCGGCTGCTTCAGCCACATCCACGAATGGACACTCAGCGGGCTTGGTATCATGGCCACGAATGGACCGCTGAAAACCCTGGTCGGTGACGAGCAAAAAGACGACGAAGGTTACCGTTCCCGGATCAACAAACGCACGGAAAAAGCTGACATCGGATACTATAGCGCCGAACTGACTGATTATGATATTCTTGCGGAAATCACCGCCACGACCCGGTGCGGTTTCGAGCGCTTCACCTTCCCCACCGACCGGAACAACGGCCGGATCCTGATTGATTTCAAGCCTCAGGCGGAATATGGCGTTATTATCCAGGACGCCTCCTTCCGGCTCGTCTCACCCACCCGGATCGAGGGATACTGCCATGAGTTCTCCCCGCGCGTATGGAGTCACGATGCCGAACAGGACTACCGTGTCCATTTCGTCATCGAATTCAACCGCCCGGTTAATAGCGTCGGCTGCTGGTCGGACGGAACGGTCTCTCGTGATGTCACCTCCCACGAGTGGGGAGAATGTGGCTCTGCCGGCGTGTTTGTCGAATTCGCCCCGTCGGCGGAACGGTGGGCAATCCAGGTTCGCAGCGGCATCTCGCTCGTCAGCATTGAGAACGCTGCCGAAAACCTGGAGACAGAGGTCACCCGGCCGTTCGGCTGGGAGTTCAATGCCGTGAAGCAGAACAATATAGATACCTGGAATGGCCTCCTGTCACGACTGGAAATAAAGAGCGATGACGCCCGGGAAAAAATGAGGTTCTACAACAATATGTACCGGGCGATCTGCAGCCGCAACATCTGGAGCGACTGCAACGGAGAATGGATTTCTACGGACGGGGCTGTCCGCAGGGTGGAAGATCCCGCCGAAGACGTCATGCTCGGATGCGATGCCTTCTGGAACACCTTTTGGAACTTGAACCAATTCTGGAACCTTGTCACGCCGGAATGGTCCCGCAGATGGGTCCGCTCTCAACTCGCCATGTACGATGCAAACGGATGGCTGGCAAAGGGTCCAGCCGGTTTGAACTACATTCCGGTCATGGTCGGGGAACATGAAATCCCGCTTCTGGTCAGCGCTTGGCAGATGGGCATCCGGAACTTTGATGGCCGGAAACTGCTGCAGGCGGCCGTAAAGATGCAAACCACCCCTGCACAGAAGGTATTCAAGGGATTCGCCGGCAACCGTGATTTGGTTTCTTATATGCGATACCATTATGTCCCGTACGACAAAGGCCGTTTCTCCAATTCGATGGAATACTCCTTCGATGACTGGACGGTCGGACAACTGGCCAAGGCCCTGGGGGACGAAAAAACCGCCGAGACATTCAATGACCGGGGATACTGGTGGAAGAATGTGATTGATGACGAAGGGTGGTGTCACATGAAAGACAGCAAGGGGCAGTGGATGGAGGGCTTCGATCCCTTCCGCAGCGGCGCCAATGCGCATTATGTGGAAGGGAATGCCTGGCAGCTCACCTTCTTCGTCCCGCAGGATGTGCCCGCACTGGTGGAGAAAATTGGCAAGAAGCGGTTTACAGATCGTCTGGAATGGGGCTTCTATCAGGATGAGGCTTGGCGGTACAATGCGCCGAACGACCAATACTGGAACCATCCGATCGTCCAGGGTAACCAGCAGTCCATGCATTTCGCCTACATGTTCAATTATGCCGGCCAGCCGTGGAATACCCAGCGTTGGAGCCGTTCCATCCTGGACCGATACTACGGATACGGCATCGCCAATGCCTATCTCGGCGATGAAGACCAGGGACAGATGAGTGCTTGGGCGGTCATGACCTCCCTCGGCCTGTTCCAGATGGACGGTGGTTGCAGTGTGACCCCCATGTACGAGATTGCAAGTCCGGCGTTCGAAGAGATCACCATCCACCTGGACGGCCGATTCGGACGTGGACAGACCTTTGTCATCAAAGCCCATGGCGCTTCAAGGAAGAACATCTATGTGCAAAGCGCCGTGCTAAACGGCAAACCGCTGCGCTCTTTCCGCTTCCCGGCCTCCGAATTGCTGGGCGGCGGTTCGCTGGAACTGGAAATGGGACCGGAACCCAACTACGACTGGGGCTTAGAATAAAGCCCTGCCCAGGACAACCCCTATTGATCTGGATTGCGTTATTGGTCACCGCTACTCTTCTGGAAATAAAAAAGAATCATTAACTTTGTTCCCAATGCGAGGACTATGGCTGACAGCAACTTCATAGATTACGTCAAGATATATTGCGCCTCGGGACACGGTGGTGCGGGTTCCATGCATCTTCACAGGGCCAAGTACGTGCCGAAGGGTGGACCTGACGGCGGCGATGGTGGCCGTGGAGGGCATATCATCCTGAAGGCAAATCCCCAGTTTTGGACACTGATCCATCTGAAATACCGCAAACACGTTAAAGCGGATAACGGCGGCAATGGAGAAGGTGGACTAAGGACAGGGAAGAACGGACAAGACATCATTCTGGAGGTTCCCGTCGGAACTGTGGCAAAAGACGCTGAGACTGAGGAGATTCTATTCGAGATGATGGAACCTGGCGAGGAGAGGATCCTTTGCAAGGGTGGCCGTGGAGGTCTGGGCAACAACAATTTCAAGACAGCCACCAACCAGACACCCAGGTACGCACAGCCTGGTGAGGAAGGAGAAGAAGGTTGGTTTATCCTCGAGCTTAAACTCCTGGCTGACGTAGGCCTTGTGGGCTTCCCAAACGCTGGAAAGTCTACCCTTCTCGCCGCTATCACAGCAGCCAAACCCAAAATCGCCAACTATGCCTTCACTACTTTAGAGCCCAACTTAGGGATAGTCAAGTATTATGACGATAAATCCTTCGTCATGGCCGACATTCCAGGCATCATCGAGGGCGCCCATGAAGGTAAAGGAATAGGAATAAGGTTCTTAAGGCATATCGAACGCAACTCAGTGCTTCTCTTCATGGTCTCAGCAGAGGAAGATGACATAGCCGCCGGATACCGGACCTTGCTGAACGAGCTTGAGGAATATAATCCTGAGCTTCTTGATAAAGAGAGGATTCTGGCTATCACGAAATGTGACCTCATCGACAAGAAGATAGAGTCTGAGATTGAGCCCACGCTCCCCGAGGGTATACCTCACATATTCATCTCATCTGTCTCCGGAGAAGGGCTGAAAGAGCTCAAGGACATGTTATGGTCAGCGCTTCAGTCATAGGCACCCTGCACAGTCTGGATCAGGAAGTGACACTGTGGCTCAACAGCTTCAGTACACCTTTGACTGACAGCATGTGGACAATGTTCTCGGACAAGTCGTTCTGGATCCCGACCTACATAATCTGCGCCTATTTCCTTTTCAAACGGCTCGGCTGGAAAAAAGCTTTGATTGTGCTGGCCTCATGCGGCTTGGCATTCGCCGCCTGCGACCAGTTCTCCAATCTCGTGAAACACGCGGTCCTGAGACTCCGGCCAAGCTACTCTTTCAGGATGCTCAGCGGTGGGCTGAACCTATTGGAAAGCCGCGGCGGATTCTACGGTTTCTTCTCAGCGCATGCCGCCAACGCGTACGCCGTGGCCATGTGCCTGATTATCGGATTCAGAAACGACAACACCCACACCTACAACGCATTCTGTAAATGGGCACTCGCCTGGGCGATGCTCATCTCCATCAGCAGGATCTTTGTCGGTAAGCATTACCTGGGTGATGTCATAGTCGGAGTCATAATAGGCACCACTTTAGGGTATTTCATCGGCATGATAGCAAGATACCTTGTCCAGCGCTATGTGGACAAGGTACCTTTCACTGGCCTTACAGCCATTATTAACAAGAAACTACCTACAATTCAGGAAGGGCCTTCTCCATCTGGATTCCCCTCGAACCCTTGACAAGGATCGTCGCACCGCTGACCGGATTAGCCCTCAGCCAAGCGGCCAGTTCCCCGGAATCGGCGAACCAGAACACATTGTCCTTTTCCTTGCCAATCAAGGCTTTCCTGAACTCTTCACCTACAAGACAAACGAAATCCAGCCCCATGGACAACACTTGTGCGAGAACTTTCTGATGCTCAGCCAAGGACTCATCCCCAAGCTCACGCATATCACCAAGCAAAGCCACCTTCCGGTCAGCCTCAACCTGGACAAGATTGTCCAATGCGGCAGCCATGCTGGTGGGATTGGCGTTATAGGCGTCTTCAATGAGGATATTCCTTTCGGTCTTCTCCATCTGGGAACGGTTATTCTTGGGAATATATCCCTCAATAGCTTTGATTCCTTCCTCGAGTGAGACACCGAAATGGAGACCGACCGCCAAGGCCGCAGCGACGTTTGTGGCATTATATGCCCCGGCAAGATGGGTCTCAACGACAAGACCACCCGGAAGCCTCATCCTCAGGAACGGATGCTCGGCGCTGGAAGGAAGGGTCTTCGCTTTCATCAATGACAGTCCATAAGGAATATAACCTCCTGATGGCCAACGATCGGCGACCATTGCTGTAAGATCAGGGTCGTCAGTATTGACAAAAGCCTGTCCCCCGTGAGCGGCGAGATAGTCATATAACTGTCCCTTT
>ONSC01000179.1 GCA_900320365.1 uncultured Bacteroidales bacterium
TGGATGAAAAAACACAGAGAACTCCCTATGTATGTATTAACAAGAAACAACAAATATGAAACTAAGTGAAACAAAAAAGAGTCTTCTGAAAGAGCTACAAGCACGTGTAGAAGACAAAATTTTGGAGCCGAGCAATGCAACTCTATTGAGTAAACTCATAAGAGCCGCCAAGCAGACCGGGATCAAGGAGGTCACGATAGGAGGCGGGGTTTCCGCCAACAGCGGCCTGCGCTCCAGGATTGAGGCCGAAGGGAAAAAGCGGGGATGGAACACCTACCTTCCCGAGTTCAAATTCACCACCGACAACGCTGCCATGATCGCAGTCGCTGGTTGGTTCCGTTACAAAGCGGGTGAAAGGACTCCACTTGATGTCGCTCCAGTGTCGAGAATAGCTGATTATTAATTATTTGTAGATATGATTGAATTTGAGATGACAGGGAGAGTCGGTCGCGACTTGCGACTTGACGATGTGAGGGTAGTCGCCGCCAGGGAAATGAATCTCAGGGGCAACGCCGTGATAAACGTGATCGATCCCACAAAGTCTTTCCAGCCCACTTTCCCGAACGCCGACGCTACGTGCGTTATCGCCCGCAGGTCGATAGATGCCAGGAATGATGTGATATATCGCTATAAGATAGAGGGTTATAACCATCGTTACGAGTCTTATGTCCCTTATGAGGTGGCTGAGTACAAGGATGTCTCTGAGGCTGAGCCGGTTATCATAGTAGGTGCGGGTCCCGCAGGTTTGTTCGCCGCCCTGAAACTCCTGACTCTCGGCCTGAAGCCGGTGATCCTGGAGCGCGGGAAGAATGTCCGTGACCGCAAGTTCGACATGGCCGCCCTTGTCCGGGAGGGAACGCTGGATCCTGATTCGAATTATTGCTATGGAGAGGGTGGAGCCGGCGCGTTCTCTGACGGCAAGCTTTATACACGTTCCTCAAAGCGTGGAGACATCAAAGAGGTTCTCCAGCAGTTCGTTAATTTCGGGGCCAATCCGCAGATACTGATCGATGCCCACCCGCATATTGGCACGGATCGTCTGCCTAAGATAGTCGAGAATATCCGTACCACCATCGAGTCCAAGGGAGGAGAGTATCATTTCGGCACAAAAGTGACCGGCTTGACTAGCAAGAAGGATGGGACTATCGAGGTCAAGGCTTTGGACAGTGAGCATCCCACAAAGACGACTGGTAAGCCCAAAGCCGTTAAATACGTCGCTAAGAAAGTTCAAGTTGATGAGAGGGGAGTGTTCTCTTTCTGCATGTGCCCGGGTGGCGTTTTGGTTCCTTCCGCGACTGAGCCTGAGACCATCGTGATGAACGGTATGTCCAACTCCGCCCGTAGCGGCAAGTTCGCCAACGCCGGGGTGGTGGTCCAGATCGAGCCGGATGATATTCCGGAAGAGTATTCAGAATCCGGTCCTTTCAAAGGACTTGACTTCCAGAAAGCTGTCGAGCGGAAGATGTGGGAATATGCCCACACCCGCTCGGACAATCCGATGGCCGCACCTGCGCAGAGGATGATAGATTTCTGCAATGGAGTCGTCTCCTCTGACTTGCCTGAGACTTCCTACAAACCGGGTGTTGTGCCGGCTCCTCTGCATGAGTTGCTTCCCGAGTTGATCTCCTCCAGGCTCCAGAAGGCTTTCCCTGAGGTTAACAAGCACTCCATCAGGGGCTTCTTCACTAATGAAGCCCTTCTGATCGGTGTTGAGTCCAGGACTTCCTCGCCAATCAGGATAGGCCGTAACCCCAGGACATACGAGTCCGACTCGTTCCCTGGCCTGCTCCCTTGTGGAGAGGGTGCCGGTTATTCCGGAGGGATTGTCTCTTCTGCCATAGACGGCATAAACTGTGCGGTCGCAGCTGCCCGGTCCCTTAGTGAACCTGAAGTCATCTCCGACTTGACCGGGGATCCCCAGCCATCAGAATAGTCATGTCCGACGACAAGCCTTCAGTCCACGCCGGCTTCCCCTCGCCGGCTCAGGACTACATGAACTCTTTCATTGACCTCAATAAGGAGTTAGTCCATCATCCGGCGGCTACCTTCTACGCCCGGGTTGTGGGAGATTCAATGGTTGACGCCGGGGTTGAGGAGGGTGATGTGCTTGTCGTGGACAAGTCAATCGAACCACGCGAGGGTGACATGGCTGTCTGTTTCGTGGATGGGGAGTTCGCCCTGAAGTTCATCTCTTTCAAAGACCCTGCGGTGAGTGCTCCCGCCGTCGAAAACCATCACCAATCAAGGAAGGCCTCGAAACCGGGAGTTTCCTACTCCATCCTTCCACACAATAAGATGTGGCTGCTTCCCGCTAATAAGAAATACCAGCCAATAGAAGTGACTGAATCAAATGATTTTACGGTCTGGGGAATAGTCACTTACGTCATAAAGAAAGTGTGTACGCGCTTGTAGACTGCAACAATTTTTTCGTGTCATGCGAGAGGGCCTTCCAGCCGGAACTGGAGGGACGCCCGGTTGTGGTCCTTTCCAACAATGACGGATGCGTGGTGGCCCGCAGCAACGAGAGCAAGGCGATGGGCATAAAGATGGGGACTCCGTTCTTCAAGGTGAAATACCTCGTCGATCAAGGGAGACTCGTTGTCAGGTCATCCAATTACACCCTTTATGGCGACCTCTCAGCCAGAGTGATGTCCCTGCTTTCAGAGGTTGCCCCTAAACTTGAGGTGTATTCAATTGATGAGGCTTTCATGAACATGGATGGGGTGCGGGATGAGGATCTTCCGGGAATATGTCGTGACCTTATCAAGCGGATCCGTCGCTGGACGGGAATACCGGTGAGCATAGGGATAGCCTCTACGAAGACGCTCAGCAAGGTGGCTAACCATTTCGCGAAAAAGTACAAAGGCTATAGGGGAGTATGTGTGATAGACACTGACGAGAAGATGCGTAAGGCGTTGTCTCTCACCCCTATAGACGATGTGTGGGGAGTGGGCTGGAGAGGTGCTCCGAAGCTTGAGGCGGCAGGGATCAAAACCGCTCTAGACTTTGTCCAGAGGCCTGTCTCTTGGGTACGGGACCGTATGGGTGTCATCGGGGTCCGGACATGGTCCGAGCTTCAGGGAATACGAATGGTTGAGGAGGAGAAGATAGAGAAAAGGAAATCCATCTGCACCTCGAGGTCATTCGCCAACAATATCTCTGATCTTGATGAGTTGGTATTGCGAGTCTCGGATTTCGCCGGCAAGTGCGCTGAGAAACTCCGCAAAGAGGGCACTGCCGCCGGGACAGTCGGTATATTCCTATACACCAATCGTTTCCGTGAGGATCTTGACCAATATTACCCTACGGCTACGGTTAATCTTGACGTGCCAGCCAATAGCGCCTCAGAGATTATAAGTGCGGCGCTCAAGGCTCTTCGCTATGTTTATAAACCTGGTTACGAGTATAAGAAAGCGGGGGTGGTTGTCACTGACATAGTGGATTCTGACTCGATCCAGCAGGTACTGTTCGGTCTTGACGGTCAGGCCAGGGAACGTGATGATAAAATCTCTGAGGTCATGGACAAGGTGAACACCTCCGGAGAGAATCTTCTCCGCCTCGGGACACAACGTCCCGGCCACTATGCCGACGGCATAAGGCGGGAATTCCGCTCAGGTCTTTACACTACGTCCTGGGCAGACTTAATTGAAGTGAGATAGCTATTCCCCGATAGCTTTGAGAATGACCTCGACCGCCTCTTCCACGGAGAGATAATCCATGTTAAGGACAAGGTCATAATTGCGGAGATCATAGCGGCTTGTTGAGGCGTATTGCTTGATGTAGTTCTCACGTGCCTTGTCTACATAGTCAATCACCTCCTCCGCTTCTTTCTCAGACAGTTGCTGCCTACGCATGACCCTGGCGATCCTGTTTTCCTTTGAGGCGTGGATGAAAACGTCGAACTTGTTGGGATGGTCTTTCAACACGAAGAAACCGGAGCGGCCGGCGATCACGCATGATGACTCCTCAGCGAGAGATGTGAGAATCTGGCTCTCGTAATTGAATATCTCATTGGATGTCACATCCGGAGCATACTCGGCACCCTTGGGAATGAACATCTCCGATCCGAACTCAGGGGTTATCCTGGAGAACAGGTCTTCGAGCCAATGCTGTTTCTTCCCCTTGATCCTCTCAATCTCAGCCTCGTTCAGGCCGAACATCTCTTTAAGCTTCTTTATCAACTCTTTGTCGCAGTAGCGTACACCAAGCCTCTTGGCAAGTTCGCGTCCTATAGTCCTTCCACCTGTGCCGACCTCGCGGCTGATCGTGATTACGAATTTCTCGTTGATGTTCATTGTGTCAAATGTTATGTCACAAATTTATAAATTTTATGGATTGTTTTTCATATTTTTGTTTAAGTCTAGAATCCTTTTGACAATAAATGATCCGTGATATGATCCGTAAGACTCCTTCTTGGCGATTCAGCCTTTTTCTCCCTTTATTGGTAATAACTTCATGGCTGGTTTCCTGCGGTCCTTCATTCGAGGTATATGACCTTAGGTGTGAGGGCCTTACCGAGCCTCTTGGCATCGATTCAGCAGAGCCTCATCTCAGTTGGAAAATCCGTTCCGCTAAACCCATGGAACAGGCGGCCTACGAGATTCGTATGGCTTCCGCGAAGGATCTCTTGAAGGCCGGTAAGGCCGATCTTTTGACCACCGGGAAGGTGTCCTCGTCTGATCAGATAATGGTCCCTTATTCGGGGACTCCATTGTCCTCAAGGCAACAGTGCTGGTGGCAGGTAAGGGTCTGGAAATCAGATGAAGAAGTCTCCCCATGGAGCGCCCCGCAGCGGTTTGGAATCGGCATTATCGGGGAAGACACGATGGCTGGAAAATACATCGGGGCGACATATGTGCAAGAAAGCGCGCCACTTGTGCGCAAGTCATTCGCTATCGAGAACTTACCGTCTCAAGCTCTCTTATATGTCAATTCGTTGGGTTACCATGAGGCATATGTCAACGGTAAACCGGTCTCTGACGCCGTGCTAACACCAGCGGTTTCCCAGCTTGACAAGCGATCCCTGATCATGACGTACGATGTCACCTCTTTGCTGAAGAAGGGAGAGAATGAGATAGTCTTATGGATATCGTCAGGCTGGTACAAACCGATCACTTTCGATGCGGCGTATCCAGGCCCCGTTGTGAAGGCGGAACTTGATGCGATAACTCCGGAAGGTGCTGAGCCTCTTGTCTTTACGGATGGGTCTTGGAAAGGTGTCTGGAGCGGGTATTCGGATTATGACACATGGGGAGCGTGGCATTTCGGAGGAGAGACCATTGACGCTTCCGAGGTGCCGGTTTCCATGGACCCGAAGGCGCTTGATGA
>ONSC01000103.1 GCA_900320365.1 uncultured Bacteroidales bacterium
GGTCATGCCTAACGGTAACCCCGGACAGCAGGCGGCCCGCACCCTGAATATCCCCGAGAAAGCCATCAACTGGCGTTCCGAGGAAAACCGCGACGCTTATGTGAGGAGCCTTTGCACCGAGATAGTGCCCTTTATCGAGAAGAATTTCCGTGTGATTCCCAAACCTTCATCAAGGGCGATCGCGGGGCTTTCCATGGGTGGAGGACACACCATCTCCGCCTCGAACCTCTATCCTGAGTTGTTTGACTACATTTGCCCTCTCTCAGCCGCGGGCCGCGCCACTCCTGAGCAAGTCGCAGCTTTGAAAAAGGCGGGAGTCAAGCTGTACTTCCTCGCTTGCGGAAGCTCAGACTTCTTGTTCGAAGGCTCCAAAGCTTTGGACAAGACCTTGACAGAGCAAGGTCTTGAGCACACGTTCTTCGTGTCGGAAGGAGGCCACACATGGGCGAATTGGCGCTTGTACCTCAACACGTTCGCTCCGCTCCTATTCAAATAAATCTTAGAAGGGAAGATGAAATTCAGGCTTGAATCGCCATACAAACCCTCCGGAGACCAGCCGGAAGCCATTGAGGGGCTCTGCGATGCCCTCCAGCAAGGAGTCGGGGATGTCACTCTCCTCGGTGTGACAGGGTCTGGAAAAACCTTCACTATGGCCAATGTCATAGAGAAGCTCCAGAGGCCGGCTCTGGTGTTGAGCCACAATAAAACCCTGGCAGCCCAGCTGTATGGCGAGTTCAAAAGCTTCTTCCCTTCCAACGCCGTGGAGTATTTCGTCTCCTACTACGACTATTACCAGCCAGAAGCCTATCTCCCGACAACAGACACCTACATAGAGAAAGATCTCAGCATCAACGACCAGATCGACAAACTCCGACTCAGCGCCGCTTCAGCTCTGATGTCTGGAAGGAGGGATGTTATTGTGGTCTCAAGTGTCTCATGTCTTTACGGCATCGGCAACCCGGAAGATTTCCACGCCCAGTCCGTGACAGTGAAAAGAGGAGAGACCCGTTCACTCACACGGCTCCTTTATCACCTCGTGGACGCTAATTACAGCCGGACAGAGGTGGACTTCAAAAGAGGCACGTTCAGAGTCCGCGGGGACACTGTGGATGTGTTCCTGGGAGGCTCTGACGAGGCTGTAAGAATAGAGTTCTTCGGAGATGAGGTGGATTCGCTGTCTCTCATCGATCCCGTCACCGGAGCGAAAATAGAGGATCTGGATGAGGTTCCGATCTTCCCAGCCACCAACTTCGTCACCACCAGGGAGCGGAGCATAAAGGCGGTCAGCATGATCCAGGATGACCTCAAGGCTCAGGTAGACTATTTCAACGAAATCGGGAAGGGCCTGGAAGCCAAACGCTTGCAGCAAAGGGTCGAGAATGATCTAGAGATGATAAAAGAGATGGGATACTGTCCCGGTATCGAGAACTATTCCAGATATCTGGACGGACGAGCCCCAGGTCAGAGGCCTTTCTGCCTGATTGACTATTTCCCGAATGATTTCATCACATTCATCGACGAGAGCCACGTCACGATCCCTCAGATCAGGGCCATGTACGGGGGCGACCACTCACGCAAATCGGTCTTGGTGGAATATGGCTTCAGACTCCCGGCGGCGGCTGACAACAGGCCGTTGAAGTTCGATGAGTTCAACGCCATCACAGGGCAAAAGATATATGTCAGCGCCACCCCGGCGGATTATGAGCTTGAGAGATCGGAAGGTCTTGTGGTTGAGCAAGTTGTACGCCCGACCGGTCTATTGGATCCCCCAATCGAGGTGCGACCTACCAAAAACCAGGTGGATGATCTCGTGGAAGAGATCCGCAAGAGGGCGGAGAATGATGAGCGGATCCTTGTAACGACCCTCACCAAGCGGATGGCAGAGGAGTTGACTGACTATCTGGACAGGATTGGCGTGAGGGTAAGATACATCCACTCCGATGTGGACACATCGGAGAGAGTCGAGATCATCGAGGACTTCAAAAACGGCCTGTTCGATGTGTTGGTTGGCGTGAACCTCCTCAGGGAGGGGCTGGATATTCCCACTGTCTCACTTGTGGCCATTCTGGATGCCGACAAAGAGGGATTCCTGCGCTCTGGAAGGGCTCTCACGCAAACCGCCGGCCGGGCGGCCAGGAACGTGAATGGTCTTGTGATAATGTACGCCGACACTGTCACCGACTCTATGGAGGAGACGATCAGGGAGACCAACCGCCGGCGCACTAAGCAGATGGAATTCAACAAGATCCATGGGATAACCCCGACCCAGGTGGAGGTAAAGAGGAATATTCTCGCTTCCGAGCTCTACGGCCCGTCAGAGAAGGTGGTCAATCCCCGTGTGGCCAACGGACCGAGCGGCAGGGTCAGCGCCAAAGATTCCGTGTCGGATCCCACTTATATCCCCAACCCCAGTGAGCTTGGAAGAGGCTCCATTTCCGTAGGTCTTGGCCATGATTCCAAACGGGAGGGCAACACTGCCTATGTGGATGGATATGTGAAGGCCGATCTTGCGGCCGTGCTGCAAGACCCGGTCATTCGCTCCATGAGCAGGGAACAGATAGAGAAGACCATAGCGGAGGACAAACGCCGTATGGAGCATTCAGCCGCAGAGCTGGACTTCAGCCAGGCGGCAAAGTACCGCGACGAGATGTGGGCTCTCCAGGAATATCTGAAAGTCTGGAAAAACTAGACCCTGCTGACCTTAATCACGTGCTTGAGGATCTTGATTTGGGATATCACCTTATCAAGTTCCATATTTGAGGGAACACTGACCTTCATCGTGATCTCATATGTGCCATTGCGGTTGTTCTCCGAGACATTGAATGACCGCAAAGAGGCCTTGAAACTGCCCACAACCTCGGTGATGCGTCCTATCACTGAAGGCTCAATGCCGGTGATCACTTTAAGTGTGCCCTGGAAACTGCCTCCGGAAGGAGTCTCAGCCCACCGTACCTTCTGGATTCTGTAAGGATATGTGCTGATCAATCTCGCCGCATTAGGGCAGGATATCCTGTGAATCTTAATGCCTTCCGTCCTGGTCACGAAACCAAAAACGTCATCCCCGAAGACAGGATGGCAACATTTGGCCATCTTGTAGTCAAGACCTTTCAAATCCTTGGCGTTCAGGACGAGAATATCGTCGGAGGCATGCCTTCCTGCCCACTCATCCGACCTCGTGCTGATCCTGGCGGCTTCCGCCTCTTTAGCGGCGTCAACGGCAAGGGCGGCCATCTTGTCATGCTCCTGAATGAAATTCTTGACATCATTCACATCCAGCACCGAGTCAGCGATAGCGGCATAGAAGGAGTTCTGCGTGTTGTATTTGATCTTCTTGAGATACTCGGATATCATGTCGTCCGGGAACTCAAGCTTCCAGTTCTTCAGACGTCTCTCCAGAAGCTCCCGACCCGCGGCAGCCTTTTTATATTCCTCTTCATCCAGCTCCCTCTTGATCCTGCTCCTAGCCTTGGACGTGACAACGAAACTCAACCAGTCAGGAGACGGCTTCTGGTTCTTACCGGACATTATCTCCACCACATCGCCGGTCTTGAGTTTCTCACGGATGGAGACAGCCTTTCCGTTGACTCTCGCACCGGTGCAACGCACCCCCAATCCAGTGTGGATATTAAAAGCGAAATCGAGCACCGTCGCACCCGCGGATAGAATCCTGAGTTCCCCTGTCGGAGTGAACACGAATATCTCCTTGGACGGAGGCTCCGGCAAATCCTCGGGATTACCCTCACTGGGATGCTCTAGGGCATATCTGACGGAAGTCAGCCATTTATCCATCTGAGCCTCATGCCTGACACCCTTGTAGGACCAGTGAGCCGCCTGCCCGTTTTCCGCCTCCTCATCCATCCTCTTAGTGCGAATCTGGACTTCAATATAAGCTCCTCGCCCGTTCTTTACCGTGATGTGCAAAGACTCGTAACCATTGGGCTTGGGATTGGTGATCCAATCCCTGAGACGCCCCGTGTCCTGCTCATACTCTTTAGTGACATATGAGAACACCTTCCAGCAGAGGTCCTTCTCTATCTTAGGATCCGGCTCACAATCAATGATGAAGCGGATGGCGAAAACATCGTAAACTCCCTCGAAGGGGACTTTCTGCTTACGCATCTTCGTCCAAATGGAGTAAGCAGCCTTAGTTCTGATCTTAAGTTTATACTTGATCCCCTCATCCGAAAGCTCTTTCTTCAGCGGCTGGATAAATTCCATCATAAGCCGCTCTCGATCCCTCTCTGTAGCCTTCAGCTTGTTAGTGATTGCCCTGTACTCTACCGGCTCTGTGTAGCGGAAATAGATGTCCTCCATCTCACGCTTGATGTTGTAGAGGCCAAGCTGGTGAGCGAGAGGTATGTAAAGCATCAGAGTCTCGAGAATCTTATTGTCCCTGGAGCTTTTAGGAAACACATCCAGGTTACGCATGACCTCAAGCCTGTCAGCTATCTTCAAGACTGTGACACGGGGGTCCGCCGAGTATTGAACGATCAGTTTCTTATAATTCTCAGCCTCCAGCCTTGTATCCTTGGGTTTGATTGTCGATATCTTGTTGAGCCCCTCAACCATCTTGACGACATCGACGGGGAAGTTAGTGAGGAGGGATCCGTCGCGGTTACCGATCCGCATGGCCTCATGGAGGAAAACAGCGGCGGCGCACTCAGCCGGCAAGCCTATCTCGTCGGTCGCAATCAACGCCACATTCTCAGGATGTTCCAAGAATGGATGCCCGTTCTCCCTGGTCTTTCCCACAAGAGCTTCAGAGGCGGCCTCATAGGCCTTACTGACGAGAGCTTGACCGGCTCCGTCGAACTGGGGAAATAATCGCTGGATCCTGTCTTCCATTTTCAAAACACTTTAAATCAGCTATTTCCCTGCGAATCTGCGAAGATCTAGAGCTCGCTGAAACTCGCGGGCATTCCTGCTATGCTCTGAAAGCGAAGTCGCAAACTTATGGGTGCCATCCATAGCGGCGCTGGCGCAGAAATAAAGGTATCCATGCCTGTCTGGATTAAGCACGGCGTTCAGGCTGGCCTTGTCCGGGACGCAGATAGGTCCTGGAGGCAAACCCTCATGAAGATAGGTGTTGTATGGCGAGTCAACCTCCAGATGCTTGTAAAGAATCCTGTTAAGGGTATATCCATAACAAAAGGCGACGGTAGGATCAGCCTGAAGCCTCATTCCTTGATGCAGGCGATTGAGATAAACCCCTGCTATCGAGGGATATTCCGGCTCGTGATTGGACTCTGACTTCACAATTGACGCGACCACGGAGACTTCCTTAGGGGACAAACCCTGGGCACTGGCTAATCGCAGGTTATCAGCGGTCCAGAAGGCATCGTAGGCCGCCTTCTGCTTGTCCAGAACCTCTTTCATGGAGTCAGTCCAATAGACCTGATAGGTGTCGGGAATAAAGAGGGAGAACACATCGTCCGGGGAGAAGCCGTATGACGACAGAAGCGCCTTATCCTCAAGGGCTTCCGCCACTGTGGTCGAGTCCATCATCATCTGCCTGGATATCTTTCTGGCAATCGCTGACTTCTGCCTCATCGTGCCAGACAGAGTGAGATTCACAGGAGTTTGCCACCCTGCCTTCAACATTCTGGAAACATACACGCTGGGTTTTCCTTTCTCAATCACGTAATGTCCCGGCTTCATGTCACTGTCAGACAAAGATGACATGACCCTCTCGAGGCTCCTGCGCCTCATGACAACACTGTCCGGGATAGACAAGGCCACCTTTGAGACAGACATGCCCGGATATATGAACAGTTCCGTATCTTTCGAGAAATTAGGCTTACGGTTATCACCGTACCACCTTCCTCCGATGGCACCCGCAGCCACGATAACGGCCAGGGCGGCAATAATCAATGCTAAAGCCCATTTTTTCATTTCTTGATCCTCCTTTTGCCTCTCAGCACGATGGTATCACCCTCACTGGGCTGATAACCAGCGTCAAAACCGTTCATCTTGCGGACACTTGACATCTTTACTCCGAATCTCTGGCAGATGTCCCATAAAGACTGGGAGTCATCCTCTACTATGAACTTATCCAAACCCTTCTGGGACTGCTTCTTCTTGGCTTGCAGATAAACCACGGTCCCCGCCGGCAGCTCACGGGATGCTGTCAAGTCATTATATTTCAATATCTCCTTAAGGAATAGGCCATATCGCGAGGCTATCGAGGCGTAGCTCTCTCCGTCAACCGAAGTCACGAACGGGACACCGTTCTTTGAATATGCCTCCCTGGAAAGTGAGAACTTGAATTCCTCAAGCTGGCTCTTGTCTATCCGTTTCGGTTCCTCCAGGGCGAGTGGCGACTCCGGGATCTTACCAGTCAGTTCCTCCGCTTCCGCCGCCTTGCGTTTTGCTTTGCGAGCCGACTTCGAGGCCTTCTTCGCGAACGACGCCGCTCCCTATTTCGATGTCTTCAACTACCACACGTACCTGCCCCCCGCCAAGTATCCCGAGGCATTCGGGAAGCTGCGCGCCCTGCTGCGCGAGCACGGCGCCGAAGGCAGGCCCGTCCGCGTCACGGAGTTCGGGACGAACCTCGAAGGCCACTCCGACCGCGACGGCGCGATCGCCGGCCTGAAGGCCCACTCGCCGGAGCAGGAGCTCGTCCACGCGGAGTTCTACCCCAAGGCGCAGATCGCGCTCCTCTCGGAAGGCGTCGAGCGCGCCTACTTCTTCGTCTTCGCGGCCTTCAACGAGCGCCGGGGGCGCAAGGACTGGGGCGTCCTGCGGCGCGACGGCACGGTGAAGCCCGTCTTCTCCGCGATGGCGACCGCGATCCGCGAGCTCGACGGCGCCCGCCTCCTCGGCGCGCTCGACGCGCCCCAAGGCATCCGGGCGTATCTTTTCGAGCGGCCCGACGGCTCGCAGACCGTCGCGTTCTGGAGCGAATCCCCGCTGGACACCAGGACGTCCCATTCGCCCGCCGTGGAGCCCGAGCCCGACTTCGCGCGGGAATGGCGCCTGACAACCGACGGGGGGCCTTGCCCGCCGAACCCCCTGCGACTTGCCGACATGTGCGGCATGGTCTCGGAGGTCGTGCCGGAGACCGACGGCTCGCTTGTCCTTCCCGCCACGCGCTTCCCCGCCTACCTCTCCGGCCTGCGTGGCCTTGTCTCGGCAAAGGGAGCCGAAGCCCCCGGCTCCAATGCGAGTGTTGCCGGGGCGGCACCGTCCGCCCCGTCCCCGATCGTTCTCCGCCCGGTTCTCGACCGGAACGACTTCGCGATCGCCGGCGGCAAGACGCTGGCCGTGATGAAGGGCGACGTCGGACGCGCCCGCATCGAGGTCTGGAACTTCTCCGACACCATGCGGACCGGCCTCGTCGAAGCCGCCGGCGCCTCCGTCGCCGGACTTCCCGCCGAGCCCTTCGCCGTCGCCCCCGGCGCCTGCGCCGCCTTCGAATGCGAGATCGCGCCGGAGACGGCGGAAGACTCAATCGCCTTCGCGCTTCGCGGCGTCTTCGAGGGTTGCGCCGACGCGCGCGCCGTGGTGCCCGTCTTCGTCGAGAAGCGGTTTCTCGCGACCTGCGAGCGGGTGCCAATCGAAACCGCCGACCCTGCGCTCTGGGAGAAGAACAGCTCCGCCGACGAGCAGACCATCGCCTTCGACGAGGCGGAGGGCTCGATCCGCTTCGACGGCGTCTGGCTCGACGACCGCACGGACCGCTGGCTCTACCCGGTCCGCCGCCTGGACCTCCCGCGCGAGAGCCCCGTCGGCGCGCGCCGCATCGCCTTTGAAGTGAAGAGCGAGCAGGACAAGATCGAAAACGACTTCCGGACCTGCAAGCTCATGTTCGCGGGCGATGACGGCAAGCCCGACGTCTATCTCGACTACGACCCGCCGACGCGCGAGTGGGAGACGCGATACGTCGACGTCCCGCCGGACGCCGACCTCTCCGCCGTCACGCTCCTGCGCATCGGCGCCAACCCGCAGGGTTCGCGCCTGACCTTGCGGATTCGAAACGTCACCTTCCTCAAACCGACAACTCCAGCA
>ONSC01000105.1 GCA_900320365.1 uncultured Bacteroidales bacterium
TCACCGAAGAAGAAGCGGAAGAACGGGTCATCCATCTGATACTGCTGGGTGGCGGTCACTTCCACATAGACTACAGCCTCAACTGCCGCCTCGGCGGCATATGTCAAATCAGGATAATCAGATTGTGCCAGATTGACAGTCTTTGTGACTGTGTTCGTGGCGGGACCCGTCACATTGTCCGACCCGCCGTTCACGGTGGCGGCTTTCAGCACACCGTAGGCCGCCAGCACGCTAAGCAGCACTGACAGCACGACTGTGATAATACTTTTCTTCATTACTGACATATTGTTACTTTTAAAATTTTTTCCGGAAGGGGTATTTTTCAAATAAGATGCCACGGAGTGAAAGGATTTTCGAGGAATATTACTATATTTGTGATTGGCGCTGGATGAAACGGCGCCGCCAATCGACGAAATCAAAAAACATGACGATATGAAATTCAACGTTTCCAGCGTAGAGCTGCTCAAAGGGCTGATGAACATCTCCAAAGCCATTCCGGCCAAGTCCGCCCTCCCAATCCTGGAGAACTTCCTTTTTGACCTCAAGGGCAACATACTCGAGGTCACCGCCTCTGACTCCGAACTCACCCTGAGGACCGAGATCGAGGTCGACACCACCGAGGAGGAAGGAAGGATCGCTGTTCCGGCGAGGCACATCATAGATCTTTTGAAAGAGCTTCCCGACCAGCCGGTGTCCGTCAGGACCTCCAGCGACAGCTCAATCGAGTGCGATTGGACCAGCGGTAATTCCGTCCTCCCGTACTTCCCCGCCGAGGACTATCCCGAGATCAAGGGTGCCTCTGACGATGCCGAGAAGGTCATATTCCCCGCCAAGAGTCTCATCGAGGGAATCAACAGCACTGTTTACGCCACCGCAGACGATGAGATCCGCCCGGCGATGAACGGTATCTATTTCGATTTCGACACGGATTCGACCACCCTCGTGGCCTCCGACTCCCATAAGCTGATATGCTACACCACCAAGGACGCCAAGGCAGCCGCTAAGTGCTCATTCATTCTCCACAAAAAACCGGCGAATGTGCTGAAGGCCATAGTCGACAAGGAGGATGGTGACGTCGAGGTCGCTTTCGATTCCAGCACCGTGGTGTTCTCATTCGGAAGGACGACGATGGTCTGCAGGCTGATTGTCGGGAAATATCCCAAATACCGTGACGTTATCCCCCAGAACAACTCCTCAATCCTCAAGATTGACAGGAGTCTGTTCCTGAACACGGTTCGCCGTGTGGCCGTCTGCGCCAACAAGGCCTCCAACCACATCAAGCTCGACCTCAAACCCGGCCAGATGGAGATCACAGCCCAGGATCTTGGTTTCGCTATCGCCGCATACGAGAAAGTCCCTTGCGATTACAATGGCGATGAGCTCACCATCGGCTTCAAGTCGACATTCCTCGGGGAGATACTCTCCAACATGAGTTGCGACACTGTCGTCATGAAGTTCGCTGACGCCCGCAGGGCCGCCTTGATAGTCCCCTCCGAGGATGACGCCTCGAGCGAGAAGATTTGCGGCATCCTGATGCCGATCATGGTCCAGTAAAGATAGGTAATCCACTGTGGAACTTTCACTTCAAAAGCCCCTGTTGTTCTTCGACATCGAGAGCACGGGGCTTAATATCGTCACAGACTGCATAGTCGAGCTGAGTTTCGTCAAGGTCTTCACGGACTCCCATCATGAGACAAAGACATGGCGGGTATGCCCTTGGGACTATGCCAACGGTATCCAGAAGAAGATGGATCCCAGGGCCACCGAGGTCAATGGGATCACGGATGAGATGCTTGTCGGGGAGAAGAAATTCATCGAGATAGTTCCCGAGGTTATGGAATGGCTTAGGGACAGCGACTTGGCAGGATTCAACTCAGCCAAGTTCGATCTTCCGATGCTCGCAGAGGAGATTGAGCGTGTGAGGGCATATTGCCTTCACAGGATCTCCGATCCGAGGGCGACTCAGGCGAACAAGGACAAAGCCAAGGGGATGCTTGACATCCTGGACATAGACCTCCACGCCAAGAGGATGGTCGATGTGCAGACTATCTACCACTACATGGAGCCACGCAACCTCAAGGCGGCTTACCGCTTCTATTGCGGCGGCGAGGATTTCGAGAACGCGCATTCCGCGGAGGCGGACACAATGGCGACCTACGAGGTGCTCAAAGGCCAGCTGGAGATGTATCAGGTGGCTGACAAGCACCATGAGATGGTACTGAAAAACGATGTTGATTTCCTTTCCGGTGTCGGGGGCAGGCCAAGGACTGTAGACTATGCTGGAAGGCTGGTTCTGGGACCGGACAACGAGCCGGTGATCAGCTTCGGGAAACACAAGGGAAGGACTGCGAAGTCTGTCTACGAGACTGAGCCGGCGTATTTCGCCTGGATTGAGAATGGTGAGTTCACGATGGACACCAAGCGCCAGTTCGCGCTCTTGAGGGAGCGTTTCGACAAGGAGCGCAAGGCAGCGATGAGCAAGCCTCTTGAGGGTGAGGACCTGAGTGATGCCGTGGCTCGGCTCCAGGGGAAGTTCCAAGGAGGTAAGCTTTTCTAAATGAATATGTTCCGCCGCTTTGTCTTTCTGTTTGCCGCACTGGGGGCGTTGTTGTGTTCCTGCGGTGGGAAACATGCCGCTCTGGCGGTGGCGGATGCCGGTGAGCCGGCTTTTCTGGACATATTCGAGAGACCTCAGGGGGGATGGACCGTCGTGTCCGTCTCCCCTTTTGACGGCTCCAAGGACTCACTCGTGGTCGACCGGCCTCTGCGTCGTCTCATCGTCATGAGCACCTCGCACTACGGCTTCCTCGACGCCCTGGGCCGCACCGACCTCATAGTCGGCGCCAGCGGAGTCGATTATCTCTTCACCGATCAATCGGTCACCGAGAATGGCTACAGGCGGCAGGCTCTGGCAGTCAGGACTCCTCGCTCCGCTCGGCCCCTCCCATCTCTCGGAGAGAGCGTGAAGACTAGTCTTCCCTCTCTCTCCGTCGATCTGGGCCCCTCCCTCTTGCATGACGAGGGCGTCCATGGTCCTGACTTGCCAGACCTGCCGCCTGATAGCGATCCAGCGGTCGAGCCGCCAGAGCTGGCAGCGGTCGCTGGGATTGTCGACGTGGGGTACGATGGGGCGGCGGATTATGAGAGGATTGTGGAGCTGGAGCCGGACGTGGTGCTGACGTATGCGGTGTCTGGGGCGAAATCGCCTTTCGTCTCGAAACTGGAACAACTTGGCATAAAGGTATTTACGGTCAACGAACACCTTGAGCGCCACCCCCTCGCCCGCGCCTCCTACATCCGCCTTTTCGGCGCCCTCACTGGCGAGATGGCAGCCGCTGATTCAATCCTCAGCTCAGTCAAGGAGTCCTACAAGGCTCTGGCCGCATCGGTCTCCGCTTCTGGCGGCAAAGTCAGAAAGGTCCTGCTGAATATTCCATACAACGACCAATGGTTCGTTCCATCCACAGAGAGCTACCTCACAGCGCTGATCCATGATGCCGGGGGCGAGGTTCTGGGGTGCGAGACCGGAAAGGCCGCATCGTCGGTAATGTCTGTTGAGAAGGCATATACCCTAAGCGAAGAAGCCGACTGCTGGCTCAACACCGGCTGGTGTAATTCCAAGAAAGACCTCCTGGGAGTCAACACGATATTCACCGACATGCTCGGAAACATCGAGCGCAACGCCAGGGAAGCGGGCATCAAAGGCCCCGTGGTGTGGAACGACAACAATAGGGTGAACCCCAAAGGTGGGAATGACATCTGGCAGAGTGGAGTGGCTCGCCCGGACCTGGTGCTAAGGGACCTTGTCGGCATCCTCCATCCGACAGACCCAATTGGAGAGACAATTTACTATAAATCAATAGATTAATCTTAAACACTAAAACAATATGGGAAAGTACGATTTTGACGAGATGACATGCAGACGCGGCACAAACTGTGTGAAATGGGACGCCAACAGCCCCTGCGGACCTATCAGCGAGGATGTGATTCCCCTCTGGGTGGCCGACATGGACTTCAAGGTCGCCCCGGAGATTGTGAGCGCCCTTCGCCGTAGAGTGGATCACGAGATATTCGGATACACCCATATTCCTGACAGCTATTACGAGGCCGCCATAGGCTGGTGGCAGCGCCGCCGCGGCTGGCACACCGAGAAGGAATGGTACACACCTGTGGACGGGATCGTGCCGGGAATGTCAATCGTGATGTACGCTTTGACGCATTATGAAGTGAATGATGCAGGAAAGGTCGTGGAAAAACCTAACGGTGGCAAAGGCCCGAACGGGGAGCTGCCGAAGGTCATCATCCAGTCCCCCGCCTACAACTGCTTCTTCTCATCAGTCCGCAATATTGGCTGCGAACTTTCCGCCAACAAGCTCATCTACGACACGGAAGGCGACCAAGCCACCTGGTACATAGACTTCGAGGATCTCGAGAGAAGGGCCGCTGACCCGATGGCCAAGGTTCTTCTATTCTGCAACCCTCACAACCCCTGCGGAAGGGTATGGCCTAAGGAAGACCTCCAGAAAGTCACTGAGATTTGCCGGCGCAATGGTGTCATCGTAGTCAGCGATGAGATCCACTGCGAGTTGGAGATGCCCGGGTACCACTTCACACCCATGGCTCTTATCGACCAGAACAACACCATCACCATGAACTCCCCCAGCAAGTCCTTCAATATCGCCGGGCTCGGAATATCCAACATCATAACCAACAACCCGGACTGGAAGCTGTTGATAGAGAAGGTGATAAATGTCTGGGAGCATTGTGATTTGAATCCTTTCGGAGTCGACGCTCTCCAGGCGGCCTACAACGAGGGCGAGGATTGGATCAAGGAGCTGATGGAATATATCCATGGCAATTACAAGGCTCTCCTTGAATATTTCGAGCGCGAGCTGCCTATGTTCCCAGTAACGAAGGTCGAGGGAACCTACCTCGCATGGGTCGATGTGAGCGCGCTGAATATGCCCTCGATGGAGATAGAGAAGAGCCTGATTGAAAACGAGAAAGTCTGGATCAACGGCGGAGAGATGTACGGGCGTGACGGATTCATGAGGATCAACATGGCCTGCCAGAGGGAAAGGCTCATGGAAGCCGTCAGGCGCATCGGCAAAGGTTTCAAGAGACTCCTGAAATAATTGTATATGAGAAAGTTATTCATCCTGACGATGGCTCTGGTCGCCCTCGCCCTCCCCTGCCGTTCAACCGTTCCTAATTGTCATTCTGAGCGAAGCGAAGAATCTCTCGATATGACCAAGACCCTCCGCCTCAACTACATATTCAGCGGGAACGCCAGCACGCAGGAGATTACCCTGGCCGAGCTATGCTCGATAGACGGATGGGCGGGCAGAAGGGTCAACCTCGACGAGGTGCCCGTCAAGGGAAACGGCCAGCTGACCATGAGCGTCGGCGACAAGGTCGTCTACAAGACATCCTTCTCCACTTTGTTCCAGGAGTGGCAGTCCACTGAGGAGGCGACGAAGGTCAGCAAAGCATTTGAGAACGTTTTTCTCGCCCCGATGCCTACAGAGAAAGCCACGATCAATGTCCAACTGTACGACTTCAAGAATGGAGACGTATGCTGCTCATTCACCCACGAGGTAGATCCAACCGACATCCTCATCAGGCCGGTAGGGATGAATCCGGCTCCACATGAGTGGATTTGGAAGGGCGGAAATGACCTTTCCGCTGACCTCCGGAGTGACGAGAGGATAGATGTGGCGATAGTGGCCGAGGGTTACACCGAAGAAGAGATGGGCACCTTCATGGCGGACGCCCGTGAGGCGATGGAGAGCATGTGGGCTCACGAGCCTTACAAACAGCTTAAAGACAGGTTCAACCTCGTCTGCGTCAAGCTCCCGTCTAAGGACAGCGGAGTCAGCGTTCCCAGAGAAGGAATATGGAAGGAAACCGCCGTGGGTTCCAATTTCGACTCCTTCTACTCTGATCGTTACCTCACCACTCTCCATCTTTTCCAACTCCACGACCTGCTGGCCGGAATCCCTTACGAGCATCTGATAGTATTAGCCAACACAGACACTTACGGGGGTGGAGGAATATATAATTCCTATACCCTCACGACCGCCCATCACCCTGGTTTCAGGCCTGTGGTTGTCCACGAGTTCGGACATAGCTTCGCCGGGCTGGCTGACGAGTATTTCTATGACGACCAGTACTCTGAGTATTACTACCCCGATGTCGAGCCTTGGGAGAGGAATATCACCACGATGAAAGATTTCGACTCCAAATGGAAAAGCCTTAAAGGAAAGAAGTTCGACAGCAATGACACGGACATCGACTGGAGAGGCAAACAGAAGGTCGACAAAAAAATAGCCGTCGACCTGTACGAGGGCGGCGGCTATCAGAGTAAAGGTGTCTGGAGAGGATTCCCGGATTGCCGGATGCAGACCAACACCTATCCTTCCTTCTGTCCTGTATGCCGTGAGGCGATCAGGTGGATGGTGGATTTCTACACTAAGGAAATAGCTGATTAATAAAGCTTTGAGCTGACCATGGTGCTTACCAGGTTCATGCTCACAGTGGGCTCGAAACGGGCGACGACGTTGCCCTTGGAGTCCACCAGGAATTTAGTGAAATTCCACTTGATGTCCGGTTTGGAAGCATAGTCAGGATCCTGTTTCTTGAGCATCTCGTCCATGAATTTGGCCTGCTCTCCGTTACCGAAACCCTTGAAAGCCTGCTTTGACTTCAGGAAGGCGAACAGAGGGCTTTCGTTCTCTCCGTTGACATCGATCTTATCGAACTGGGGGAAGGTTGTCTCGTACTTCGATGTGCAGAACTCATGGATGCTGGCGATGTCTCCAGGGGCCTGGCCGCCGAACTGGTTGCAAGGGAAATCAAGTATGACAAGCCCCTTATCCTTGTACTTCTCGTAGAGGGGAATCATATCCTTGCTGTGCTGTCGGCACGGGCCGCACCACGAAGCCCAAAGGTCGATGAGCGTTACTTTCCCCTTTATCAAAGAAGATATGGGCACAAGGTTTCCATCTGTGTTACGTACTTGATAGTCGATGTATGGCTTGCCCGGTTTTAGGTTCCATGCTGCCTCGTGCATGCGGATGAGATTATGCACAGGGTCTTTGGGGAGGAAGTTCTCGTATGTCGTGTGATAGGTGTCGAGGCATCGCCTCATCTGCTTACCATAATCGTGACCTTCCACGTCCCTGGTACAATAACGCATGTCGTTTGCCAGGTCGTAGAGAGCATAGAGCATGGGATGAGCCTTGTAGTATTCGCTTTCCCACACACGGTAGGCATCGTATAGCTTCTTGTATTCGTCCTCATACACCTTGTTTCGTGCCATCAGCAAAGAGTCTTCTTCCGGGTTCTTGCCTTGCTTTTGCAACTCTTCCACTATGGGAAGGATTTCCTTCTTGGCTTGATTTGAAATCTCTTCCATCCTGCCGAGGTAAAGCTTCTCTGCCTCTGCATCCATCTTGACCTTCAGCATCTGTTCGCGACCGCCAGCTATGACTTTCCATGTATTGTCGTCGAAGAGCAGCTTGACCGTTGCCTTGTTCTCGACGAGGAAATTCCCATATCTCCACGAACCATGCTGATATTGTTCCTCTAAGAACGCTGTGTAGAGGCACATCTTGTCGGCCTCGACATCGAGGGCAAAGTGTCCGTCGGCATCAGCCGTCGCCTTGACAAAGTTGTCGGACGCGCGGAGGTCGGCACTGGCAGGGCATACGATAACCGTCGTCCCCTGAGTCTTGTCCTTCAACTGGCCTTCGATGTGACACTTCACTTGTGCTTGTCCTGCCGTCCAGACGAAAGCAAGCAGGAAGGTGAGGACTGTCCTGTTCATGTTCTTTATACTTTATATTTTCTTTTGGAGTTAGAGGAAGATAGAGGAAGATATGTGGCTTCGCCACGAAGATAGAGGACAATAGCTCTGGC
>ONSC01000125.1 GCA_900320365.1 uncultured Bacteroidales bacterium
ATGAAGGACTACCGCCTTAAAGAGGGCCTGAACGCATGTATCAATTGCGGGACATGCACGGCTATCTGCCCGGCGGCCGAATTCTATCGTTACGATCCGAGAAAGATTGTTGACATAGTCCAGAGCAAGGATGATGAGGAGATAGAGAAATTGCTCAAGAGTGACACGATCTGGTATTGCGGAGAATGCATGAGTTGTGTGACAAGGTGTCCGAGGAAAAATGCCGCCGGTCTGATAATCATGTCACTACGTAATCTCTCGATCGAGCTTGGTTACTTTATAGAGTCCGAGAAGGGCCGCCAGCAGTATCTCCTGGTCAAGGATCTTTGCTCGAATGTCCTTGATTATGGCTATTGCGTCTATCCCCGGAGATTTGATTATGAGGGGCATCCTGAGGCCGGCAGGGTTTGGGAATGGGAAGAAAAACATCTGGACGATGTCTTCGAGCGCCTTGGCGGTAACCTTGACGGCAAGGGCCCGGGTGCTATGAGAAGGATTCCCCAGGAGGATCGCAATGAGCTCAAATCCATATTCGATATAACTGGCGCTACAGAGAGGATGGAGAATGTTCAGAAGGCGGGGGAAAGAAAAGCCTCTGAGCTTGGGATGACTATGGAGGAATTCACTAAGATGGTGTATACCGCCAGTGACCCTAAACACTTGAATCACTAGGATTTATGATCTACGAAGGGAAACAGAAAATCTGGTCAGACTACCAGAAAGAGATACCGGACGACCACTATTTTTATGTCCGCAGTTGCATTAGGCAGAGTTTTTTCCCAGCCTCAGAGGCGACTTTCCTTGACATCACGAGGAACGTTCTGGGTAAGGATATATTTGAGACAGAGCATCACACCACCTGTGGGGGAATCGCCTATCACAGCGACGCGATCCCACAAGAGACCGTGATGACTATAATCGCCCGCCAGTTCGCTTTAATGGCCAAGTATGGCTACGAGAACTATGTATGTTCCTGCATCACTTCTTTCGGCCTCTATTGTGAGACTATGGAGACTTGGAGGGAGTTCCCGGAGCTCGAGGCTAAGATCCGGGAGAATCTATGGAAATCATGCAAACTGGAGTTCGCCAAGCCGAAGTTCCTGGTCCATGCGAGTGACCTGATTTATAAATACCGGAATATGATAGCCGCCCAGGCGGTCCGGAAGCTCGTGAATGTCCATACCGGTGAGCCTCTGAAGGTGGTGGAGCATATTGGTTGCCATTATTCTAAGATGTTCCCTTCTAAGGGAGTCGGAGGCGCTGAATATCCTTATGTCTTGGTTGGTATGATTGAGGCTTGGGGTGGTGAGATTGTGGATTATCCTGAGAGGAGACATTGCTGTGGTTTTGGTTTCAGGCAGTATTTCATCAAAGGCAACAGGGGTTACTCTCTCTCAAATACTCACAAGAAATTCGAGAGTATGGAGCCTTTCAAGCCGGATTTGATAATCACAAACTGCCCTGGGTGTCCTTATTTCCTTGACAGGTGGCAATATGTGATCGCCGAGTCCACCGGTAAGACTTACGGTCAGGATGGACACGGAATCCCTGCCCTCACTTATGAGGAGGTCGCCGGTCTTGTTATGGGCTATGATCCATGGGATCTCGGGCTCCAGACACACCAGGTGGGGGTTGAGCCCCTTTTGGACAAGATGGGGGTCGAGTACGATCCCGCTAAGAAGTATTTGGGGAAGAATGGCAAGGACCTCGGTAATCCTATTCCTTGCGCCTGTTTGAAATAGTCTGAATATGAAAAACAATATACTTATTATAGGCGGCGGCCCTGCCGGACTTGAGGCTTCCGCGCAGTTGCAAAGGATGGGATACAATGTCATCCTGATCGAGAAGTCTCCCAAACTTGGCGGACATCTGGCGAAATGGGACAGGCTTTTCCCTGACAGCGTACCGGCGGACGAGGTCCTGGGCGGGCTGCTCCGTGGAACTGACGGTGTCAAATGTTTTACTGACACTGATGTGAGGGCGATTAACCGTCTTGACAAGTCGTATAACGTTCGACTCACGAATGGCATCACCGTGCTTTCCGATGCGGTGTTGGTCGCCTCAGGTTTCGACCTGTTTGATGCCGTGAAGAAGGAGGAATATGGCTACGGGATATACGACCAGGTCATGACTAACGCTGACCTTGAGGCTTATTTCAAGACTGGTTCCGACAGGAGGATAGAGAACCCTGGCAGGATCGGGTTCGCCCATTGTGTTGGATCCAGGGATGAGAAGTCCGGTTGCAGGTCATGCTCCAAAGTATGCTGCGCCACCGCTGTCAAGCAAGCTATCGAGATGAAGCAAGCTTTCCCTCAAACGGAGGTGTATTGTTTCTATATGGACCTTCGTCTGTTCGGGAGACATTACGAGGACATCTATCTCAAGGCCCAGAAGGAATATGGGGTCAGATTCATTAGGGGACGACTGGCGGAAGTATCTGAGAATTATGATGGTACGCTTCAGGTTAAGGCTGAGGACACGGTTGCCGGCAAGCCTTTGAAGGTCACTCTTGACCTTCTTGTGCTCATGGCGGGGATGAGACCTTCAGCCTCTGGAAAGGCTATCGGTGATCTTCTCGAGATGGCGGTGGAGGAGGATGGTTATTTCGCTGTGAGGAGCGGAATCGCCGCAGGTCAGAGGAGCCCTATTCCGGGAATATTCCTTGCCGGGGCGGCCACAGGTCCTAAGACTCTTCCGGAGACTCTTGCCGACGCGAGGGCGGCCGCTATGGAGATTGACCGGTATCTTACAGAGATATTCCCTGATGCCAAGAATTACAAACAACTTGTCAAGGAGAGATGGTAGATTTCGGATTCGGATTAGTGCCGAGCTCCAGGATCAACCTGGATTCGTTCGACAAGGATAAGTACGAGGAGTTGGTATCTATGGAGCCCGATGCCAGGATCTGCATGGCATGAGGCACCTGCACCGCGGTATGTACGGCCGGGAAGTTCGTCCACACTAGCCTGCGTGAGGCCATTGAGGACATTTTCAATGCCAAGCCTGACAATGCCTTGGCGGATATCAAGGCTTGCCAGCTATGCGGGAAATGCTCCATGGTCTGCCCCCGCGGCATAAACACCAGGCACCTGATCATGTCAATCAATAAAGTTTACTCGGATAAATGACACCTCTGTTCTATATATTGGCTGCTCAGGCCGCCGATCCGGAGGTGATCGACAGGATACCTTCCGGCTACAGCCACTTTGTCATCCCTTTCACGATCGGCATCACTTTCCTCTTGTGCTGGATAGGGGTCGGATGTGTCAGGTTGCTCGCCGCTATCCCTAAAGAGGACAGATTAAAGTTCTGGAAATCGCTCTTCCTTCCTAAGACAATTGTGAAGAATCTGAAAGACCTTTTCGGAGACTGCTTGTTTCATGTAAAGATTTGGCAGCGGAAGCCCTTGTTAGGCTATATGCACTCGGCGATAGCCTTCGGATGGTTTATGATCATCATCCTGGGACACATAGAGGTGGCTCTTTTTGTGCCGGCTAGGCTTAATGTGACAAGGGGAGGGCTTTTCTATCCTATTTTCTACAGGTATTTCGTGTGGATGAATCCCGGCCACACAACGTTGCGTGGCTCATTCTTCTTCTTCTTGATGGACTTCTTCCTGCTATACATCCTCTCAGGTATAGCGCTGGCGATCTTCAAGAGGTTCCGTTCGATTGTCTTGGGAATGAGGCATACCACCAAGCCTTCATTCGCTGACCGAGTGGCATTATACAGCCTATGGCTGATATTCCCGTTAAGGCTTCTAGCGGAGAGTTTTACGGCTGATTTGAGTGGTGGTAGTTTCCTGACGGTACCTGTCAACCATTTCTGGCATTTCCTTTTCGGGGATAAGCTATGGTTCATGCCCTGTTGGTGGGCCTATTCGATCTGTTTGGGACTTTTCTTCGCGGCGATGCCTTTCAGCCGTTACATGCACATCCTGACTGAGGTGCTCTGGATTCTTCTGCGCAACGCCGGAGTCAAGCCAAATCATCCAAGGAAAGGTGTCGCTGAGGCGGAAATCTACGCTTGCTCGAGCTGTGGCCTGTGCCTTGACGCATGCC
The DNA here is from genome assembly GCA_900320365.1 of uncultured Bacteroidales bacterium. GTDB lineage: Bacteria > Bacteroidota > Bacteroidia > Bacteroidales > UBA932 > Cryptobacteroides. Next base: position 4,062 of record ONSC01000125.1, read on the forward strand.
CTATGAATGTCCAGAAGAAGAACCTTAAGTATTCCTCGGTCTATTTCATAAGGTTCTTGAGAAGGCATAATGAGAAGAAAATTAATGCGATAGCGGAGAAGTGCCTGATGTGCGACAAGTGCCATGCGCTCTGTCCGGTCGGTGTCGATGCCCCGGCCCTTCGCCGTGCCCAGCGCGCCACCGTCAACAACACTCTGCCGTACGACTACTCCTACCTCCCATTGGCGGTTTCCGGCATCACCTTGGCCGGTGAGACCACTGCCACTCAGGCGAATCAGAAGGTCATGTATTTCGCTGGCTGTATGACTCATCTGACGCCGAGGATCATAAAGTCAGTGGAGAAGGTGTTCAAGGCCGCTGGGGTTGATTACGTTTTCGCTGACCGGGAAGGAGGTATTTGTTGCGGACGTCCCCTGATGCTGGCCGGAAGGACTGAAGCGGCTGCAGCTGTGATTGAAGCCAATAAGAAGATGATCGAGGAATCCGGCTGCGACACTCTCGTGCTGTCCTGTCCTATCTGCTTTAAGATATTCAAAGAGGAATATCACCTTGAGGGAATAAAGGTGATTCACTATACTCAGTTCATAAACGACCTCATTATTACCGGCAGGCTTCCTGTCCAGAAGACGGAGCGGAAGCTCGTCTACCATGACCCTTGCGAACTAGGGAGAGGATGTGGAGTCTATTATGAGCCACGGGCCGCGTTGAATCAGCTCGGGACGCTGGTTAAAGCTTCTAAGGAATACGATGAGAGCATTTGCTGCGGAGGCAGTCTAGGTAGTCTCACCCTTGATTCGAGAGATCGCTCTAAGATATCCGAGGCTTCGCTTGACAGTCTTTTGGCGAATGATCCGGAGACCATTGTGACAGCTTGCCCTCTCTGCTTGAAGACCTTCTCTGAGGCTGTATCCAATGCCCGCGGTCGTGACATTAAAGTCTCAGTGAAAGATTTTGCAGAAGTTGTTTGTCCATAGTTCGGGAATATTTCATTATATTCACGAAAACTTGACAAATGACAGGTATGAAAAGGATTATTATCTCTCTCGTCGCCATCATGATGGCGACGTCTCCTATTGCTTTGGCTCAGCCCAGAGGCGGCCGTCCCGGGGGCATGAAACCCGATTCAGAGAAGAAAGATGAACCCGAGAAGCCCGAGAAACCGGCACCGGAGTTGACTGTGACGCCCGGCTTGTTCGGTGTGGCGCACCATGAGAAAGATTGGTATTTCGAGGTGCCTGACAATATTCTCGGCCGCAGGATTCTCGCTGTTACCCGCTATGTCAGCAATACCCCTGGATCCTCACAGTATGGAGGAGAAGAGGTGACTGAGAGCATGATTTACTGGGAGAAGGCCTCCAATGGTAATCTCCTTCTCCGTGTGGATGCCCTCACGATCCAGGCCGATAAAGGCCAGGATATAGAGAAGGCGGTGAAGGTCAGTTCCGAGAATCCGATAATCGCTTCCATAAAGCCAGAGAAGACCTCATCTCCAGGGACCACAAGGGTCAAAGTGACAAACCTTTTTGAGGGTGATGTCCAGGCGTTCTCATTGAGTTCCGGATCCAAAAGGATGATGAATTTGGGAGGAGTCAAGGGTGACGCTAGTTTTATCGAGAGTGTCCGCACTTATCCGATTAACACGGAAGTCACTGTAACAAAGACATATACTTATAATCAGCCGGCTCCGAGTATGGGAGGTGGACAGAGCCCTATGCGTAGCCAGTCTCTTCCTGCTGGTGTTGAAGCTGGTGCTGTGACTCTTGTACTCAACACATCGATGGTTCTTCTCCCGGAGGAGCCGATGCAGCCGAGGCTGTTCGATGCCCGTGTCGGTTATTTCGCAGATGGTTACAGCAAATTCACTGATGACCAGCAAGGTGTCGAGAACCTCAGGTTCATCACCAGATGGCGTCTTGAGGCCCGTCCAGAGGATGTCGAGAAGCAGAAAAGGGGAGAGCTGGTAGAGCCTGTGAAGCCTATTGTTTACTACATCGATCCCGCTACCCCGAAGCAGTGGCGCAAGTATCTGATCGCTGGTGTCAATGACTGGCAGAAAGCTTTTGAGCAGGCCGGTTGGAAGAATGCCATCAGGGGTGAGGAATGGCCTGAGGACAACCCTGACATGAGCCTTGAGGATGCCCGTTTCTCTGTGATTCGTTACTTGGCTTCCCCTACCGCTAACGCCTATGGTCCGAATGTCCACGATCCCAGGTCTGGAGAGATCATCGAAAGCCATATAGGTTGGTATCATAACGTGATGACGTTGGTCCACGACTGGTATCAGATTCAGGCCGCAGCTGTCGATCCAAGAGCTCGTGCCTTCAAGTTTGATGAGGAGTTGATGGGAGACTTGATCAGGTTCGTGTCTTCTCACGAGGTAGGTCATACCCTTGGTCTTCGCCACAATAAAGGTTCAAGCAGCATGACTCCTGTCGAGAAGCTCCGTGACAAGGAATGGGTCGAGAAGAACGGTCATACCGTCAGCATTATGGACTATGCCCGTTTCAACTATGTCGCTCAGCCTGAGGATAATATCGGCAAAGATGGTCTTTATCCCAGGATCAATGACTATGACAAGTGGGCTATTGAATATGGCTACAAGGCCACTCCTTATAAGACTCCTAAGGAGGACCACCTGTACTGGAACAAGGTTATCATCGAGCGTTTGAACGCCAACCCCAGGCTTTGGTTCGGCGGTGAGGGTTCTGATTCCGATCCTCGCGCCCAGAGGGAGGACCTCAGTGACGATGCTGTGGCCGCCAGCAACTATGGTATCATGAACCTTAAGAGGATCATCGGACAGCTTCCTGAGTGGAATGCCGAGGAAGGTGATCAGTACCGTAATGTCAGCCGTATGTACACTCAGCTGACCGGGCAGTACAACCGCTATCTTGGCCATGTGGCCAATAACATCGGAGGCCGTTTCGTGACCTACAGGAGCATTGAGCAGCCTGGTCCCGTTTATGAGGCCGTTCCGAAGGATCGTCAGAAAGCCGCTCTTAACTTCTTGAACGAGAATTTGTTCCAGAAGCCGACCTGGCTTATC
>ONSC01000175.1:0-690 GCA_900320365.1 uncultured Bacteroidales bacterium
GTACTGGACTCCAAGGATGGTGTTCTCTTCAATGACTTTGTCGATGTCATTGATCATCTGGTCGAATGGAACGTGGTTGGAGAAGGGGACAAGACCCAGCTCGGTGCACCAGCGCTTGACCTGGACAACAGAGTTGCCGTAGTACTCTCCGTAGAACTCGACACCGAGAATGCCCATCTCGCTGATCCTTTTGAGGGTTCCATAGAAGTCGGCTTCCAAATCAGTCCTGACGCTATAAAGCTGGACACCGATGGGAAGCTTCTTCGGGAAAACAGTCTTGGTTTCTTTCTTGCCGCAGCAGCCGGCGAGAAGAAGGGCGGCGACAGCTGCCGCCATCATAATCTTTAATCCTTTCATTTTTATTAAGTTACGATTGATTAATACTAGCTCTTGGGTTCTTTTATCTTCTTCACGGGATCGCAGGTGAGCCCGATGCCGAGTTTGTTGAAAGTCTTGCGGTCAACCTCGCTTAGCATCACGGTAGAGTGGACTTGTGCTCCGGCCAGGTTGGGAAGTTGGTCCAGGGCCATCTTGCAGTTCTCATCAATAAGGCTCATCATCGAGATGGCAACCAGGACCTCATCCGTGTGGAGGCGGGGATTGCGTCCATGAAGGTAGGTCACCTTGGTTTTTTGGATGGGCTCTATCATAGTCTGGGGAATGAGCTTGACGTTGTGGGCTATTCCCGCG
>ONSC01000175.1:748-5196 GCA_900320365.1 uncultured Bacteroidales bacterium
GGCCCTAGCAGCGAACTGGTCTCGCCGGTCAGTATTGTTCCGTCGCAAAGCTCTATGGCTGCCGCAGCCAGTCCCGAACGGTCCATTCTCTCCTTTGCCGCGACTGTGGTCTTTCTGTCAGCCGTTGTGATCTTGGCTTTTTTCATCAGAAGCGACAGCTTGTTGACCTCCGCCTCAGTCGCTTTTCCATCAGCGAAATTGCATAGCGCTGTGTAGTAGCGCCTGATAATCTCCTGTAGAGAAGCTTTACAGCACACCTCATCGTCGCAGATGCAATTACCCACCATATTGACTCCCATGTCAGTAGGGGACTTGTAGGGGGAGTAACCGTAGATGTCGTCAAACAAGGCGTTCATCACGGGGAAAATCTCAACATCGCGGTTGTAGTTGACAGCTGTCCTGCCGTACGCCTCGAGGTGGAACGGATCGATCATATTCACATCCTCAAGGTCGGCTGTCGCGGCCTCGTAGGCAAGGTTCACGGGGTGGTTCAGAGGCAGGTTCCAAATCGGGAAGGTCTCGAATTTGGCGTAACCGGCCTTGATCCCGCGCTTATTCTCCTGATAGAGCTGGCTGAGGCAGACTGCCATCTTTCCGCTGCCAGGCCCCGGGGCGGTCACCACGACAAGGGACTTGGTGGTCTCGACATAGTCGTTCCTTCCGAAACCCTCATCCGAATCGATCAGCGCGACATTATTGGGATAGTCCTCGATCGTGTGATGGTAGTAGACCTTGATGCCCATATTCTCCAGACGCTTCCTGTAAGCCTCGGCGCTGGCCTGGCCGTTGAAATGGGTGATTACCACGCTGTTGACCTGAAGATCCCTATCCAGGAACTCGTCCCTGAGACGTAAGACGTCCACGTCGTAGGTGATTCCCAGGTCGCTGCGAACCTTGTTTTTCTCGATGTCTACGGCGCTGATCACGATGATGATCTCTGCGTCGTCTTTCATCTGCATGAGCATCTTCAGCTTACTGTCCGGTTCGAAACCGGGAAGAACCCTGCTGGCGTGATAATCATCGAATAATTTGCCTCCGAATTCCATGTAGAGTTTATCGCCGAAAGCGGCGATACGTTCCTTGATGTGCTCAGATTGGATTTTGAGGTATTTCCCGTTGTCGAACCCGTATTGCATAAGATGTGTTGATTTGAATACGGGTTACAAAATTAAAAAATTTTTCCGATATTCACGACAAATCCAATCACTTATGATAGCTCCAGTCTATTCAGCTTCTCCAGGGCGCTATGAATCAATGGATTACCGCAGGTGCGGCAGATCCGGAATCCAATTGCCTCTCTTGTCGCTTGGTCTATGGCATAACTTCGGTTCTAGAAAACCGTTCGAGGATGTCAAATCCATGGCTTGTTATGCGTTTGACCACGGGATCTGCCATTTCGACCTGGCTAACAACTACGGTCCGGAGTATGGCACAGCCGAGGAGAATTTCGGGCGCCTGATGGAAACCGTCTTCAAACCATACAGGGACGAGCTGTTTATCAGTTCAAAGGCTGGTTACGACATGTGGCCGGGCCCATACGGGAATTGGGGCTCACGGAAATACCTCATGGCCAGTTTGGACCAGAGCCTCAAGCGGATGAAACTGGACTACGTGGACATATTCTATTCTCATCGTCACGATCCCGTCACTCCCATCGAGGAGACTATGCAGGCTCTTGTGGACATAGTACGGCAGGGGAAGGCACTTTATGTAGGTATCTCTCGTTATCCTAAGGAGAAGGCGGAAATAGCTTATAAGTATCTTTATGATCATGATGTTCCCTGCTTGCTGTATCAGGACCGCTACAATATTATGGACCGCAACCCTCAGGATCAGGGACTTATCGATCTGGCCAAAGAGGAGGGTGCGGGATTCATATCTTTCTCTCCGCTTCAGCAAGGACTTCTGACCGGCAGGTATCTTGATGGTGTCCCGTCCGATTCCAGAATGGCCAGAAATACCTCCCTTAAACCAGATACACTGACACCGGATTTGCTCGACGCTCTCCGAAAGCTGAATGGGATAGCCCAAAGGCGCGGACAGTCTCTCGCCCAATTGTCCCTTTCATGGTTATTGACTGATCCAAGAGTGACTTCTGTCATCATCGGCGCCAGCTCGGTCGCCCAGATTGAGGATAACCTTAAGTCGTTGACAAATATGTCTTTCTCAGAGGAAGAACTCGCTGTGATAGACGATTTGTTTGTCGGTAAGCCGTATAGTGTCAGATGACTGTAGGATTAGACATGTACCAGACTGCGGGAGTGGGGGTCATAGCCCTGCTTCTGGGGATGTTATTCACACGTAAGATTCCTTTCCTCAAGAGGTTCTGCATTCCTGCGCCGGTTTCTGGCGGGATTGTGATAGCTCTACTCACCTTGGCTTTGTATTCATTTGGGGGGCTGGAAATGGATTTTGACGGTACCATCAAGGACATTTGCATGACCCTGTTTTTCACTTCTGTCGGCTTCCAATCCAATATGAAGGCCCTCAGGACAGGGGGTAAGACATTGGTGGTCATGGTGATACTTGTGGCGGTGCTGATCATCTTCCAGAACCTTATCTCTGTCGGTGCGGCTAGCGCCATGGGGTTGGATCCTCTTTTGGGTATGGCCTCTGGATCCATACCGATGAGTGGGGGCCATGGGACGTCTGGAGGTTTCTCTCCCGTTCTCGAGAGTATGGGGCTTACCGGAGCATCCTCTATCACAATGGCTTGCGCCACATTCGGACTTGTTGCCGGATCAATGATAGGAGGCCCTTTAGCTGAGCTGTTGATAAGGAGGCGACACTTGGCGGTGGAGTCTGACTCCAGGGACATCATGGAAGGGCTTGAAGGAAGCGAAGCGTCACCTGAGTCTAAAATCGAGCGTCCCCAATCCGGTGAGAGGTCTTTCCGTGACTATACCAAGGCGGTCTACATGCTTGTTTTGGCGATGGCCGTGGGCATGTGTTTCAGTAAGCTGCTTGCTCTGACGGGAATAACATTCCCGACTTATTTCGGAGCGCTAATCGCCGCTTGTGTGATCAGGAATTGTGTGGAGGGATTCGTTGACGGTGAGCAATTCCTGGCGCTTGAGAAGATTGTGTCCCTTGGGGATATATGCCTATCCCTATTCCTCGGAATCGCCATGTCCTCGCTGAAGCTTTGGGAGCTGGCCGGACTGGCCCTGCCTCTTTGTGTCATATTGCTAGCTCAGGTGGCCTTCATGGCATTATTCGCCTCTCTGGTGGCGTTCCGCAGCCTTGGTAAAGACTACGACGCCGCGGTTCTGGTCAGCGGTCTCTGTGGTTTCGGTCTTGGCGCCACCCCGAACGCCATGGCGAACATGTCCGCCGTTTGCTTCAAGTATCGCTACGCGGTCAATCCATTTATAATTGTCCCGATAATAGGAGCGATGTTCGTGGACATCATCAACACCTTCGTTGTAACGTTTTTCTTGAATATCATCTGAGAAGTCCCGCTCGGATTTGTTTGATAATAGAATGATTATTCTTATTATCGCGATACGAACGAACCAACAAATTCCACAATTATGAAAAGAATTCTATCCCTGATCCTGCCTGTCGCATTGCTTTGTGCCGGCGGATCCGCAAGCGCTCAGGTTTCCCAATCACCTGAATTGGCGAACAAAATCAAAAATGAGGGCTTGAACAATTCCAAGATTGAGGAGATCTCCCGCTTCATGACTGACTACCTTGGCTCCAGGCTGACAGCCTCCAGGCAGAAAAGACGTGCGGAAACTCTTGTGATTGAGAAACTTAAAGAGTTTGGTCTATCCAATCCAAGGGCAGAGTTCGCCGCCGAGTTCCCTCGTGGCAGCTGGGATGTCGTTAAGACTTACGCCGCGATGACCTCACCGTATTATTGCGCTTTCTCTGTCAATCCGAAGGCTTGGACTGGAAGCACGAACGGTCTTGTGAAAGGGGAGTGCATGGTATTTGACATCCAGTCTAAAGAGGACATCGAGAAATATAAGGGCAAGCTTGGCGGTAAGATTCTTCTCCGCGCGCCGACTCAGAACTACACGATGAATTTCAAGCCGCTTGCCAGCCGCTACACTGAGGAGGAACTTCAGAACCTGGCCCGTGACCGTAAGTTCTCGAGCGGAACTTCTCCTATGGGACCGCCCCAGGGAGGTGGCGGCCCTCGTCGTCAAGCCTTTGACTGGACTTCCTATATGGAGCTTCAGACTTTGACCAATGAACTGCTCGCGAGCGAGAAACCTCTGTGCGTTGTGACTGGAAGGGGCACTTTCAACGTCCCCAGTGGCACCGGAGCTTCATATAAGGTCGGCGACCCCGAGCCTACACCTGAGATCATGATGCCCATCGAGGATCATGGCCGTATGTGCCGTCTCATCGAGAGTGGACAGAAGGTCGAGATGGAGCTTGAATTGATCAACAAGTTCACCGACGACCAGGAGGTGCATAATGTCTATGCCGAGATT
>ONSC01000106.1 GCA_900320365.1 uncultured Bacteroidales bacterium
GGAGCTTGAGTCCTTCTTTGAGGCAGGCCTCGTCCAATTCCTTTATGACATCCTTACCGTAAGGCGTCGCCTTGACGATATTATAGTCAGAGGCCTTTGTGTCGTACATCGAGAACCCGTCGTGATGGCGGGAAGTGATTGTGACATAGCCGGCTCCGGCATCCTTGAAAGCCTTCGCCCATGCGTCGGCATCGTACTTGGCGGGATAGAAACCGCTGGCGGCCTTGGCATATTCATCCTTGTTCAATTTGCCAGTGTTAAGGTACCACTCTCCCTGGGCGTAGGAAGCGTAGATTCCCCAGTGCAGGAATATTCCGAAGCGCTCGTTCACAAAATCCTTCCTCGCTTGAAGGTTACCTTCTGAGGGAGTGTAGTTCTGTGCGGTGGCAACTGAGGCTATCAGTAAGGCCACTGCGGCTATGACTGTTCTCAATGTCTTCATCATGTCAAGGTTTTTGGGGTCTAACTGAACAAAAATAACTATTTTCGTGGAACTTTGACAGAGTCCATGGAGAAAGTGTACGAAGATCCCGATATCGGAGCGGTGGTTTTGAGGAAAACCAGCCGCTCCAGGAGGATTTCCCTGAGGGTAAGCCCTCGTGGGGGCGTGACCGTCTCTATGCCTTGGATAGTACCGTTCAGGGTTGGCTTGGAGTTCTTCCTCTCCAGAAGGGAATGGGTTCTGGAAACAATTGAGCGTCAGAATAAAAGGTTTGTTGATGAGCCTATCCTCTCGCCAGGGGAGATTGAGTCTTTGCGCAAGGAGGCGAAAAAGGTGCTGCCCGCGAGGTTGTCCGAGCTTGCCCGGAAATATTCTTTTGAGTATAACCAAGTCAGGATCAAGCATAACGTCTCCAACTGGGGGAGCTGCTCACGGAAAGGCAATATAAACCTGAATCTCAATCTGATGAGAGTGCCCGAGGATCTGCGGGATTATGTCATCCTCCATGAGCTTTGTCACCTTCGTCACCCGAATCACGGCCCTGAATTCCACGCCTTGCTTGAAAGCCTCTGCCCAGACCACCGCTCTAAAGAGAAAGAGTTGAGAAAGTTCAGGCTGTGACTCTTGATTTATCAGGAAAAATGACTATCTTTGCGGGCTAATTTATTTTAAACAGTTTAAACAATTAATTTTTTGCGAAATGGCAGAGTATTTACAAGCCGACAAGAAGCAAGAGATTTTCGCAAAGTACGGGAAGTCTAATACAGACACCGGCTCACCTGAGAGTCAAGCTACCGTATCAATCACCTCACCGAGCACGTGAAGAAGAACAAGAAGGACGTGGTCACACGCCGTTCCCTCCTCCGCCTCGTGGGTAAGAGACGTCAGATGCTGGATTACCTCCAGAAGACGGACATCGAGAGATACAGAAGCATTATCAAGGAGCTCGGCCTCCGTCGATAATCTTACGATAGGAACAGGAAAAGGGATTGGCGCGCTATTCAGCGGCCAACCCTTTCTTTTTTAGAACAAAGCGGTAAAAGCAGTTAAATGAACGTTATCACAAAGAAGATCGAATTGTCCGACGGTCGGATAATCGAGATCGAGACCGGCAAACTCGCCAAGCAGGCCGCCGGCTCCGCAGTGATCAAGATGGGAGGTACGATGCTCCTCGCCACTGTCACCTGCGCCAAAGAAGTCAAAGAGGGGACCGACTTTATGCCCCTCACAGTCGATTACAGGGAAAAATATTACTCCGCCGGACGTTTTCCCGGAGGTTTCCTCAAGAGAGAGAGCCGTCCCTCGGACTACGAGGTGCTGGTCTCCCGTCTTGTCGACCGTCCCATCCGCCCTCTGTGGCCGGATGATTTCCACCTTGAGGTTTTTGTCAATGTCAACCTCATTTCCGCAGAGAAGGACATCCAGCCCGACGCTCTCGCCGGTCTGGCCGCTTCTTGCGCTCTCGCTGTCTCCGACCTTCCTTTCGGTGGCCCAGTCTCTGAGGTGAGGGTCTGCCGCATCGATGGCAAGTTCGTCATTAACCCCACCTTCTCCGAGATGGAGAACGCTGACCTTGAGCTAATGGTCGCCGCCACTGAGGAGAACATCATGATGGTTGAGGGTGAGATGAAGGAAGTTCCTGAGGATGTGATGCTTGACGCTATCAAGTTCGCTCATGAGGAGATCAAGAGGCACTGCCGTGTCCAGAAGGAGCTCATGCATGAGCTTGGCACCGACGTGAACAAGCGTGACTATCCTCACGACGAGGAGGACGAGGAGATCAAGAAGAAGATCCACGATTTCGCTTATGATAAGTGCTATGCCTTGGCTAAGTCCGCTAAGCCGAAACACGAGCGTGAGGATGGATTTGAGGCCATTAAGGCCGAGGCCATCGAATCTCTCGGCTTGACTGAGGAAGAGGTTGAGGCTAAGAAGATGATGATTGACCGCTATTTCGGTAACGAGCAGAGGGAGGCCCTCCGCAACCTGGTCCTTGACGAGGGCCTTAGGGTTGATGGCCGCGGCACCACAGAGGTTCGTCCGATCTGGTGCGAGGTTGACTATCTGCCTTGCGCTCACGGATCAGCTATCTTCACCCGTGGCGAGACTCAGGCTTTGGCTTCTGTCACCCTCGGTACCAAGTTGGATATGAAGGAGATGGACGAGGTTCTCATTCAGGGTGACCAGCAGTTCATCCTTCACTACAATTTCCCTCCTTTCGCAACTGGTGAGGCCAAGCCTCAGAGGAGTGTTGGACGCCGTGAGATCGGTCACGGAAACCTGGCTTACAGGGCCCTCAAGGCCGTTATGCCTCAGGCTCCCGAGTTCCCTTACGCTGTCCGCGTGGTCTCCGATATTCTTGAGTCAAACGGTTCATCCTCACAGGCTTCCATCTGCGGAGGTTGCTTGGCTTTGATGGATGCCGGTGTCAAGATCACCAAGCCGGTCGCTGGTGTGGCTATGGGTCTCATCACCGATGAGAAGGATCCCAACGGCCGTTACGCCATCTTGACCGACATCCTCGGTGACGAGGATCACCTCGGTGACATGGACTTTAAGGTGGCCGGTACAAAGGACGGTATCACCGCGACCCAGATGGATATCAAGGTCGACGGTTTGTCATACGATGTGCTCGCCAAGGCGCTCCAGCAGGCTCATGAGGGCAGGATGCACATTATGGGTGAGATGATGAAGTGCCTCGACAAGCCTCGTGAGGACTACAAGCCGTTCGTTCCTAGGATTGTCTCCTTCGAGATTGCCAAGGAGTTCATCGGCGCTGTCATCGGAAAGGGTGGAGAGACCATCCAGAAGATCCAGGCTGAGACCGGTGCTGTCATCAACATTGACGAGGTGGACGGCAAGGGTATCGTGGACATCGCCACGAACGATGCGGAGGCCATGCAGAAGGCTTACGATTGGATCCAGGGCATCTGCGCCGTGCCTGAGGTCGGAAAGACCTATCACGGTAAGATCGTCTCTATCCTTGAGTTCGGTGCCTTCGTGGAGATTCTTCCCGGGAAGGAAGGCCTTCTCCATGTCTCTGAGATAGCTTGGAACAAGACCGAGAATGTCGAGGATGTCCTCGCTGTCGGACAGGAAGTTGATGTCAAGCTTCTTGAGATTGACCAGAAGACCGGTAAGATGAGGCTTTCCATGAGGGCTCTCCAGCCCAAACCGGAAGGCTATGTCGAGCCTACCCGTCGTCCTCGTCCCAATGGTGACGGCAAAAACGGTGGTAACGGTGGCGAGCGTCGTAATGGCGGGAATGAGCGTCGTAACGGCGGTAACGACCGTCGCGGTGGCCGTGACAATGAGCGTCGTGGTGGTGAGCGCCGCGGTTTCGGGCATAACAACGCCCCCAAGGAGCATCATGACGACCTTCCGAAGAACGACACTGAGGAGTACTTCTAGTAGTATCCTCAATGCTGAAAAGAAATGCTGACCTGTAAAGGCCAGCTTTTCGTTTATAAGGAGGTGCTACTCCGCGGGTATTACATCGCAGTTGCCTTGTGGATCCTGGAGAGGAATCTTCCGGAGATAGTCAATGAGGAACCAGATGATGACCGCGCTGCCGATGAATATGATGACATATTCCCAGACAGGGATCACCTCAAGGATACTCTTCGCATTCTTCATGCTCTCCGAGCCGAATTTGCCGATAAGGACGGCAGAGGTGTTGTTGACGCAATGCATCAAGATGGTCAACTTCAGGGAACCTGTACGGTAATAGACATATCCGAATAGGCAGCCGATGGCGAATGCTGTGATGCCCTGCCACACATTACCGTGGATGGCGGCGAAGAATATGGCTGAGATCACGATAGCCAGTGCCGGACTCAAGCCTCTGGCTCTCTCACCCTCTAGACGGGGAGTTTTGGGAGCGAAGTTGAGAAGGCCCCTGAGGATGACACCCCTGCAAAGCCATTCCTCGCAGAGGGGAGCCATTATGCACATAGTCAGGATACTTGTCCAGAGCGGCCCTTCCATCATTTTCTCCAATGCCTCAAGCATACTCCCTTCCGTGTCCGGAAGGTGTTGATTGACAACCTCCAACATCATCGCCGCGGCAAGTGTTGCCACCGACACGGCAACGGCTAGAAGCGCTCCTCCCCAATTGCCGAAGTGATTGCTGTCCAAGGCGTATCCCGTGTCGAAGGCCATATTCCTGGAACTTTTGATTCTTACGAATATGAACGCCGCCACAAACTGAAGCGGGTACAGGATTATCATTATGTAGTACATCGGGATGGCTCCGCCAAACATAAGAGGGGCGGTCACGATAGCGGCTATGATAAGTCCCACAAGGTACCAGCCAAGGACGGAGAAGAGGCCTCCGACATCCGGGGTGTACCAGGAGCAGGAGGAGAGAAGATCGTAGTTCTTCTCGACTTTACGGGGTTTGAAAAAAGACATGGGACCTATTTCTTCCAGAGGGGAGTGGGATACACGCCGTTGTCGGCAAGCTCCTGGAACTTGGCCACGACCCCCGGGCGGTCGTCTTTATAGGTCACTCCGAACCATCTGGCTGGAGTTGAGAGCACCTCGCATTTGTAGCCGTTCTCCCTCATGATGTAGTCGACGGCGTAGGGAATATAGTACTCTTTCTTGAGTTCCATGAGATTGACTTCCAAGAACTTCTCAAAGACAGCTTCGCTAAGCTCGAAATAATCCGGGGTGAATCCCCACATATTCATCGAGCATAAAGCCTTTGCGTCGACCTCGACATGGGTCTCGCCACTGACAGTGTTGTCGCCATAGACTTTGCCATCTTCCTCAGCACCGACATTGACGAACTCAACTACGCTGGTGAGGCTTCTGTTCTCGTCATAGTGGCAAATGCCGCGGGATACCTTTCCGAACTCAGAGAGGGTGTTGTCTAGCTCGAATCCTACGATGGAGCATACCCCTTTGCTTTCCTCGTGATCTTTCAGCCAGTCCGCGATGATCTTGAAGGACTCCTTGCCGTAAAAGTCATCCCCGTTGATGACGGCGAAAGGCTCATGGATCACGTCTTTGGCCATAAGCACGGCGTGCGCGGTGCCCCATGGCTTCTGACGCTCGGGATTGAGGGTGAATCTTGAAGGAATCTTGTCCAGCTCCTGAACCACGAAATCGAACTCAAGAGGAGTTCCATCAGGGCAAAGGATTCCGGAATATTTTCTATCGACAGTCTCTTTGAACTGCTCCAGGAAATATTCCCTGACTATGTAGACGACTTTGCCGAATCCGGCCTCGACCGCGTCATAGATAGAATAGTCGATGATGGTCTCACCACTGGGGCCAAGGCCATCCATTTGTTTCAAGCCTCCATAGCGGCTTCCCATACCGGCCGCGAGCACAAGAAGAGTAGGTTTCATGATATATGATATTTCTACAAAAATAACTATTTTCGCGTTAATAACGTCTTAAGCGGATGGGAAAGTTCAGGGACATTTGGGACAGGGATAAAGATGGAAGGAACGCCGAGAAACGCTCCTTTATCCGTTATGCCATTGTCGCCACAGCCATTTTCATCATAATGGTGGGTTTCATCAACCAGAACAATATCGTCCGCTGGGTGAGGGCCGGCGCTGAGATCAAACGTCAGGATAAACTCATAGAGAAGTACAACAAGGAGATTCTCGAAATGGATTCCCAAATCCATGGCCTCACTTCAGACAAAGATTCTCTCGAGCGTTACGCTCGTGAGAACTTTGGTTTCGCCGAGCCTGGCGACGACGTTTATGTCGTTGAGTAAAGCTTATTAAATACCCGTGTACGTCCAAGGTGAGATGGCTCTCATCTCGGCTTTGACGCTCTCGCTGACCTCGAGGGTGTCGATGAAGTCTGCGATGGTCTTCTCGTCAATCGCCGCTCCGGTACGTGTGAGAGCCTTGAGGGTCTCATAAGGGTTGGGATAACCTTCCCGGCGCAGTATGGTCTGCAGGGCTTCCGCCACTACCGCCCAGTTGCGATGGAGATCGGCATCGATGGCTTCCTTGTTGAGTATCAACTTGCCAAGACCTTTTTTCAGAGATGCGAACGCGATCATTCCGTGAGCGACAGGAACACCAATATTCCTTTGAACCGTGGAGTCTGTGAGATCCCTCTGGAGTCTTGAGATAGGAAGCTTCATGGAAAGGAAAGTCAGCGTGGCATTCGCCATCCCGAGATTGCCCTCGGCGTTCTCAAAATCGATGGGATTCACCTTATGTGGCATGGCGGACGATCCCACCTCTCCTTTAACCACTCTCTGGCGGAAATACTCCATGGAGATATATGTCCAGATGTCGCGGCAAAGATCGATTAGGATTGTGTTGATCCTTCGCAGGCAGTCGAATATCGCGGCCAGGTTGTCGTAGTGCTCGATCTGCGTTGTGGGGAAAGAGCGGTTGAGGCCGAGTGACGAGACGAAGCTGTCAGCGAATGATTTCCAATCTATCTCAGGGTAGGCGACCTTATGAGCGTTCATGTTACCCGTGGCTCCACCGAATTTGGCGGGGTATGTGAGTCCGTAAAACTGACGGAGCTGCTCCTCAAGCCTGGCGACGAACACCATGATCTCTTTCCCGAGCCTTGTCGGGGTCGCTGGTTGGCCGTGGGTTTTCGCCAGCATTGGGACATCTTCCCATTCCCTGGCGTATCCACTAAGTGTCCCGACTACCTCTTTTAGTGCGGGAATATATTCATTCTCAAGAGCTTCCTTGAGCATCAAGGGCTGAGAAGTGTTGTTGATGTCCTGTGATGTCAACCCGAAATGGATGAACTCTTTCCAAGCCGAGAGACCGAGAGAGTCGAACTTTTCCTTGATATAGTACTCAACCGCCTTGACGTCGTGGTTGGTGACCTTCTCGATTTCCTTGACTTTCGAGGCGTCCTCGGGAGTCATTTCAATATAAATGCTCCGCAGTTCCTCGATAAGATCTTCTCTCGTCTTGCCCGTTCCTTCTCCGAATCCAGCCAGCTGGGGCAGGGGAATTTGGCACAAAGCGATGAAATACTCGACCTCGACCCGTACTCTGTATCGGATGAGGGCATATTCGCTGAAATATTGCCTCAAAGATGATGTTTTGGAGGCATAGCGTCCGTCAATCGGGGATACCGCTGTAAGGGAATTAATGTCTAACATGTCAGATCACTTAAATCAACAAGAGGAGAGCTATCGTGTATAAAAGGAAACCTTGGAACCGGAGTCTGCCTTTGGTGCTGGTGTGAAGCATTATGTCCGTGGGATCGTCCCCGGTCATCTCGAGGAATTGTTCCTCTGTGGGGAGGGATCCGGAATGGAATTTCTTGATAAGTTCCCCGTCATTGAACCATGTTCCTCCGCCATTCGACCTGTTCATGGCCAGCAAGGTTTTCCGGTCAGTGAAGAAAAGGTGGGATAGGAGAGTTTCACGCGCCTCAGGAATCATGGCTGGAAGGCTCTCAAAGCGGGCTTTGTTTCCGGACACGAGAAGCAAAGGAGTGAAACCGGCCTTGGAAGCACCGTCAATGGCGGTGGCAATTCTAGTCCAATCATCTCCTTTCATCCCGGATGGATCGTAAACGGTGAGAGCCATCACGTTGCCCGAGGTGGCAAGCTCATCCCTGTAAGTACCGGTGGTGTCCGTGAAAGTGAGGATCGGGGGCTCGCCTCCGGCTTTAGGGCCGTTCATGCGGACTGTCTCAGCCTTGACAAATGTCCAAGTGGAGTCAGGAAGCTTGTCGAGAGTGAAGACTCCTTTCTGGCCGTTCTTCTCATAAATGAAGGTGGATTTGAAGTCATTGTCCTCGTTAGAGGAAGAGATGAGCTCGCTTCCTGGCCTGAATGAGGTGTAATCCACAAGGGGCAGGGAATTCAGTGAATATAATGTGAATCCGGCGATTGAGGCGGCCGCGATAAAGAAGGATATGTATTTCCGTTTCTTCGGTTCGCCCAGATCCTTGAAAGGGGCGAACGCTATGACCGCCAAGACAAGTAGCGCGCAATACGATGTTTTTGAGCAGCGTCTGGCCGTTAGTGAGGTGTATGGCATCGCCGAAACACCCGCAGTCCATTGAAGGATTGAATATCGCCAGGAATAACGTGATTATCGTGAAAAAGACGATCAGGGCAGAGGTGGCGATGGCCACGATATCCCTCCACACCCCGCTGATCATGGCCGCTCCAAGCAGAGCCTCAAGCAAGGCCAGGAAAATGGCAACTGCCTTGGCTGTCGGAAGCATGAATGTGAGCCCGAGGAAGCGGTAATACTCTTCCACGACCAACCCGGCTCCGACAGGGTCGAGAAGCTTGAAGATTCCCGCGAGCAAAAACACCAGCCCTATTATGAAAGCGCAGAACCTGCGTAGTCTGTAATGGATAAAGTTGCTGTTCATCGTCTTGTCAGATAAGTGTCTGTCAATACTTTAATCTTGGCGAATATATCGTCCGGAGGAAGCATGTTCCCATCCTCCCCTGAGCAGTCCACAGGTATGAAGTTTTTATCGAGTCGGGCCTGTCGTTTATAGATGTCCCGCACTCTCTTCTGAAACTCGATGCTTGCCTCATGGATGTCCTGAGATCCGTGGAGGTAGTTCCTGTCTGAGCCATTACGGTCTTTCTCGAGGCTCTTCTCAACGAAACCGATCGGAACATCAAGGAATATATTCAGATCCGGCCTCGGAAGGTCGAAATCCCCGAACTCGGTGTTGATGATCCACTCTCGGAGTGACTCACTCTCCTCTTGATTCGACAGTTTAGCGCACTGGTAGGCTATATTTGAGTAAACATATCTGTCAAGAAGGACGGTACCGCCTTGTGAGAGAACCGCTTTGATGTCTGGGGCGGCCCCGTGCCGATCCTCGGCGAAGAGCAATGCCACGAGTTGGGGATGCACAGACTCGTTCGATCCGAAATCTCCCCTCAGGAAGCGGCTGATAAGATCACCATACACAGGAGAATCGTATCTCGGGAAATGAATATACTCCATAGGTTTAGGGCCAACCTCCTCGAGGTAGGCCTTCAGTTTCCTGACTTGAGTGGACTTTCCCGCTCCGTCCAATCCTTCCAGAACAATAAGCATCAAGTGTGGTTTTAAATATCTACAAATATATTCATTTTTTTGCTATTTTCGCGCAATATGGAGGATAAGCCAGACAGAAAGATCAGCATCATGGGAATTGTCAATCTCACCGACGATTCCTTTTACGCCGGCAGCCGTATCTTGGGAGCTGACGGGTCGTTTGATTCGGCCATCTTCTTGTCGAGGATTGACTCGATGCTGTCTGAGGGGGCTGATATCATTGATCTTGGCGCTTGCTCCACACGGCCTGGTTCCGAATCGATCAGCGAAGAGGTGGAGTGGGGGAGACTTGAGCCTGCTTTAAATCTACTCGCCTCGGAGCGGCCAGGCTTGAGCCTTTCCATAGACACTTTCCGCCCGGGTCTTGTATCCAAGGCTTTTGATATAGTCGGACCTTTCATCGTTAATGATGTGAGTGGGGGCTCAAAAGAGATGTGGAGAACTGTCGGTGAGCTCGGTCTTGAATATGTGGCCATGCACACCCGCGGTACGCCTAAAGACATGCAGAGTCTTACAGACTACGATGATATCCTCGAGGAAGTGAAGTCTTTTTTCAGGGGCATTGCCCAGACCGCCGACAATTTCGGTGTGAAGAATTGGATTCTTGATCCTGGTTTCGGTTTCGCGAAGACTGTGGAACAAAACTGGCTCCTTCTTAGGGAATTGGCTGAATTTAAAGAATTTGGCCGACCAATATTGGCCGGCCTATCCCGTAAGAGTTTTCTTTACAAGCCTTTGGGCATCGGTCCTGAGGACGCTCTTCCGGCCACATGCGCCGCGAATCTTATCGCCCTGCAGAACGGGGCATCCATCCTTCGTGTCCACGATGTGGCCCCCGCCCGTCAGATCATTGAGGTCTTAGCTAGTCCAAAGTCTGCTTGATCTCTGTGATGACGAAGGCCTCGATCATGTCTCCGACCTTGATGTCGTTGAACTTCTCGATGCCGATTCCACACTCCATTCCGGCAGTGACTTCTTTCGCGTCGTCCTTGTTCCTCTTCAAAGAGGCGATGTCGCCTGTGTAGACCACAATTCCGTCGCGGATCAATCGGCACTGGGAAGTCTTCGCGATCTTGCCATCCCTCACAAGGCAACCGGCAATCGTGCCGACCTTGGAGATCTTGAAGGTCTGCTTGACCTCGGCGGTACCGGTGACCTCCTCCTTCTTGATAGGCTCGAGAAGGCCCTCAATACCATCCTTGACATCGTTGATGGCGTCATAGATGACAGAATAAAGCCTGATCTCAATACCTTGCTCATCGGCCACCTTCCTGGCGTCCGTGGAAGGACGGACCTGGAAGCCGATGATGACAGCGTCAGAAGCCTCAGCGAGGATAACATCAGACTCGGAAATGGCTCCGACCGCCTTGTGGATCACGTTGACTCTGACCTGCTCGGTCGAGAGCTTGATGAGGGAGTCGGAAAGAGCCTCGACAGAACCGTCCACATCACCCTTCACGATGACATTGAGTTCCTTGAAGTTTCCTATGGCGATACGCCTTCCGATTTCCTCAAGGGTCATGTGTTTCTGGGTCTTGATGCCCTGAATGCGGATCAGCTGCTCGCGCTTGTTGGCGATAGCCTTAGCCTCTTTCTCGTCAGGCATGACATTGAACTTGTCTCCAGCGCTTGGCGCTCCATTCAGGCCAAGGATGCTGACAGGGGTTGACGGGCCGGCTTCCTTGACTTTCTGTCCACGCTCATTGAACATCGCCTTGATGCGACCATAATAGCAGCCACTCAAGACCATGTCACCTGTTCTCAGGGTTCCGTTCTGCACCAGAACTGTGGCGAGATATCCGCGGCCCTTGTCAAGGGAAGACTCGATGACGGCTCCGACGCCGTTTTTCTTAGGATTAGCCTTAAGCTCGAGGAGGTCGGTCTCAAGCAAGACTTTCTCAAGAAGTTTGTCGACGTTGAGACCTTTTTTCGCGGAGATTTCCTGGCACTGGTACTTACCTCCCCATGCCTCAGTCAGGATATTCATTTGCGAAAGCTGCTGATAAATCTTCTCAGGCATTGCTCCCGGTTTGTCTATCTTGTTGATGGCGAAGACCATAGGTACACCAGCCGCCTGGGCATGGTTGATGGCCTCGACTGTCTGTGGCATGACGGCGTCGTCAGCGGCGATGATGATGATAGCGAGGTCGGTGAGTTGGGCGCCCCTGGCTCGCATGGCGGTGAAGGCCTCATGTCCAGGAGTGTCAAGGAAGGTGATCCTCCTCCCGTCAGGAAGCTTGACATTGTAAGCTCCGATGTGCTGGGTGATACCTCCAGCCTCTCCCGCGATCACGTTTGATTTGCGGATATAGTCAAGCAAGGATGTCTTTCCATGGTCGACATGACCCATGACGGTGATCACCGGAGGCCTGGGAACGAGATCCTCATCGCTTTCCTCCTGGTTGTCATTACCCTCGATCTCCTCCGTAAGCTCAGCGGTCACGAATTCCACCTTATAACCGAATTGCTCGGCCACAAGAACCAAAGCCTCAGCATCGAGCCTCTGGTTGATGGACACCATCAGACCAAGCTCCATGCAGGCCTTGATCACCTCATTGACAGGAGTGTTGTTCATCAAGGTGGCCAAGTCATTGACTGTCACGAACTCAGTCACTTTAAGGACAGTCTTCTCGGCCATCACCTGCGCCATCTCCTCCTGGGATCTTGCAGCGGCTTGCTCCCTCTTCTCTTTGCGGTACTTGGCTCCGAAGTTGTTCTTCTTGTTGTCATTCATCCTGGCGTAGGTCTCCTTGACCTGCTTCTGGATCTCCTTCTGCATGGCCTCCTGCTCCTCTTCGGTCATGGCCGGCTTGAAACGGTCATTACCGCGTCCGCGTTTACGGCCACCCTTGCCTTGGTCTTGGGAGGCTTTGCCCTGGTCTTTCTTGTCTTTGCGTGAGTTGTTGTCAGCCTGCTTGCCTTCCTTGGCGACATCGACCTTCTGGCTGCCCTTCGTTATTCTCTCCCTCTTCTTGGCGCTCTTCTTCTCGAATTGGGACATGTCGATCTTGCCCAGCACCTTAAATCCAGGAGCATCTTCCTTCTTCTCCTCATCCTTTTCTTCCTTGGACTCAACTATCTCCGGCTCGACTTCAACGGGTTCCTCTTTCACAGTCTCCGCAGGGGTTGTGGCGGGGATTGTCTCAGGAACGGGAGTTGAAGGGACCGGTTCCGGTTCAGGCTCCGGGGTCGGTTCAGGCTCAGGTGCCGGTTCGGGGGCAGGCTTGGGCTCTGGTTTGGGGGCAGGTGCCGGAGCGGGTTCGGGCTCTGGCTCAGGAGTCGGTTCAGGCTCGGGTGCCGGTACGGGAACGGGCTCTGGCTCTGGTTTTGGGGCAGGCGCCGGAGCTGGTTTCGGTTCCGCTTTCTCCTTGGGAGTGAAAACGTTGCTCTTGATGACAGTCTCCCTTACTGGCTCCTCGAAATCATCTTCCTTGGCTGCTTCCTGCTGTTTCCTTGAGGTACGCTCAAGAATCTCAGTCAACTTGATGTCGACCTTCTCAGAGGCTTTTTTCAGCTCGAGATCCTTCCCGAACTGTTTCTCAATGGCCGGCAGGTGCTCGTCAGAGATCTTGGCGTTAGGATTGGCCTCGACCTCAACTCCCTGGCTGTTCAGGAAATCAACAAGATTCTGAAGACCGATATTGTAGGTTCTGATAAGTTTATTTAGTCTGATTTCTCCCATATTCAACCCCTTTTAATTTAACACTTGTCCTGATGGACTAATCCTCAAATTCCGCTTTCAGGATGCGGAAGACCTCCGCTACAGTCTCATCCTCGAGATCAGCCCTCTTGGCGATATCCTCGGGTGAGAAGGCCAATACACTCTTGGCGGTGTCGCAACCGATAGCCTCAAGGCGGTCAATGACCCACTGATCGATCTCATTGCTGAACTCGCTGAGAAGGACATCCTCCTCTTCTTGGATCTCGTCCTTTGAGAGCTCCCTCCAGACCTCGATCTCCCTGCCGACGAGCATTCCGGCGAGTTTGATGTTGCAACCACCGCGGCCGATGCCCTTCTTGACCTCATCAGGCTGCATGTATACCTTGATCTTGTCCTCGGGGGAGTTGCCAAGATCAATCGATGAGACCCTCGCGGGATTCAGAGCCCTCTGGATGAGAAGCTGGGTGTTAGAAGTCCACTGGAGGACGTCGATGTTCTCATTGCGCAGCTCACGGACAATGCCGATGATCCTGGATCCTTTCACACCGATGCAGGCACCGATAGGATCGATTCTCTCGTCATAAGACTCGACCGCGACCTTGGCCCTCTCGCCGGGAACCCTGACCACTTTCTTGATGGTGATCAGACCGTCGAAAATCTCGGGCACCTCAAGCTCGAACAGCTTCTCAAGGAACTCGTTGGATGTCCTGGAGAGTGTGATGTACGGAGTGGTGTTGTTCTTCATCTCAACGCTCTTGATGATGGCGCGGATGGTGTCTCCCTTCTTGAAGCGTTCTCCGGGAATCTGCTCATTCTTAGGAAGATGGAGTTCGTTGCTATCCTCGTCAAGGATGATGACCTCCTTTGACCAGGTCTGGTAAATCTCTCCAGTGAAGATCTCTCCGACCTTATCGGAATACTCCTTGAAGACATTGGCTTTGTCGATGTCCATGATCCTTCCCTGCAAGTTCTGCCTGATGTTCAGGATACCCCTTCTTCCGAAAGAGGCGAGGGAAAGCTTCTTGGTGTACACGTCACCGATCTCATAATCATCATCACCTGTCTCCTCCTTGATCTGCTCAAGGGTGATCTGGGTGTTGGGATTCTCAACTTCCTCAACGATGTCGAAGTTCTGGTAGATCTCGCAGTCGCCCTTGTCGACATTGATGATCACGTCAAAATTGTCAGAGGACCCGTAGGTCTTGGCGATCTGGGTGAGGAACACATCCTTAAGGACGCCCATCATAACAGGCCTGTCGATGTTCTTCTCTTCCTTGAAGTCCTTGAAGGCGTCAATGAGAGTTATAACGTCTTTCTTTTCCATAATTTATAATTACTATTTCTTGAATTCAACCAATGGGGTCACTGAATTGATCGACTCGAATCCTAACCGTTCCTCACGCTCAACCGTGATCCTCTTTTTCTTTCCCTCCGGAAGTTCCTTGGCCATATAGCGGACGCTAATACCGTCCTCATCGACTCCAGTGAGAACTCCTGTCAGTTTTCTTCCGCCCTTGAGAAGCACCACGACCTGTGAGCCGATGGCTTTCACATACTGTCCATGGACTTTGAACGGCTGGTCGAGTCCTGCTGACGAGACTGTCAGGGAGTAGTCCTCGACATCTTTGTCAAAAGCCGCGAGGAAGGCGTCGTTCAGGGCGACGCAATCCTCAAGGGAGACCTCGCCCGCGGTCTTCTCGACAGTGAGTGTGATGTCATTGTCTTTGGTGACAATGATTTCCACGATAAAGCACCCTAGCTTTTCGACCACCGGTTCGATGGTTTTCTGAATCAATTCCTTGTCCATACTCATAAAACAAAGATAGGAGACGCCTGACGTCACCTATCTCTCACAACGGTACAAAGGTAATGATTATTTGGGGAAAATGAAAATAAATCGTTTACTTTGTAAAGATTTTGATGTTTTAGCGGAAAGAAGATGGAATTTACAGCAAAGCAATTGGCCCAGGTGCTTAAAGGAACGGTCGAAGGCGACCCTCAGGCAAAGGTTACCTCATTCGCGAAAATAGAGCATGGAAAAGCAGGCCAACTTTGCTTCTTCGCCAATCCCAAGTACGAGAAATACGTGTACACCTGCAAGGCTAGTATCTTGCTGGTCAACAATGATTTCCAACCAAAGGAGCCGGTAGCTCCCACCTTGATCCGGGTTGAGGACGCATACAAGTCCCTGGCTGACCTGCTGAAATACGCCGCCACCCAGAAACGTACTGACCGTAGGCACAGGGGGTTCCGTTCATCATGGTTCCTGACGACCAAGTTCGGCAAGAAAGTTTATCTTGGCAGCCATTCTTATGTCGGGCACCATGCTAAAGTGGGAGATTACACCAAGATTTTCGAGAATGTGTATGTCGGGGACAACACTGTTATCGGAAAGCATTGCATCATTTATCCTGGAGTGGTCATTTACCCGGGAATGGTCATCGGCGACAATGTCATAATCCACGCCAATGCGGTGATAGGCTCAGATGGGTTCGGCAACGCGCCGCTTCCCGATGGCACTTGGGAGAAGATCGAGCATCTCGGGAATGTCATAATAGGGAATAATGTCGAGATCGGTGCCGGAACCACCATTGACCGCTCCGAGATGGAGTCCACGATAATCGGGAACGGCGTGAAGATCGACAATCTTTGCCAGATCGCCCATAATGTGCAGATAGGGGATAATACAGTCATGGCGGCGCAATGCGGGATAGCCGGATCCACGAAGATAGGCAAGAATTGTATCCTCGCCGGTCAAGTCGGAATAGCCGGTCATCTTGAGATAGCGGACAATACCACTTTGGGGGCTCAGGCAGGGGTCATCGGAAGCATCAAGGAGCCTGGGCAGACTTTGCTTGGCTCTCCCGCCATTAATATCAAGAACTACATGCGCAGCTATGCGGTGTTCCGCCGCCAGGGTAAAGAGTAATCATTGGATATTAATTAGAACCTTCGTATCTTTGCGGACTGCTTTTTGTAGTAAAGCTGAACGCAAAGTTTTTTTATGACGTCACTCAAACAAAAGACCTTATCCCGGGAATAT
>ONSC01000084.1 GCA_900320365.1 uncultured Bacteroidales bacterium
GACTACTGGAGACGCTGAAAACGCGACCACTTATGACTATATGGAGGACGCTGCGGCAGGTCTTGAGTTATTACGCAGTAAGGGAAAGTTCAAGAAAGTCGGAGTCATCGGCCATAGCGAGGGCGGCTCTATCGCTTTAATGCTTGGGGCGAGAAAAAAGGTTGATTTCCTTGTCAGCCTTGCCGGACCTGGAGTTCAGGGCGACAGCATACTGTTGCTCCAGAATCTCAACGCTTTGCGGAAAGCCGGCTATCCGGATGTGAGACTCACCAAGGAATTTATCCGTGCGCAGATAAAGGCACAAAAGAATCCTTGGCTGGATTATTTCATTGATTATGACCCGCTTCCGGACATCAAGAACGTCCGCTGTCCCGCTCTGATACTTAATGGTGACAGGGACACTCAAGTCGAGGCGGAAGTGAATTTCCAGACGATTGTAAATAATCTTCCTCTCAATCGTTCCGGCAAGTGTTTCGCCTCAAAGAAGACCATGGCTAAGCGGTATCCTTTGCTGAACCATTTGTTCCAAAAGTGCGAGACTGGCCAGGCTGAGGAGTATTCAGTAATAGAGGAGACGATTGATCCCGAGGTGCTTTTCGACATCGCGCGGTGGATCAACAAACTATGAGCAATATGGTAGAGAGTATTATCCCGATTGTCCGGGAGGCCTCCGGACTGATGGTCCGCTCCGGTTTTGATGTGATGGAGAAGGGGTCTTCTGTCAATCTTGTGACTTCCTCTGATCTCGCGGTACAGCATTTCCTTGTGGATCGTTTGTCCGCCTTGATTCCAGGATGTGGCTTTATTTGCGAAGAGGAAGACTTGGATGATGAATCCAAGGAATATACTTGGATCATTGATCCCATCGACGGCACGGCCAACTATGCCCGGGGAATATCCGATTGCTGCATCAGCGTGGCCCTCGCCAAAGGAGGCGAGGTCATTTCCGGGGTAGTCTACAGCCCTTGGAGAAACGAGTTGTATTCAGCGGATAAGGGTTGTGGAGCCTACCTTAATGGAAAGAGGCTGCAGGTCTCTTCCAGGCCCTTCAGCGACGCGATATTCTGCACGGCTATGAGCACGTACCGTAAAGAGTTCGCCAAGGCGTGCTCAGACATCATTTTTGATGTCTATATGCGCTCCAACGATGTCAGAAGATTCGGGTCAGCGGCTATCGAGTTGTGCCTGCTGGCTGCCGGCCATATGGAGCTTTATTTCGAGATGCGTCTCCAACCATGGGATTATGCCGCCGCCTCTCTGATTCTTTCTGAGGCTGGGGGAGTGTCCTGCGGCTTTGATGGGAAACCGATGAGTCTCCATGAGCCAAGTATGACTATTGCGGCTAACCGCGAGTCCAGTCTGCTGGAATTGCTCCGGGTTGTCCATAAATATGTTCCCGAGTTGCCGTATTAACCATGAATGAGCGTCTGAAGGAATACGTTGAGAATGAGGTGATTCCCCGTTACGCCTTCTTCGATAAGGCCCACAGGGAGGATCATGCCCGAAGCGTTATCGACGAGGCTCTGAGGCTCGCCGGTTTCTACGATGTTGATGAGGATATGGTCTATGCCGCGGCCGCATTCCACGACACTGGTTTAATCGAGGGTCGGGAAACCCACCATCTTGTCTCAGGTAGGATAATAAGGGAAGACCCAAGGCTCCCAGAGTGGTTCACTTCTGATCAGATAGAAACTATCGCCCAAGCGGCTGAGGATCACAGGGCCTCCGGAACCTCCGATCCCAGAAGTATTTACGGGAAGATCATAGCTGAGGCGGACAGGGATATCATACCTTTGAAGATCCTTCGCCGGACTGTACAGTATGGTATTGAGCACTATCCTGAACTGTCCCGAGAAGATCATTGGTCTCGCTTTGTGGGGCATCTGCATGAAAAGTATTATTACGGGGGATATCTGCGTCTCTTTATTCCTGAGTCCAAGAACGCCGCTTCACTTGAGGAGTTGCGGCAGATAATAAGAGACGAGACTTCCCTGAGAGTGACCTTTGACACTTTGTATGACCAGGAAATACTTAAACATTAGATACTTATGAGAAGAATCACCATCATTGCGCTTTCACTGCTATCTGCCATCGCCGCGGTATCTTGCCACAATTCTGAGAAGGGACTTACTCCAGCGGCTAAAGCCATGGCTATCCTTAGGGACCCCTCATCTGAGAAGGTGCTTGTCGCTGCCCATAGGGCTGACTGGCGCCATCATCCGGAGAATTCCATTCCAGCCATCGAGTCCGTTATCAAGATGGGTGTTGATATCGTGGCGCTTGATGTCGCCATGACATCTGACGGCGTGTTGGTCCTCAGTCATGACAATACGGTTGACAGGACCACCAATGGCTCCGGATTAGTGTCGTCTTACAGTCTGGACTCTTTGAGGCATTTGAGGCTTAAAGGAGCACAAGGGGTCATCATTGATACTCTTGGCATGCCTACGCTTGAGGAGGCGTTGACTGTTTGCAAGGACAGGATTCTTGTCAATGTCGATCATGGTTGGGATTATTTCCCCCAGGTCCTGGAAATAGCCCAGAAGGTTGGGTGTGTTGACCAGATCATATTCAAGGCCGGTGGAACACGCGAGGCGACCGCTGAGGCTATGAATAGTTGCGAGGAGGCAGGAATACTTTTCATGCCCATTGTCACCATCTCAAAGGATGGAACCTCGGAGGCCATAGATTCTTATCTTGACGGCGGGAAGATGCCCGTGATGTTCGAGGTGATTTTCTCCAATGATATTCCTCAGGTTGACTCCTACACGAAAGCCATAAAGGAAGCAGGATCAAAGATCTGGGTGAATTCGATCTGGGCGTCCCTTTGCGGTGGGAATGATGACGAAAGGGCATTTCAAAGCCCAGAAGAGGCGGATGCCGCATATGGCAGGCTGCTCTCTCTGGGCTTCAATGCTTTCCAGACAGATCGTCCGGAGTTTATTATCGACTATCTTAGGAAGAAAGGATTACACGACTAGTTCAAAGCTTTCTTCATAGCATCCCAGTGCTCGGGTGACATCCGTCCGGGCGTGAATAGGCATATTCCGGCGGCTCCGTTGTCAAGCGAGCCGCGGATCGCTGTCTCCATCTCGGAAGGCAGAAGTCCAGAGTTCTCAGGATCCGTGACCTTATCCTTATTCCTCCAATCCGGGCATATGAACAGACCGCTCATCACCGGTACTCCTGCTGGAGCGGACTCAGCCTCCTCCTTGCAGATTGTGGCCAACCAATCAGCGCCCTCAAGATAGAAGTCGTTGTAATTCATGGGGAAAAGCATGTCGACCTTCCACTTGCTCCACTCCTGACGAACCATCTGATAAGAGTGTGACATCGGGCCAGGGAACACATCAGCGCTGACCTTCTTGCCCTTGGCGTGGACAGCGTCAACTATCGCATTAACGAGATCAGTGACCTTGTCGCAGCGGAACTGGGCCCATTCCTTTACCTTGGAAGGATCCTCAACAGATTTGATGTCGATGCCGGTCTTCTCTTTGAACTCAGCCACGCAGTCGTCGCAGTAGCAGTAATCGGCCGGGGCATATTCCTCGTCCATAACCAATCCGTATTTGTCCCAAAGGCCGCGGCCGAGGATCACGTCGGCGTAGCGGATATAGTCCAACTGCACGTAGTCCACCTCAGGAATATCAGCAATCCCACAATACAGGTCAATAAGGTATTGCCTGACATCAGGATCGGCCGGGTCAAGTGTCTTGTAATAAGAGACATATGGCGGGTACTCATCGGAAGGCTGTCCAAGGCGGTTCACCGTGTACCACCCGTGCGGATGACCTCCACGGGTCATCGCGGCGACCCAGGCGTGATACTCCAGGCCTTCGTCATGGGCTCTTTTCGCAGCTTCTTTGACAAGGACAGGGTCGTCACATCCGATGCATACTCCAACAAGCCCCTGAGACTTCCAGAAGCGGAAATTCTCAGTGAGTTTCGCCATATCTGTCTTGGAATTGATGCCTTCCCATGCGTAGACGGGTGTCTTTACTTTCTGATTGGAGCAGGCCGCCAGCATCAGGGCCACTCCCAAGGTGAATAATGCTCTAACGATTCTCATACTTTGCGATAATTTCTATAAAGATAGGATATTTTTACGAAAAATTGTTATCTTTGCAATCCCAAACACGATAGGGGCGTAGCTCAGTCGGTTCAGAGCGCTTCAGTCACATTGAAGAGGTCATCGGTTCGAGCCCGATCGTCCCTACGGGTCAACAAAATGTTGATATCTGGATGTAGCGCAGTTGGTAGCGCACCTGGTTAGGGACCAGGAGGTCGCTGGTTCAAGTCCAGTCATCCAGACCAAGGGTATGGCGAGAGATCCTTTTCCGTCATACCCTTTTTACACTAAAGGTGAGTTGTCCGAGTGGTTGAAGGAGCCTGCCTCGAAAACAGGTGTACGGCAACGTACCGGGGGTTCGAATCCCTCACTCACCGCAAAATGCAATGCAAATCAGAACGCCGCACGGAAGTGCGGCGCTTTTCAATTAGTTGATTATCTTATATTTCCCGATAACGGGGAGCTGCTTGGTCTCGCCCTTGACGATGTTGATGATGCCGATGATGGCGAGGACCATGAGAATAATATTCAGGATCCATGCCACGAAAGCCAGTCCCGGGATTCTGCCGATGACGAAGCTCACAATCCAGCAAAGCAAGAGAATAAGGCCTTGATTTGCATGGAAGCGGGCGAACTTGGATTCTTTTGCTGCTATCAGGGGAATAAGCACAAATATGCCCAGATATGCGAATACCGACACAACTTTGTTGGAGTTGATGTCCGCAGGGTCAAATGTGTCGGCGGGCGGAGGAGTCTGAGGAGCCGGGGTCTCGACTGGTGCGGCTTCTTGAGCTGGTGCGGCTTCTTGAGCGGGGGCGGCAGCGGTCTCTTCCGCGGCTGGAATATCATCCTCTTTGTGGGACTCTATCGCCTCGATGATTCCTTCACGCATTTTCCCGCCCACATTGGAGAAACGGAGCACCTTTCCATCCACAAGTTTGATGGTGAATCCGCTGATCCCGTACTTCTCATAACTGGCGATTTCAGAGACATTTATGACCCAGCCCTGGTCTATCAAGGCCATGGGAGTCTCAGGTAGCCAATAGACTTTGCCTGGAGTGAAGGCCAGCCTACCGTTGGAAGATTGGATTCTTGTGTAGTTATACGCCGGAGTGAAACATTCCTGAATGTCCGGCTCAATTTCGGATTGAACGAAAACGAGTGGTAATTGTTCCATAGGATATTGAGTTTTAATTAATTCCCAATATACGTGTATTTTGTTTTTCTTCCAAACAAATGCGTCGTTTTTGCTATATTTGTGTTAGTATGAAAAGGCTGTTATTGGATTTGATTATCCTGCTGGCTTTTTCCGCCTGCACGCAGACATATGATGTCGTGGTCGCGGGCGGAGGGACCGGAGGGACCGCCGCCGCTGTCGAGGCGGCACGTGGAGGCGCCAGAACCCTTGTGGTGGAAGAAGGAGCCTGGCTCGGAGGTGTTCTGACCTCCGCGGGCGTCAGCGCCGTCGACGGCAACTACCGCCTTCGTGGCGGGATATTCGGAGAGTTCGCCGATTCGCTGGCCGCCCGGTACGGTGGCTACGACAGTCTCCGTTCCGGCTGGGTGTCAAACATTCTTTTCAACCCTCGAGTCGGGGCGGGGATCTTCAGCAACATAGCCTCGGAATCAGGTGTGGAAGTGAGGTTTGGAACCACGGTAACGGACATCCGCCGCAAAAGCGGAAGGGGAGACTGGATGCTTCGTCTCTCAGATGGCCGCCGTGTCAGGACGCGGATCTTGGTAGACGGCACTGAACTTGGTGATGTGGCCAGCTCCGTGGGCGCTGAGGCGCTGGATGACGGCCGCACCGTCCAGGACATGACATATGTCGCGGTCCTGAAGGAATATGACCACGATGTCCTGATTGAAATGCCGGAAGGCTATGACGTCGAATTGTACCGGAACTGTTGTCTGAACCCGCTTGCCGAGGATATCGACGGGAACAACCCGAAGGGACAGAAACTATGGAGTCCCGAGCAGATGCTCTCGTACGGCCGTTTGCCGGACGGATACATCATGCTCAACTGGCCCATATACGGCAATGACTATTATGAAGATTACCTGGCATTGTCGCCCGGTGAGCGTTCCGAGGCGTTCCGACGGGCAAGATCACGTACTCTCGGATTCGTCTATTTCCTCCAGCACGAGCTGGGATATACGAGGATAGGCGTTGCTGACGATGTTTTCCCGACCGAGGACGGGCTGCCTTTCTATCCATACTTCCGGGAGGCCCGGCGTATTGCCGGCCGCGACACCATG
Source organism: uncultured Bacteroidales bacterium (assembly GCA_900320365.1). Taxonomy (GTDB): domain Bacteria; phylum Bacteroidota; class Bacteroidia; order Bacteroidales; family UBA932; genus Cryptobacteroides. Next base: position 6,329 of record ONSC01000084.1, read on the forward strand.
ACGGTCGATGCCGCGCGTCATCCTTATTCCTCCGACCGTTACACTCGTGCAGTCGCGGTGGGTGACTATCCTGTTGATCATCACCACTATGCCAATCCTGGGTGGAAAGAGCTGTCACATCTCGGCTTCGGTGCCATACCTTCATTCAGCGTGCCCCTCGGAGTCGTGATACCGGTTTCTGTCGAGGATCTCCTGATTGCTGACAAGGCCGTGTCGGTGGACTGGGAGATGAACGGCGCTGTAAGATTGCAGCCGGTACTGCTTGGACTCGGGCAGGCCGTGGGCGCACTTGCCGCGATCGCCGCCCGTACCGGCCGTCATCCTTCGGAGGTCCCGGTGGAGGAAGTGCAGTCAGTGCTTTTGGACCACGGATGCTACCTCCTTCCTTTCCTTGACCTTAAGCCCGGTGAACCGGGATTCCGTGAGCTTCAGGAGCGAGGCGTCCGCGGTGAGGTAAGGGGTATAGGCCGCACGGTCGGCTGGTCAAACGAGACCTGGGTCAAACTGCCAGAATAATAACAAGGGTTCACCACTGTCTCCGAAGCGAAAGAAGACTTCGAGGAAAGTATCCGAGAGGCTATTTAGGCGACCAGAAGCGCTTGTTGTTTTCTGGATGCAAAATACTTATATTTGTATAACCACATAATATAACAGAGGACGATAAATACCTGACTTACAATGAATAAGATAACCGTTTCGTTGCCATTGGCCGTGTTGCTTTCAGCCACTTTAACCTTCGGGCAGCAGGTCACTTTGGATGTTGTGAAAGAGACCATTCCCACCCATCAACTCGGAGCTCCGGAGGTCAATCCTATCTTCTTCACCGGGCGTGTCTATCAAGGAGCGGAAGGCTACATCTATCCCTATCCTTTGTATGATGTCATCACCGACAAGGTTGTGGATCAGACCTATGAGATTGTCAAGCTGAAGAACAATTACATCAGCCTCGGCGTGCTCCCTCAGATCGGAGGACGAATTTATCAGGCTGAAGACCTCACGGATAATTATAACTTTTTCTATACCAGGACAGGAATCAAGCCGGCCTTGATCGGTATGCTTGGCGCCTGGCTATCTGGCGGAGTCGAGTGGGATATTCCCGACCATCACAGGGCCAGCAGCTATATGCTGGTGGACTGGACCACGGAAGATAATCCCGATGGCAGCAAGACCATTTGGGTAGGGGAGACCGAGCTTAGGCACCGCCTTAAGTGGTCAGTTGGAATAACCGTTTTCCCGGGCAGTTCCAGGGTACAGGCAAGCGTCAAGGTGATTAATCCCACACCGATGATCCAGTCTATGCTTTACTGGGCAAATGTCTCGGTTCATTGCGATGAGAATTACCAGGTCATATTCCCGCCGGACGTGCAGTTCGGGACCGACCACAGCAAGGTGTATTTCACGAGATGGCCGGACGGCCCCGCTAGCCGTACTGGCACTGAGGACGTGGATCTCTCTTGGTGGAAGAACTTCGATATGGGCTCCCGCTCCATTTTCGCCTGGGGCAGCGAGATGGGCTTTCTGGCAGGATATGACCACGCCAAGGATGCCGGTACCGTCCACGTGGCGAACAGGTTCCAGGTGCCTGGCAAGAAGTTTTTCCTCTGGGGAAACAACCCCACGGGAATGCTTTGGAACAAGATTCTCTCGGACGATGACGGCCACTATCTGGAGCTTATGGTCGGTGGATATTCGGACAACCAGCCTGACTACAGCTGGCTCGCTCCCGGCGAGATCAGGGAATTCAAGCAAACCTGGTTTCCTATCAAGGGGATAAAAGGCGTGAAGAACGCCACCGAGTTCGCCGCGGTCAATCTTGAGGAGCTGGAGAACGGGAAGTGGCTGCTAGGTTACAACGCCTCAATAGACCTCAAAGACGCCAGAGTCGTCTTGTCCGCACAGGATAAGCTCCTGCTGGACAAAAAGATAGACATCAATCCCGGAAAGATATTCCTTGAAGAGGTGACCGTCCCGGCGGATGTCGACGAGACCGAATTATACACCGCCCTGTGCGACGCTGAGGGCAACCTCCTTGTAGATTACAGGCCAGTCAAGGTGTTTAAGAAGGACCTTCCTCCGGTGATCGACGGCACGAAACCTGTCAATGAATATGAGACTGTCGAGGAGTTATACCTGGCTGGACTCCGGGTCGACCAGTTCAACAACGCCCGCTTGGACTATATGGACTTCTACAACGAGGCGTTAAGGAGGGATCCAGGTGACGCCAGGGTCAACATCGAGGTGGGGAAGCACTATATCCGTCAAGCCGAATGGGCCAAGGCGGAGGAGCATCTCCTGCGAGCCAAGGACAGGCTTGAGCACGACTATACCCGAGCGTATAACACTGAGGCGGATTATTATCTGGGCTATGTGTACAGTATGACAGGTAAAGTCGCGGATGCTGAGGATAACCTCTGGGCAGCCACCTACACTCCCGCATTCAAGCATCCCGCTTATTATCGGCTCGCGGTCATGGCCAGCAGAGAAGGTGACTTCAATAAGGCCTTACAGCTTGATAACGAGTCACTTCTGACAGGTGCCCACGACTTGCAGGCTCTCACTTTGAAGGCCTACCTTTTGCGAAGACTCGGGAGAAACCAGGAAGCCTTGGAGGTGATCAAAACCATAAAAGGCATCGACCCGCTTGACTATTGGAGTGAATTCGAGAAGAGTCTCATCACCAACGGGAACCTTTCCTTCCTTGCCGGGTCACGTCCTAGACGAAGCGAAGGGATAATCGCCGTTCAGGAACTCCTTGAAGTGGCGAGCAACTACTTGACGCTTGGCGATGCGGAAACCGCCCTGGCCGTTGTCGACGAGGCAATCAAGGTGGGGAGTCCTTTCTCCGACTATCCTCTCGTCTACCTTTACAGGGCATTTCTCAACGGGGATCCGGCTGATGTCGCCAAGGCCTCATCGCTGAGCCCTGAAAACAATTTCCCGTTCCGAGTCGAGGAGGTCGGAATATTGGAGACCCTTGAACGGAAGTGCCCCAATGACAGCAAGATACCATATTATCTGGGTAACCTGCTCTATTATCTTGGACAAAAAGACCGCGGTCTTGAGGAATGGCACAAGTCGGTGAGTCTTGACCCTTCCTTCTCACTCGCTTGCCGCAATGTAGGCTTCGGTGAGGGCCAGAAGGGCAATTACGGCAAGGCTGTGGAGTATTATGAGATGGCGATAAAGGCGGATCCTTCCGACCCGATGCTGTTGACGGAATCCGACAAACTTTGCGAGAAGGCCGGGATGGATGC
>ONSC01000108.1 GCA_900320365.1 uncultured Bacteroidales bacterium
AACACCTTCCATATATTCCTGAACGGAGTGCCTTATCTCAAATTCGACGAGGAATGCAGCTGGCCTTATTCAACCGCCGGCGGAGGGTATTACTTCATTCCCAGTCCCAATGCTGACAATTCTGTCTTGCGGACATGGAAGATAAATCCGAAAACCGGTAGCGCCAAGGATATACTGGTGTATAGCGGACAAGCCCATTCTTTCTGGCACAATGACATAACAGCCGATTCGAAGGGCAACCTCTATATCGCGGGATATATCAAGAACAGCGACGGATATTACACCGCGACGCTCTGGAAAATCGATTCGAACGATAATGTCACAAAGACATCCCTCTCTAGTGGTACCTCAAAAAGCGCCGAGTCTGTCGATGCCGTGGCTTTGAACAAGAACGGTGACGTCTTCTGCCTTGTGTGGGACGGGTCATATGGCTACGACGGGTATTGTTACCTTTACCTTTACAAGAACGGCAAGAAGCAATATCTCGTCACTAGCAAATGCAGCAGGCAATACACACAGTGTTGCGACATGGCTGTCCATGGCAACGATGTCTATATCCTCGTGAATGAGTACGACGGCCTAAGCGCATCGAATGAAAAGACCTTTAAGAATCAGGTGTATAAGAACAAGAGCGCCCTATACGATCTGAAGCACGGTGTGAATGTGTACTCCATGGATATAGCGGTCACCTCTAAAGGGGATGTCTATTGTTCCGGATTCCAAGGTGTTGGTAAAAAACAGTATTATATCTGGAAGAACGGGAAGGTCCTTTACACTCCATCAGAGGTCATGTTCTCAAACAGCCTAGTCATCCTGGAATAAAACGTAATGATCGCATATATGAAAAAGACTATTTCTAAAGTTGCCTCGGCAATTGTTGTAGCCGTTTTATCCTCGGCTATACTCACCAGTTGCGACCCTGAAAAAGGGGACAAGACCATAGCGGTGAGTGGAGTATCAATCAATAAGACCTCCATTAACCTGGCGGAGGGTGATTCTGAGACCTTGACTGCCACTCTTTCTCCCGCGGAAGCGACAAACAAGAGCGTCAGCTGGAGTTCCTCCGACATTGGAGTGGCGTTTGTTGACTATAGCGGGAAAGTGACAGGGGTAAAGGCGGGCTCCGCCACCATAACCGTCACCACGGCGGACGGCTCCAAGACCGCCACCTGCTCCGTGACCGTCTCTACCGTAGCCTTGGCCAAGATCACGGTCTCTCCGGCCGAAAAAGAGGTCACAATCGGCACGCCGGTCACACTCTCCGTTCAATACACGCCTGAAAACGCCTCGGACAAGAGGGTGACATGGAAGAGCTCCGACGAGGCCACCGCTAAAGTCTCAAGTAGTGGCATAGTCGAAGGTTTGAAGGAGGGAACAGCCACTATCACAGCGACTTCCGAGGATGGAGGGTTTAAAGCCACCTGTAAGGTCAATGTCACTTCACTCATGAAGGCAGGCGTTTATTGGCTACAGGATGACATGATCCACAAGGATGGGAAAAGTTTAGGCATCAAAACCTATATAAATCCCTGCATCGACTTGGATGGCGCTATCTATTATCATTCTGACGATAACGTCCACGTGCACGGTGTTCCTTCATACAAATGCGACATCCAATCGAGCTGGGATAACACCGCGGCGGGAGGAGGTTATTTCTTCGTTGACAACAGGGATGAGAATAGTACCTCTCTGTCGATTATTAAAATCGATCCGAAAAAGAGAACCACCAATAAGATAAAAGTATCCGAAAGCACTCAAAAGGGCGCTATTTGGGTCTATGACATGGCAGCCGACTCCAAAGGTAACCTGTACGTGGCCGGAGAAACAAGAAAGGATGAAAGCACCACCCTCGCGACTCTCTGGAAAGTTGACGCCAGCGATAAAGTCACGACAACCTATTATTCTGACGGCACCGGTTTCATCAAGAACGGCCCAGCTGTCGACGCCGTGGCGGTAAACAAGAACGGTGATGTCTTCTGCCTTGTATTCGAGGGAGGGTACAATTCAAAATATGCTTATGAGATAAATCTTTACAAGAACGGCACGAAGCAATATATGGTAACCAATAATTGCAGCAGGACCTCAACTTATAAGTGTGATATCGCCGTCAACGGGAATGACGTGTATATGGCAATCTGCGAATATGACGGTGACAAGAGCTCGTGTGTGAAAGTCTACAAAAACAAGAATGTGATCTACACCCTAAAAGATGATGATCTAACCTATGCCGGTAATATCGCTGTCACATCAAAGGGCGATGTCTATTGTGACAGTCGTTACTCAGCTGGCTCCGAAAAACACACTATTTGGAAAAACGGGGAGAAAGCCTTCTCAGTCAATAATGACATCTCTTTTAATAGCTTTTTCGTCAAAGAATAGACACCTCCCGGGTTAAGCAGTGTGAGAGGTCTCCCAGCGGCAAAGAAAACAAATGCCACCACTGAAATCAGTGGTGGCATTTTGTCTAAGTTATTGATATTCAGAAGATATCTGTCTCCGATAAACTACAGGTTGGGATTCTCCTTGCCCCAGTCAGCGATAGCAGGGACGATCCCGAGGGAGATGATCTCGTCACGCATCTTGCAGAGGTGCTCGTAGGAGGCGTCGAGAGCGGCCATTTCCTCAGCTGTACCCTCAGGATTGGTGAAGTGGCAGCCAGTGGCGTCGATGACGGTCGGCATGGCCATCATGACATTCTGGTACTTCTCGTTGTTCACATAGGTTCCGGCCGGCCAGGTGTAAGGCTCTCCACCCATAGCTGCCTCGATCATCTTGACAGCGCAGTAAGCCGGGCTCTGGAATGAGCTGCGGCCACGGAGCTTGATAATATTGCTTCCACCCTGGATGGTGTTGTGCTTGATCTCAGCGAAACGCTCCTCGGAAAGACCCATCTCAGCGAGGGGCTTGCCATCAATCTTGACCTGTGATGCGAACACTGCCATGGCCTCTCCGTGACCACCGTAAGTGTGGGCGCCGGTCACCTTGCACTGCTGGACACCGAACTCCTTGGCGAGGGCCTCTTGCAGACGGGTGCTGTCGAGGGCGGCGAGGGAGGTGAGCTTCTCGGGCTTCAGACCGGAACGGATAAGAGCGGTGAGGGCGGTGACATCAGCCGGGTTGAATATGACCACGACAAACTTCACATCCGGGCAGTACTTCTCGATGTTCTCTCCAAACTCAGCCGCGATCTTGCAGTTGCCTTTGAGAAGATCCTCACGGGTCATGCCCTCCTTACGGGGAGCTCCACCGGAAGAGATGATGTACTTGGCATCCTTGAAGGCGACGGCGGGATCAACGGTAGCGGTGATATTAACACCAGGAAAAGCGCAATGATCCATCTCGGCGAGGACTCCGAGGAGACCAGGCTCATAGATATCATACAAGCAGATGTTGGGGGTAAGCTTCAACATGGCGGCTGTCTGGGCCATGTTCGATCCGATCATTCCGGCGGCGCCGACGATGACCAGTTTGTCATTTGTCAAAAAAGCCATTTCTTGAATATTAAGTATATTATTGAATCTATTTAATTGGCGGAGCAAAGATAGCAAATATCTTCTTTTCCGATAACTTTCGGGGCTTTTTTCTTTGTATTTCAAAAAATCATTATATTTGTGGTGATAATAGCGACAACATTTTATGGAGCCTCCCAGTTGTATTCTGACTGACACATCCAAGGCGGACCCCCGGTCCGACGATCCGTTGTCGTACTCCTTAATGAATATTTACAAATCACTCGCCGGAGCTTTCCGGGGAGCATTTTAACTATGGCACTATATCTAAAGAAAGAATTAGAAGAAAGTAAGTCGCTAATTGGCGTCTGGCAAATAACCGAGACTGAAGAGGAACTTCGGGAGCTCGCGTCCGTCCCTAGCGACGAGATGGAGGAGATCTCATTCATCAGCAGTGAGTCGCTCCGCAAGCAGAGGTTGGCCGTGAGGGCTCTCCTTTGCGAGCTATTCGGGGAGAAGGTGTACTTGAGCCACCATGACAACGGCAAGCCTTACCTCGAAAACAGCGTCACCAACATCAGCATCACCCACACCGCCAAGTATGTCGCGGTTATCCTCAACGACAACGAGGATGTCGGCATAGACATCGAGTCGCTGGCGAGGGATTTCTCCGCCGTGGAGAAGAAGGCCCTCTCAGAGGATGAGATTGAGGACCTTGACGATGAGAAGCGGAACGAGCAGCTGGCCATCTACTGGTGCGCCAAAGAAGCCATCTACAAGCTGATCTCCGCTTATAAAGTGGACTTCGCCGAGCAGATCGAGGTGGAGCGTTTCCGTCCCAGGGGCGAGGGTGAGCTTGACGCCACTTTCATCCACAAAGACGGCTACGAGGAGGACTTTGAACTTGAGTACATCACCTTCGACAACCACGTGCTAGTGTGGGTGGTCGGATAACGGAAATAACTAACCAACAAACCTTTATAAAATGGCAACAATAATCATTATCGCCCTGCTGGTCATCCTTGTCCTTTATGTCATCAGGACCCAGAGGGCTTTCGTCGTTCTTGAGGAGAAGATGAAGAACGCCTTCGGTCAGATCAACGTCCAGCTCAAATCCAGATGGGACGCTCTCACCAACCTCGTCGAGATGACCAAGCAATATGCGGCCCACGAGCACGACACCCTCACGGATGTCATCGCTTCCCGTAGGGCCACTAATGTCTCTCCCGAGCAGGTGGCTGATCAGGAGAACGCCATCATGGATGTCTTGACCCGTCTCACCGCTGTGGCTGAGGCCTATCCTGACCTCAAGGCGAACCAGATGTTCACCGACACTATGGCCAGCATCCGCCAGTACGAGGAGAACGTCCGTCTCTCCAGGATGGTTTACAACGACTCTGTCACGAAATTGAACATGATGGTCCGCCAGTTCCCTTCAAACCTGGTCGCATCGATGTTCGGCTTCACCACACACGATCTTCTTCCCGAAGACGCCGCGAAGGCGGAGGCTCCTTCAGTCGCGGACATATTCAACAAGTAAAAAGTTATGCGACGGCTTAGGGTTATCCTGGGCGTCGTCCTTCTCTGTCTATCCGTTCCCTCTCAGGCCCAAGACCAGGTTGAGTCGGTGCGGATAGATGTTGAGTTACAGGATGACGGTTCGGCGTATATTAAAGAGACATGGGTCATCGATGTCGAGAGCAATATCACCGAATGGTATCTCGGCAAGGAGAACCTCGGCAAGATGAAGATCTTTGACCTTGGTGTCACAGAAAACGGGGCAGAATTCTTCAGCGAGGGGACCAATTGGAACATAAGCCGTAGCCGTGAGGAAAAGGCCTTCCGGTGCGGCCTTGTCAAAAAGTCGGATGGCTATGAGGTTTGTTGGGGCGTGGGCAGTAACGGACTCCATACCTTCGTTGTCACATACACTCTCACCGGCCTCGTGAAGGGTTATTCTGACAAGGATGGATTCAACCATCAGTTCATCACCAATACTGATAGCGGAATTGACGACGTGTCTCTCACAATCCGGAAAAACGGCACCATCCTCACTCCTGAGAACACTCTCCTTTGGGGATTCGGCTTCGAGGGCGAGGCTGAGGTGGTGGACGGAGCGGCCAAGTATTGGTCCACCGAACCGTTCTCCAGCAGGAGTTCCCTGATAGCCTTACTCGGGTTTGAGAAAGGCATATTCACTCCCGAACTGACTGAGGACAAGACTTTTGAGACAGTCAAGAAAAGAGCTCTCAAAGGCAGTTCCTACAAAAAAGACAGCGACTTCTTCGCAAAAGTCTTTGACTTCCTCCTGTTCACTTTCCTCGGGCTCATCAGCCTGGCATTGGTCGGTGGAGTCATCTGGGCGGAAATCAGCAACAAGAAACGTCGTAAAGAGCTTCTTGGAGGCAAGGAAAGCGATGTGGACTGGTTCAGGGGAGTTCCCGTAAATGGGGATCTCAAGAAAGCCTCGAATATAATCAGGCTTATCTCACAAAAGTCATTCTCAACCACTGCCGGGCAGCAGGAGAGCGAGAGGTTGATATCCGCCTATATGATGCGGCTTTTCTACCGCGGCGCTTTCCAGCTTGTCCCCCAGCTGAGCGGTGACCCCGCATTCAAGATCAATGAGCTGACTCTCACAGACAATGATGTCTCCGGGGAGGATCTCAACATGGAGCTGGACCTCTATAATTTCTTCAAGGATGCCGCCGGAGATGACTCCATACTACAGAAAAAGGAACTGAAGAAGTGGGCCAACAAGCACGGGGCGAAAATCTACAATTGGCAGAATAAGATCAAGGACAGATCCACATCGCTCAAGACCCTCAAGGCTCAAGATGTACGGGAGGTGTTCGGACTCAAGAAGTTCCTGAAGGACTTCACCCTCATACAAGACAGGGGTGCCGTCGAGGTCGGGCTTTGGAACAACTACCTTATTTTCGCTTCTCTATACGGTATCGCCGAGCAGGTCTACAAGGACTTCAAAAAGGTCTGTCCTGAGTATTTTACCCTGTCCAAGACCATGGAACAGTTCCAGGATGTGACTCCGACGGTCATTTGGAGCACTTTCCAAGATTCAACTCGCTATTTCAACCGCGCGGCCACGAGCTACGCCAACAGCAAGAGCGGAGGCGGAGGCTGGAGCGGAGGCGGAGGCCACACCTCCTTCGGTGGTGGCGGAGGCTTCTCTGGAGGAGGTCATTCTGGCGGACGATAGTTCTTTTTCACGACAAAAGCATTATTTTTGCATAATGTCTTCCGGCCGAAAAAGACGTGTCGTCAAAATGAGATTAGTTAGAAGAATAGTATTGTCCTTGATAGTCCTGACCGCTCTGGGAGCGGGACAGGCATATTCTCAGACTAAAGATAACTGGAGACTGGACGGGAAGCTCATCGACGCTGTTGGCGCCATTGGTGACGGGCAGATAGAGAAAGCCTCGAAGCAGCTGGATGAGGTAACTAAGGCAGATCCCTCCAACGATGCCGCGTGGTTCTACACTGGAATCTGCCGGCTATATGGTCGTGACCTCAAAGGAGCCCAGACAGCTTTCAAAAAGGCCTCTGAGCTGGATCCAAGCAACTATTGGTACAAGGATAGACTCGCCTTGACATATTCAATGGCCGGCGAGGACGACCTCACGATAGCGACTTACGAGGAGCTTCTCAAAGAGTACCCGAAAAAGAACGACATCTACTTCACTCTGGTCAATCTGTACCTGAAGCAGAACCAGTTCGACAAGGCCATATCGGCCATGAACCAGATTGAGGCCGCCTTCGGGAAGAACGAGAACGTGACTGTCACGAAATATGACATTCTTCTCCGCCAGAACAAGCCTGAGGAGGCATTGAAAGTCCTTGAGGACTACAACAAGGAGTTCTCCTCTCCATATGTTCTCACCAAGCTCGGCGACCACAGCTTGGCTGAATACAAGGATACCATCGCCCTGGAATATTACAGGGAAGCTGTTGATCTTCAAGGAGATTATATTCCGGCGATATTGGGAGAGGCCGAGGTGTGGAGGGTCAGGAGGAACTTCGGGGAGTATTTCAAGTCCCTTAGGCGCTTCATCCAGCATAGACTCTTTGTACGATCATCTGGTTCTTCAACACCCTGCCGACAGCAATGCCTTGAAACCCGCGGGAATGTATTACTATGCCACCGAGAGGGTTGACAAGGCCAAATCCCTGCTTCGTCAGAACATGGTGAATAATCCGAAGAGTCTTGACGCGACCGCGACATACCTTCAATTATTGGGTTATCAAGGCGATTGGGACACCCTCCTCCCTGCGGTGGACAGCGCTCTGGCGCGGTTCCCCAAAGAGACCGGATTCTATGAGATTAAGAATGTCGCCCTTTACAACAGGAAGGATTGGCAGGGAATAATAGATAATAGTCTTAAAGTCATAGAGTTAGCTCCCAACGACACTTCTGTGACTATCCCAGCCCTGGCCAACATCGGGGACATGTACCATGAGATGGGAAGGGAGAAAGAGGCTTTCGAGTGTTATGAGAAAGTTCTGAAAGCCAATCCCAATTACCGTCCGACCCTCAACAACTACGCTTATTATCTCTCACTCAAAGGCAAGAAACTCAAGAAAGCCTGCGCCATGAGCAAGAAGACGATAGAGAAAGAGCCGGACAACTCCACCTACCTTGACACCTACGGATGGATTCTTCACCTATTGGGTAAGGACCAGGACGCCAAGGCCGTGTTCAAGAGGGCGATGATATATGGCGGGAAGGAGAGCGCGACTTGTATGGAGCATTATGCGGATGTACTTGATGCTTTGGGAGAAACAGACTTGGCTAACGTTTACCGTAGCCAAGCCGCTAAAAAGAGGGCGGAAGGAAAAGAATGAGACGACGTCTGCCAATACTGCTTTTGAGCCTGATCCTGGCCTTCTTCGCGGGATCGGATGGACTCTATGCCCAGGACACAAAAGCACAGGAGACAAAAAGAGCAAGGTTGCAAAAGGAAATCGCGATTCTGGACAGCCAGATCAAGGCGATAACCACAAAAAGCGCCAATGCGATCAATCACCTATCTCTTATCCGCAAAAAAGTCGACGCCAGGAAAGAACTTGTGGCGGAGAGCGACAGGGAGATTTCCGGCCTCACTTCCGCCATATCCTCAAAAGAGAAAGATATCAAGGCCATGCAGGCCAGGCTTGACACTCTCTCTGACTACTACGAGAGACTTGTACGAGGAGCCTACAAGAACCGTAACCCGAAGGTCTGGTACATGTATATCCTAGCCAGTGACAATGTGGGACAGGCTTTCCGCCGCTATGGATATCTTCGGGACCTCTCCAAGCAGATGAATATCCAGGCGGAGAATATTATAGCCGCCAAGGACACACTGGAGAAGGAACGTGAGGCTCTGGCAGCCCTTAAGAAGGATGCGGAGACTCTCAGAGGTCAGAGACTGGCGGATATGGGTAAGCTTCAGGCGGAGCAAAATGACTCCCAGAAACTTGTCAACCAGCTGAAACGAGACAAGAAGAAGTATCAGCAGGACATGTCTAAGAAGCAGAAGGAAGTGGAGGCGCTCAACCGGGAGATTCAGAGGATAATCAGCCAGGCTCTCAATGAGAAGGGCAGTTCCAAGGGTTCTGGAAAATCCACATCCACCAAGGAGCCTCCGAAGCCTATCGACTACACTCTCGCCAAGAAATTCGAGGCCAATAAAGGCAAACTTCCCTGGCCCGCGGAGGGTGCTGTGGTGGAGCACTACGGGCAGAGATACGATCCCGTGTATCCGAATCTTAAACTGCCTTTCAACAATGGCATTTCCATCGCCATAGGGCAGGGATCCTCCATCAAGGCCGTGTTTGACGGAGAGGTCAAGCAGGTCGTGGTGATGCCCGGCTACAACAAATGTGTCCTTGTCCAGCACGGCAATTTCTTCTCATTCTACTGCAAAATGGGGAACGTGAGTGTCAAGAAAGGCGACAAAGTCAAGACAGGACAATCCTTAGGTACTGTCGACACCATCGGTGGCGAGACGCAACTCCATTTCCAGATATGGTCCGGGAAGACGCCACAAAACCCGGAGACCTGGCTGAGGCCAAGATAACCGACATGAGACACGAAATCACTATCCATAACCTGAATGACTTGGACAGGGCGGCCGAAGAGTTCCTCTCCGAGATAGGAGACCATAAGCTCATCGCCTTTTATGCACCCATGGGAGCAGGAAAAACCACCTTCACGACAGCCTTGTGCCGTCGCCTCGGGGTCAAGGAAGACGCTGTCAGCTCTCCTACATTCGCCATTGTCAACGAATATAGGACCGGGGATGGCGACCCTATGTATCATTTTGATTTCTACCGCCTCAGCAAAATCAGTGAAGCTTTCGACATCGGCTTCTTTGATTATGTGGACAGTGGATACCTTTGCGTTATGGAATGGCCTGAGAACATTGAGGAAATTCTCCCTGAAGAGACTCTTAAGGTCAGCATCGCGGTCAATCCTGACGAATCCAGGACAGTCAGTTGGGAAGACTAAAGTCCCTGTTGGCGTATAGTTTCCAACAATTCTTCCAGAGAAAGAGCGAACTTGTTAATAGAACGTCTGTTGAACTCATCGACAGAGGTGATGTTTTTCTCCATGTTCGCCTTGAAGAATGTCTCATTAAGCAGCAGTCCTCCTCCGAGTAGCCCGCTAACCCAATCATGGTTGATCAGCTCATAGGCGGTGAGTCCCGCGGCTCCGGCATTCAGGATCATTGATAGGATACCCTCCCAGGGGCGTCCAAGATAGATCTGGCCGGCTGGGGGAATAAACGATAGAGCCGCCGCTAAATTCTCTTTCCTTTGCCTGGGAGCCTTCTTGAATAATTCCATGACCGCATCTCTCCCCGCATCTGAAGAGGCGGATAACATGGCCTGACTCTTGGCCTCATCCAGTCTCCAGGAATATGCCAGGAGAACCGAATACAACTCAGGATAATCCTCCGCCTGACCGCTTTCTTCAAGAAACCCCAAAGCGGCTCCCATATCACCGGACTCTTTGCTGTATAGGGATCTCAGAAGAAGCACAGATGACGCCGCCTCCGGGTCAAGGAAATACATTCTCACCCTCTCCAAAGTCTTGGAGGCCTCATCGGGCATCTTGGCTTTGGAATAGCACTCCGCTTTGGCTATTAAAGCGGAATTGACAGTCCCGGGATCGTCCGATGAGAACACGACCCTCTCCCACCGGAGGGCTTCCTCCAGTGGATTCTCATCCGGAACCTCTTGACCCTTAGCGAAAAACGGTACGAAGAGGAAGATGGAGATGATAAATGATAGTGGCGTTCTCATTAGCGATACGTTTATCTTTCTCTATGCTTACAGACATGTAGCTGCCATATATATTCCCTAGATAGAAAGTGGCGCACAACGACCCGGCCAGGATGGTTCGCCAGTCTTTCAACCCATGTTTCTTCCAGTTCTCCGCCGTAATGGCACCCAGAGATCCGACCGTCATGAAAGCAGCGACACCTTCCCCGAGCCTGCCAGCATAAACCTTCCCCGCACCAGGAATGAAGGTCGATGCCAAAGCCGCTATGCCGGCCCGCTTCCCTCTTGACTCAAATCGGTTGATGGATATATCTGAAAGGACTTTCTCGCTCTCTAAGAGAGCATAATCATCGAATGTGAATGAGGCGCTTCTCCTAGCCCATTCGTCTTTCTCTCCTTTGAGCAATGCCAACCCGGCCGCCTGAAGGGAAGAAAGCTCCGCATACGGTCCTCCTGCTGAGAATAGCTTCGGCAACGAAGGTGAATTCAACAACCCGCTCGCTAAGTCATACTCCCCTACAGAAGAGAGAGCGACGATTCTATAGTAAAAAGCCTCGGGTCCAAAAGAAGAAGACGACGGGACCCGGGAAAAGAGGCTGGATGCCTGGTAGAACTTATTGTCAAAGAAAAGGACCTTAGCCCGAAGGAAATCCAAGGTGTCCGACTGAGCGTAAGCTCCTTGAAGAAGAGTCTTGGCGTCTTGCTTCAAGTCGTTGTCGGACAAGTATTTAAAAAAGTCGTAATCTTGAGAGACACTTTTAGTCCCAAATGAAGGGAAAAACACCGTGGCAGTGTCGACAGCAATCGCCGTGGGGGTATTCCTTGCCGAGACCCTGCCAATCCTTGAGGATGACATGATCCTGTCAGGCAGACCCAGAATGCCTGGAACTTGGCCAAAAACGCAACGCGAGGCCAAAATGGACAATACTATCAGAAGGATACGGCGAGACATCCCGATCATTTCTTCCTGCCAGTAGGTACTCTCTTGACAGGCTTAGCACCAGACGGAACCTGAAAATCGAACATGGGATCCTGTCCGTCCACTTTGACATTAGAATAGATGGTGCGGGTCAGGGAGGAGTCTCTCTTTGATGTATATTGCACGGATGTCATCCTCAGAGGCAACATCAGATTTGAGAAACGCTCGTAGGAAGAAAGATACAGACGGCTGACAACCTCACCCCCATCATTGTAATAAGCTAGATAAATCGGAAGGTAATTCTCCTGCACAAGCTCAACTTTCGAGACGCCTTTACCTGGAACCGTTGGAAGATATGTCCTTTTCACAAGACCTCCATCCTCCCTAGTCGTTGAGGAAAGCTTGTAGCCATAAAGCCCGAGCCCAAGATCATCACCTCTCCCTGAGAGGAAGAGGTACAGAAGGTCGTCCCTGTCGCTATAATCCTCACGACGTTCGGAATACACCTCGTTGGTGCCAGGAACGTACATTTTAAACTCGCCGTCAGGATTGGTGATGGTGTAGTATAATGTCGGACTCTCGAAAACCTGCACGAGACGCCCGCTGGAAGAGCAGAACACCTTGCTCTCCACTGTCGTGACCTTGCCGGAATACAAGGTCTTAACCTCCACCTCAGCCGCCACCCTTCTTTGGGCGGCGGCCGTGATGGAGACAAATGTCAAAACTGTTATGAGCAGTCTTCTGAGCGACATTAACCCCACATGAAGAATGAGGTGTTGCCACAATAGCGAGCGACGGAGTTATCCTCAACAGCCGCCACTATCTCAACAATGAAGTCAACAAACGGGACGACACCGAATATTCCTCCGACTGTGAAGGTATAGATGGCCCACATCCACGGACGGGTACCCATATAATGACGATGAACTCCGAATCCTCCCAGGAAGAAAGTGAGAAGGATAGCGCCGACAGGGCTCTTTCCTGCGGAAATGGAAGCTGAGGCGGGCATAGCGGCGGGAAGAGTCGAGGGAGCCTCGCTCAGGAAATCAAAAGGAGTGACAGCCACAGCGTTCTCGATGGCGTTGTCAACAACCGCGTCATCAATCTTGTAAGGAGCGGCTGAGGCGACAGTCGTGATCGCGAAAAAGGCGACAAGTGCGATTAGTAACTTTTTCATTGTTTAAAGAATTAAATTACACTAACAATAAACAAATATATGCTTTTTTTTCGACATCTTGGTATCAAAGCCCCTCAATCCTGTCCAGAAAGCGGTAGGAGGCAGCCTCAGCGAGGTACTCCGGCTTTATCCGATCCTCATTCTCCAGATCCGCTATTGTCCTGGCCACCTTCAAGATACGGGAATATGCCCTGGCTGACAAGCCTATCTTGTCCATTATTTTACCCATGAACTCAACGCACTCATTGTCCAGGTGACAATACCTTTCCAACAGCCTCCCGTTCATCTCGGCGTTAGTGAATATACCATCCCCGGCGAAGCGCTTTCGCTGGATATTCCTGGCCTCAAGAACCCTTTCGGCAATATCTGAGCTTGGCTCACCCTTTTTCCTGCCTACAAGCTTTCTGGTCTCCACAGGATGAATCCAGAGTTGTATGTCAATCCTATCCAGAATCGGCCCGGAGAGCTTAGAAAGGTAACCAGCCCTCTGTCCCGGGGTACACCGGCACCTGTCACCTTCGCCGTAATAGCCGCAAGGACAGGGATTGGAGGCGGCCACCAGCATGAATGAGGCGGGATATTCAAGCTTGGACCGGAGCCTGGAGATAGTCACCTTTCTATCCTCCATCGGGCCCCTGAGGGCCTCCAGAACAGATTTTGGCATTTGGCCATATTCGTCAAGGAAGAGTATCCCGTTGTGAGCCAGTGTCACTTCCCCGGGACGGATGTCCTGTCCGGCCCCTCCTCCGATGATGGCTGGGAGAGAAGCGCTGTAGTGAGGTGCCCTGAATGGCCGGTCATGTATCAAGCCTATTCCGGAACCTTTGGTTCCATAGACTGAATATATCTTGCTGGTCACAATGGATTCCTCTTTTGTCATCGGCGGGAGAATCCCCACAAGAGCCTTTGCCAATGAGCTTTTACCACTTCCTGGCGGGCCAATTAAGATCATATTATGTCCCCCACTTACGGCTATCTCCGCTCCCCTCTTCGCACTCTCTTGACCTATAATCTCGGAAAAATCCATAATACCGGAGGTGGTTGGAGTCCTCATCTCAGAGGATGAGCGCGTCCTGTATAAATCCGAGTTCCAGACAAGTAGATCACTCCGGTCATCCACTTCTTCCAGGATTCTCAACACATCAGGAAGATCACGGACTCCGTAAATCTCAAGACCTGAGCACTCTGTGGCTTCCAAGGCCGACACGAGGGGAAGTATGCAGCCCTTTTTCCCGAGAGATGAGGCCAGATCCGCTATGGGTAAGGAGCCTTGAATCTCCCTAAGGGAACCATCCAGACCCAACTCCCCCATCACGATGTACTTTCCCAACCCAGGCAGCTCTTTCTGGCCTGAAGCCGCTATTATGCCAAGAGCGATAGGCAGGTCATACCCGCCTCCGTTCTTATGCATGTCCGCAGGAGCCAGATTAATAACTATCTTTTTACCAGGAATATGGAACCCGAGCGATTGCAGGGCTGTTATAGTCCTCAACAAGCTCTCTTTGACGGCGACATCCGCCAGCCCTACCAGATGCACTCCTATACCCGAGGTGATATCCACCTCCACCGTGACCGGAACCGCCTCTATGCCTATGCATTTAGCGGCCAATATATTTATCAGCATAGTTTGAGTTTAAAGTTACGGGGCTAAGATAAGGAGTGTAAACGGCAATCCTTATAAAAAACAGAAAAACCGATTATAAGAATCAGAAATTGCTGTTTTGATTCATGCATTCATGGATAAAACGCCAGGCCGGCTCTTTATAATACCGGTGACCACCATCCCCGAAAGCGATGGCGCATCTCCCCTTCCCAGCGGCTTTGAATATCTCCTCTGTCTTGGCGAACTCCTCTTGGGCTCCGTCCATCGGGAATATCCCATCACCTTTACCCTGGATTATACACAGGTACCTTCCGGCGAGGAGCCCCGCGAGATCTCCCATATTCCCAAGGTTCAGCATTCCGGGAAGGTAATTGCATTCGCAATGGGGCATTGCCAGGATGCTTTTCTCATAAGAGCAAAAAGAGCCGGAAGGAAGGCAGTATGCGATCCTGGTGTCGACTGCACCCGCATAGATTGTGGCGGTACCACCTCCCGAGTGGCCGGAGACCATGACTTTGGAAGGATCCACAGGCAGGTTCTCAAGGGCCCAGTCGATGATTTTCATCACGTCCCAGACTCGTTCTCCAACGGGGGTACGGCCGACAATCAAGTCATGCAGCATATACTCATGGCAGGAAGATACCGCATCAGCCTCCAAGCCTGATTTCGTTCTGGTCTTTCCAAAGGCCCTGGCGGTGGGGGCTATGGCTATGAAGCCCTCCTCAACAGCCTGTAGAGCGATATTCCGTTCCCCGTCCTCAGCCAGTTCACGGTCACTCTCATTGTTATA
>ONSC01000110.1 GCA_900320365.1 uncultured Bacteroidales bacterium
TTAAGAAGGCGATTCCTCTTTTCCAGAAGCCTTTCCCGGTTTTTCCCGGGGTGAATGTCGGCGGGGGCGTTGGGCAAGACGGCGAGAGTGGCTGCCTCTCCCCATGAGAGCTCCTCCGGTGGCCTGCCGAAGTACCTCCATGAGGCCGCCTCAAGTCCCACGACATTACCTCCAAACGGGGCGTGGGAAGCGTAAAGCGCCAGTATCTTTTTCTTGGAATATCTCAATTCCAGCCGTGTGGCGAGCACTGATTCTATAAGTTTTTGCCACAGGGTCCTTTCCTTTCCCCTGGAAAGCCTTATGACCTGCATGGTGATTGTGCTGCCTCCGCTGGTCACTTTTCCGGCCTTTATATTCCCGATCGCCGCCCTCACTATAGACACCGGATTGACTCCGGGATGGTAAGGGAACCACCTGTCCTCAAATTCGATGATGGCGGCCTTGAACTTATCAGGGACCTTGTCAGAGGGAGGGAATCGCCACTGCCCGTCGGATGCTATCCTGGCCCCGAGTAGCTCGCCGTTCCTGTCCTCTATGACTGTGGAATAAGTTGTCCCTTTAAATAGGTTCCTTGGAAGGCATAGAAGGTAGGCAATCAAGATGGCGGCGGCCAAAACTATTATTGGCCGCCGCGCATTCTTGAAATTAACCTTCCTGCCTCTCATTTATTGAGCTGTGACCTTTGCGGTCCCGGAGGCTGAGTTGGCGCTGATATGAGCGTCGTAGAGAGCCTCGCACTTGACCGAAGGAAGTGTGAACTCACCTTCATAAGCCGCATGCATCTTGACCTTGAATGTCTTGCTCCTTCCCCTTGAGAGGTCAAAGTACCAGATGACCCTGTCGTCACGGATGTCACGATAGGAATATGAGGAACTTGAAGGACCGGAGCCGAACAGACGGTCGTTGAATATCTCCCATCCGGAAGGAACGACCTCGGTGAGGGCGAGGTTGGTGTAGTCCCTCATCGGGCTGGTGTTGCTGACCGTGATGGTGACAGTGAAGTCTGTGCCTTGAGCTATCTCCACGGGATTAAGCGTCTTCCCGTTGGAAGAAGTGTAGGTTACAGTCATGTTGATACCATTGTTATGGGCATCGTTCTTGACACCGAATTCAGGGACGCTTGAAGTGATGAGGGTGGCGTAAATCACTCCGCCAGAGTTGTTCTTCACATCAGCGCCTCCGCTTTGGGTGTCGAGAGCGAGACTGGTGACAGACTTCGGACTCTTGACAGGAGTGACCTTGCCGGACTGTGTCACATCGGCTTCGATGTTGCCAGTGTTGACCTTACCGGCGAGGCTTGCCATACCCTTGGAAGCGAATGCCGTCTCCTGAGGCATGTACCATCCTCCTGACATCGCCTTGGAAACCTCCTGGGCAACATCCATGGCGGCGGGAATATCGTCAATGAGAACACATGTCTCAAGGGCAACAGCCTTGTCACGGGTAGATGAACCGAAGGTTCTGCCAGACTCGGGATAGTCCGCGAAATCTGTCCTGAGGTTAGCCACCATGTCTTTGGCGATATTCTTCTTTCCGGCCACGGCATATGCGGAGGCAAGCATCCATCCTGCCTGCATGCTCAGGTTCTCGGAATCCTTGAGACGGTTCATAGCTCCGCTCTCCACCTCTCCCTTGAGGGCGAGAGTGTAGAGCCTGTATGCCTGCTCGAAGTCCCAGAGAGGATATTCGGGATTGGCCCTGTAGTCCTGGACAGCTTTCTTCTGGAACCTTGCCCAGCTGGCGAGGACGCCCTTGCTCACGTTGAACCCATTCTGGGAGGCCATGACCATGAACTGTCCGGCCATGGAGCTGACCCAACTGTTGGCGTCAGGGGAGCCTGGCCAGTAGGCGAATCCGCCACTTCCAAGCTGCCTCTGATAGAGCTGCTGGAGAATATCGGGGATGAGTTTCTCGGCCTCTTGCTTCTTCTCGTCAGGGAGCATGTCCTTTATGGAGAGCAGGGTGATGCCTCGAGAGGCGATCTGCTCACTGCAGTTATAATCATAGTCCTTAATGAACTTGAATATATGAACTTGAATATACCCTCGTAGTCAACTGACGGGAAACTGGCGAGCTCCAAGGTGGCCCACTGATCCGGTCCGGCGGTGAACGGTGAGAAGCCGAAGTGCTTGCTCTCGCCCTTGCCTATCATCATCCTGGTGATATTGGTTGTGGCCGGGTTGGGATTCCTGACAGAGATCTCAATGGTCTCGGATGCCTTGTGTCCGTTGCCTTCCGCTGAGACTGTCACTTTGGCGACACCCTCACCAGTGGCATCGAGGGCGAATTTGACGAGTTTGTCACCGGGCTTGTCGAAGCTTACCGAGGTCTTGTCAGAGCCCGCTATCTTGAGCGGTCCCTCAACTTTGACATTGACATTGGCATTCTTTACGCCATCTTCAAGGGCGAACACGTTGACAGGCAGCGTCACCTTCTCACCGGTGCCAATGACTCTCGGAAGGGTAGGAAGGACCATGAGAGGAGAACGAACGGGGACTGTCTTCTCCGCGTTTCCATACTGTGCCCCATGGGCCGCGATAAGCATGACCCTGACGCTTCCCACGTACATCGGCAGCGTGATCTTGTGTGTCGCTGACCCATTCTGGAGAGTGAACGGCCCGATGAATTTGACGATGGCGTTGAACCTGTTGTCCTTCTTGGCTCCGACATTAACGCTCTCGTCACCACCGATACTGAACATCGGTGAGAACCTGCCGCTGTAAGCTCCGATGACATAGTCATAAAGATCCCAGGTGCTCACACCGAGCGCCTCCCTCTCGTACATGGCCTTCCATGGATCGGGGGTCTTGAATCCGGTCAGGTCGAGCAGACCCTCATCGACTATGGCCAGGGTGTAAGTCATCGGTTTCCCGGACTTCTCCTTGATCTTTACCTTGAACTCCTCCTCGGGGCGCAGGACATCCGGCATCTCGATTTCCGGTTCAAGATGGGAGTTCTTGTCGTTGACGAGTATAGGCTGGACGCCGTATAGCCTGATCGGGAGGTCGTTGTCAGCCCTCTCATGAGGTTGCAGCAAGGTGATGTGGATGTAGAAGTTCGGAGCCATATCAGGTGTCACCTTGAATGAGTAGGTGACATCGCCCTCGCCGGATGTCTTGACCCACTTCCTTGACAGGACGGATCTGGAATTCTCGAGAGAGACCAATGCCTGGCCCTTGGCTGCGGCGGGGATGTAGACAGTCACGGACTCTCCAACATCGTAAGACTCCTTGTCAGTGGAGAATGAGAGCATCGACAGTCCGTCAGGATCCGCTTTAGAGGACCTTCCCCTATAAGCTGGCCAGTCTGCGTAGAAGACTCCGCCGGAGATGTGCCCGCTATTGGTGTCCTTGACAATCAACAGGTAACGTCCCCATTCAGGATAATCAACCCTGAATGGTATTGTGCTGCCGTTCTTGGCGGATCTCATCGATCCGGAGGAAATCATCTCAGCGGATGAGCTGTTGACGTAGGAATCAAGGCTCTCGTTGCGGCTCTCCCACCACCAGCTCCACTTGATCTTGTAGATTGAATATGTGAGGTTGTCTCCAGCCACTGAGGCGCCGTCCTTATCGACGACGATGACATCAATCTTGTAATCTTTGTCTGTCTCGAGCCAATGGCTGCCGCCTTCCTCGGGAATCTTTACTCCAACGTAGGCTGAATAAGGAGAGTAAGGGACAGTCATAGTGTTGAAGCTGATGTCACCACCGGGCTCCTCTACTGTGGTCACGAGGTCAGCTGTAAGCATGCCGGGAGCGTCATTGGCTTTAGGGGTCTCAACATTGATCCGGAGCTCACCGTCCTGGTTGAGGTTGTAGTCAACGAGATCGTACTCGCTTCTGGAGAATCTCGACATCGGAGTCACGAAACGGTAGCCCTCATATCCCTTGAAGGTTGAGGAGCCAGACCTCAAAGTCATGTTCACTTTCGCTTTCAGGCCAGACGCAGGCGGTCCGGTGAGCCAGTTGGAAGAAATGAATATCGGGACTCTGCTGCCTCCTTCAATAGCACCTTCTCCCACATCGATGTTGATCTTGAGTCTGTTGGGCTTGACGCTCTCTATGCTGAGAGATTTGTGGAAGGTCGCGCCTCCGATCTTGAAGTACGCGTTCCACACACCGGTGGGATCATCCTGTTTCGTGGGGATATTGAACACGTAGAATCCGTCCTTGGCGTTGCCATTGACGTTCTTGGCGTAGAAACGACCCTCTGGAGTGTAAAGCTCCATGACAGCCGGGTGGTTGTCCGGAATCCTATCATCCTTATCCTCGAGAATGAGGCTGACATGGAGGGTGTCACCGGGACGCCAAACGCCCCTCTCTCCGTAGATGAAAGCCTTAAGTCCCTTGTCGAGGACCTTGCCACCGACGTCGAACCGGCTGAGGGTCTTCTCGTCTCCGGCTGTTACTTTAAGATAACTCGTGGCTCCACCACGTTTCGCGACAACCACGAATGGTTTCCCTGAAAGGGAGACCTCTGCCATTCCGTCAGTCCCGGTCTTGGCATAGCCTATTTCCTTGAGCTGGTAGCTGTAGACATAGAGCTCAGAATTGAAGACCGGTTCCGCGGAGATAATGTCACTCACGCTGACCCAGATCTTGTCGCCACCAGCGTACTTGGCGATGACTCCGAGGTTGGATGTGACGAGATTGATGGCCGGGAACTTGTCCTCATCCATGTAATATGTGGGTTTCAGAGGGTTATCCCTGTCTTCCCACTCATACTCGTCCCAGTCGTAGAAGGACTCGTAGAACCAAGGTGAAGGTGTGTCCCAATCGCTGAAGTCCTCGTCAGAAGCTTGGTCTGAATAGAGACTCACGAGCTCGTTGGTGGGAGTGCCGCTCTTGAACTCGACTGACTTCCCATACACGGAGTAATCCTGCTTGAAGCTTATCCTGACCCTGTAGATCGCGCCGGCTTCCTGTTTGAACAGGCCGGAGAGATCCACGCTGTAGTCCTGCCACTTGTGAAGGTTCTTTGATGGATCGGAATCCAAGCGGACGCACCTCTTGTAGACTAGACGGCCGCTCCTTCTCAAAGAATTGTCCCCATTCAGGTCATTATCCTGGAGGAACATCAGCACATTATCCTCATATATCTGGATGACTTTGATGTCCACCGCGTTGAGGTTGACAGCCTTGAAGGGGAGTATGAGTTCCTTGGAGTTCGGGAGGATATTGCCTGAGAGCGGAATCTCTACGGCAGGTTTCTCCTCCGCCGCTGAGAATGACTTCGAGAAATCAGTCCCGAGCTTGGCTCCGTCATAGCTCTTAACAGCTCCTGAGACTGTAAGGGAAAGGGGAACGTCCTCGGGATTCTCATAATAAATCTTCGCTCTGGAGTTCTCAGCCTGGACATAATACCTGCCGACGCCGGTGAGCTTGAAGAGCCCTGAGTTGTCAGCCACGTCCTGAATGGGATTGGAGAAGAACACGCTGATGTATGGATCTTCAGCCTCCACTCTCTCCGCACTTACAATCCTGAATCCGGACATGGAAGGGATCGTGGTCTCTATCTTCGAATCGGCCACGAAGCCGGTGTCTCCGGATTTGAGCGTGATCTTCAGTGTGTTGTCCTTGTCGCTCCTGTTCAGCCCGACCAGGTCGAAGTGATAATTGAGCTGATCCTGTCCGGCGGTCACGGTGAGTTCCCCGGATTTGTCAGGATAGCTGTAGTCAATCATCTTGCGGACCTTCTCGACAGGAAGCTCCTCAGTCAAGGCGATTGTTCCGCTCACGCTGGCCTTGTCCGGAGATGCAGGTGTGATGGTGATGTCATCCAGCGCCAGGACAGCCTCCTTGATCGCGACCAGGAAGTTGAATGTGAACCTTTTGAACTTGGAAGAGCCCACCTTATGGATCTTGTCCAGACGCAGTTTCCCGGTGTAGGCTTGCCCAGGTTTGAGCGCCCCGTTGTCGGGGATGAACTCAATGGTGCTTTGGGAAAGCCATCTGGCTGTACCTTGAATGGAAGGAGTGAAAGTCAGGATGCCTTCTTTAACGTCAGCTCCTGGAGTCACACCATCAATGTCTGAGGTCAACTCCACCCTGATGGTGGACTTGTCCGAGATAATGCCTCCTGTGTAGGCTTTAATAAAGGTGGCGAATTCCGTGCTTTGCCCCTTGCTTTTACCGAAGCGGCTGCACGAAGACGCCGCGGCCGCGATCGCGACCAAAGTCAATACGGCCAGGATGGCCTTGGCTGATTTCTTCATAAGTCAGAGTGTTTATAACCTCAAATATATATAATTTTTTCAAGTAATTCAATTTCGGCTCAACTTTCAGCGTTCAACACCTCGGGTGACAATTTGTCAGTCACCTTCGGGTGGCACAGCCTTTGATTCTTTCCGCATGCCTCCGTGAATATTCCGGAGCTTTGAAAGTAATACGTCAATAAATCTTAATATCATGATCAAACCATTGGCAGACAGAGTCTTGATCGAGCCCAAGGAGGCCGAGACAAAGACAGCCTCGGGAATCTACATTCCTGACACAGCAAAGGAAAAACCCCAGCAGGGTAAAGTTATCGCCGTCGGTCCCGGAAAAAAGGATGAACCGATGGAGGTTAAGGTAGGTGATGAGGTCCTCTATGGCAAATATGCCGGGACAGAGGTTACCGTCGAGGAAAAGAAATATTTGATAGTCAAGCAGTCTGATATTCTGGCTATTCTGTAATCAGGAGGAAATCATTATGGCAAAAGAGATAAAATTCAATGTGGATGTCCGCTCCAAGATGAAAGAGGGAGCTGACGCTTTGGCTGACGCCGTCAAGGTGACTCTCGGTCCCAAAGGTCGTAATGTCGTTATCGACAAGAAGTTCGGCGCTCCTCAGGTGACTAAGGACGGTGTGACCGTCGCAAAGGAAGTTGAGCTCGAGGACAGGTATGCGAATATGGGCGCCCAGATGGTCAAGGAGGTTGCCTCCAAGACTAATGAGCAGGCCGGAGACGGCACAACAACCGCCACAGTACTCGCGCAGGCCATCATCAATGTTGGTCTGAAGAACGTGACCGCTGGCGCTAACCCTATGGACCTCAAGAGGGGTATCGATAAGGCTGTCGGCGCTGTCGTTGAGAACCTGAAGAAGCAGAGCAAGAAAGTCGGAAGTGACTATTCCAAGATCGAGCAGGTCGGAACAGTCTCCGCCAATAACGACGCCACAATCGGTAAGCTCATCGCTGACGCGATGTCCAAGGTCAAGGGTGACGGTGTCATCACTGTCGAGGAAGCCAAGGGCACTGAGACCGAGGTTAAGGTTGTCGAGGGAATGCAGTTCGACAGGGGATACATCTCTCCTTATTTCATGACAAACCCTGACAAGATGGAGACCGTCCTGGATGATTGCTCCATCCTTATCTGCGACAAGAAGATATCCACAATGAAGGACCTTCTCCCTATCCTTGAGCCTATCGCTCGTGAGGGAAGGGCTCTGCTTATCATCGCTGAGGATGTCGACGGAGAGGCTCTGACCACGCTCGTGGTGAACAAGCTTCGCGGCACCCTGAAGATCGCCGCCGTCAAGGCTCCTGGTTTTGGAGACCGCCGCAAGGAAATGCTCCAGGACATCGCTACCCTGACTGGCGCTATCGTGGTGTCTGAGGAAAGGGGATTCACCCTTGAGAACACTACTCCTGACATGCTCGGTAGGGCTGAGAAGGTCACTATCACCAAGGACAATACCACCATCGTGGGTGGAGCGGGAGTCAAGGAAGACATCGCTGACAGGGTCGCCCAGATCCGCAAGCAGATCCAGACCACAACATCTGACTATGACAAGGAGAAACTCCAGGAAAGGCTTGGAAAACTCGCCGGTGGAGTCGCTGTCCTTTATGTCGGAGCTGGCTCTGAGATTGAGATGAAGGAGAAGAAGGACAGGGTTGAGGACGCCCTCAACGCCACCCGCGCCGCTGTCGAGGAAGGTTATCTTCCTGGTGGTGGAGTAGCTTACATCCGCGCCGCTGAGGCTCTGAAGAACCTCAAGGGTGAGAATGAGGACGAGACCACAGGTATTCACATCATCGCCCGCGCGATCGAGGAGCCTCTCCGTCAGATCGCCGAGAACGCTGGAGTTGAGGGTAGCGTGATCATCCAGAAGATCCGCGAGAACAAGGGTGACTTCGGTTACAACGCCCGCACCGACGAGTTTGTCAACCTGTTCGAGGCAGGAGTCATTGATCCTACGAAGGTTGCCCGCGTCGCTCTGGAGAACGCCGCTTCTGTCGCCGGCATGTTCCTGACCACCGAGTGCGGTATCGTGGATATTCCCGAGAAGGAACCGGCCGCTCCCGCCATGCCCGCCGGCGGTATGATGTAATCTGTCCGCTTTAATGAATATGTCAGGGTGGAAGGTCGTTTTTGACCTTCCGCCCTTTCTTTTTTTCTTAAAAAACGCGTAACTTTCGAAACGGACACTGACTATTAACTTTATAAATAATTAACTATCATGGTTATCGTCAACAGTTACGCCCTAGCGGTATTTCTATGCTTCATCATCATGCTTTGCTGGGGTTCTTGGGGCAACACCCAGAAACTCGCCGCGAAGAGTTGGAGGTATGAGCTATTTTATTGGGATTATGTGATAGGCATGGTGTTATTCGCCCTGCTTCTCGCACTCACCCTCGGCAGTTTCGGTTCCGACGGCGAGTCATTCTTCTATAATATCAGCCATCTCTCATGGAAGAGCGTAGGATGGATTCTCCTCGGAGGAATTATATTCAATGCTTCCAATATCCTTCTTAGCGCCTCGACATCAATTGCCGGTATGTCTGTGGCCTTTCCTCTAGGTGTCGGTATCGCTTTGGTGCTGGGAGTGATCAACAATTACATCACCAATAATAAAGGTAATGCCATCCTCCTGGCTATCGGAGTGGCTCTTGTGGTTGTCGCCATAGTATGCAATGGTGTTGCTTCCGGCATGAATGGTGAATCCAATGTCAGCAAGGCGGACCAGAAGAAAGGTGTCATCTTGGCCCTTATCGCCGGTATTGTCATGTCATTCTTCTCATCCTTTGTCATGAGGGGTATGGGCAATGTGACAGGTGAGGTCCCGTTCGTGCATCCTTATGCCACGCCTTACACTGCTTCTGTGATATTCACTCTGGGAGTTTTGCTCAGTAATCTCTTGTTCAACACCATCGTGATGAAGAAGCCTTTTGTCGGGGAGCCTGTCACTTATCAGCAGTATTTCGCCGGCAACGCTAAAACACATCTTGTCGGAATGCTGGGAGGAGCGATCTGGTGTCTCGGAACAGCTCTCAGCTATATCACCTCCAAGGCTGCGGGACCTGCGGTTTCCTATGCCCTTGGCCAGGGTGCTCCCATGATTGCGGCGATTTGGGGCGTTTTCGTGTGGAAAGAGTTCAAGGGCTCTAATAATAAGGTATATGGCCTTCTTGGGCTAATGTTCCTTTTCTTCATAGTAGGCCTCTCACTTATCGTCGTGGCTGGTTTGTAGCGCCATGATTTAGTTAACAGGACCTGTTGAAAACTTTTTTCGAAAAAAATTTGCAGGTTCCGGAAAAGATGTTACCTTTGCACCCGCTTCTGAAAAAGGGGCGGGTTTTTATACCAAGATCATTGACAAGATTGAAGGAAAGTACAAGCAAGTACCGAGAAAATTTGAATCGAGAGCGTTGATTTCTTTAGAGAAGCTGTCGGGGTCGGACTAAGATTTATAGTGTATATACAAAGAAG
>ONSC01000132.1 GCA_900320365.1 uncultured Bacteroidales bacterium
GTTATGCCGGATTATTTCAAGCATTCCGCCGGCAAGCAATGTGACTATGATAAGATCACTCATGCCGGCAATACCGCTACCGATGTCACCTAAGAATCCTGTCCAACTCATACCATCCGCAAAGCCTATCAAGGCGCAAAGAGCCAGACCGATGGTCAGGACCACCAGCACATTAATCCCGAGTATCGCAAGGACTATCACGGAGAGGTAGGGGACTAGCTTGATAATGTCGATTGAGCCGATCTGCGGGTGGATATTCATATTGAGGCCAATCACGACGTATATTGCCGTGACCACAATTGCGGCGGGACCGGCGATCCAGATATTCGCTTTGAATTTATCCGCCATCGAACATCCCTGGGTGGTTGTTGCGGCAATGGTGGTGTCAGATATGAAGGAGAGGTTATCACCGAAGAACGCTCCTCCAACAATCAGGGCCGTGATCATGGGCAACGCGATACCGGCTTGGGAGGATATTCCCGAAGCTATCGGGAGCAGGGCCACAACGGTGCCGACACTGGTCCCTATTGACATGGATATGAAGCAGGCGGCGAGGAACAGACCGGCCAGGATAAACTTTCCCGGTAGAATCCTAAGTGTCAGGTTGACAGTCGCTTCCACACTCCCTATGGCTTTCGCTGAGGCGGCGAAAGCTCCAGCTAATATGAATATCCAGATCATTAGCAGGACATTCTTGTCACCTGCTCCTGAGGAAAAGACTCCGATCCGTTCCCTGACTTTACCAGGGGTGATCAGAAGGGCGTAAATGGAGGCTATCAAGAATGCCGATGCCACAGGCACCTTGTAAAAATCCCTGCACACGATGGATGTGACAAGGTAGGTCGCGAGGAAAACGGCTAGCGGGCTCAAGGCCAGCCATCCGTTCATTCTCTTAGGGGATATGTCTGTTCGTTCCATATTGTCTTATTTGATTCCAGCGCCAGCCTCGATGTTGGCGATATTGCCGGCAATCCAGACCGTGTCGCCCGCCTGGAAAACCAGGTCCGGCTCTGGGTTGGTGATGAA
Organism: uncultured Bacteroidales bacterium; assembly: GCA_900320365.1. Classification (GTDB taxonomy): domain Bacteria; phylum Bacteroidota; class Bacteroidia; order Bacteroidales; family UBA932; genus Cryptobacteroides. The sequence continues at coordinate 1,027 of ONSC01000132.1, forward strand.
TTGCTCGCCCCGCAGGACGCTTATCACCATGCATTGGTATTTGCGTAATCCAGCGGTCCTGAGTGACTTCCCGGTGAGGAAAGAGTCAGGGGAAAGGACCATTGGCTCTATTCCGAATCCGTCGTCGCCACTATCCGCAGGTGAGTCATCCACTGAGTTTGATATCAGGTTTCTCAGCTTCTCCAGTTGTTCGGTTGTACCGACCGCGAGAAGGCGGTCTCCCGGGAAGAGAGTCACATCCGCGGATGGGACTACAAAGGACATCGAACCTCTTTGGATTTTGATGATATTGGCTCCTGACTGGTCCCTGATAGGCAGATCCATCAGGCGGGCTCCCGCGAATGAGGACTCCGAAGCGATGGTGAAAGCCTCTGTGCGGACATCGTAGGTCGAGAGTTTCTGTCGTACTGAGGAACTGACAGGTCTTGCGCGACGCTCATTCTCCTCGCGCTCGTTGTAGTTCTGTAGGAACCTCTTCTCCAGGCTGGAGTATTTGTGGATGGATTTGCGCGCGATCATGATGAAGGCGATGCCAGCGAATATGATCACCAGAATAGTCCATCCCGCCAAATTAAAATATGTGGACAGGACTCCGAGGATGATACTGATCGCGAGGAAACCTCTCGCGAGCACGAGACCCATGATTGGCCAGATGTTGCTTTGCTTCTCCTTTATCAGTTTGGGAGCGCTCTTGCTGATTGAACCGGAATGGACACCAAGGCCGAACAGGAACGGAGCCATGGCGACCAACGTGACGCCGGCGGAAACACATTTACGAGCGAACTCGCTAGCTCCGGGCATGATCTTGTCCACGAGCGGGAGAAGGTAAAGCCTTGAGCCTATGTATATCGCGAGAATAATGACGCCGTAAAGAAGCACCCTGGTGAACCATGCTGTGAGAAGTTTCCTCCACTCGCTGTTCTCAGCGGCGGTATTTTTGGATCTTCCGTTGGAAGAGGACAGCCTCTCGACCCACACTTTCGGCAGTTTGCGCTGGAGGAAATTATAGCCCGGACCTGCCAGCTTGATCATGTAGGGGGTGGTGAACGTGGTGATCACGGATACTGCTATGATCACGGGGTAAATGAAGCCTCGCATCACTCCCAAAGAGCATCCGACGCCAGCCAGGATGAAACCGAACTCACCTAATTGGGCGAGGCTGAAACCTGTGTGGACCGAATTGTAGAGGTTGTTTCCGGTGATGATCATACCAGCTCCGGCGAACAGTATGTGGGTCACTATGACGATAACAGCGATCAGGAGAATCAGCGCCCAATGGGAAGCGATGGCCTCAGGAGAGAGCATCATTCCGACGGAGACGAAAAATATCGCCCCGAATAGATTCTTGATTGGCTCTACTATCTTGTCAATATGTTCGCTTTCAGTTGTTTCCGCAAGGATGGAACCCATCACGAAAGCGCCAAGGGCTGAGGAGAAACCTACGGCAGTGGCGAGGGAAACCATCAGGAAGCAGAGTCCTATGCTTACGATCAGGAGAATCTCCTCACTGATGAATCGTCTGGCTTTCTGAAGTATTGTGGGGATAACGAATATTCCCACAAGGAACCACAACAGAAGGAAGAAGACAAGCTTTACTATGTTGAGAATCAACTCTTTTCCGGCGAAAGACTGGGACACGGCCATGGTTGAGAGCAAAACCATGAGGAGGATGGCGATGAGGTCCTCGACCACGAGCGTGCCGAACACCATTCCAGCGAATGGCTTGTCCTTAAGCCCCATGTCATTGTAGGACTTAATCACGACCATGGTGGAGGACATGGACAGCAGGCCTCCCAGGAACACGCTCTCCATCACTGTCCAGCCGAGCGCCTGGGCGGTGACGAAACCGATGATAAATACTCCGACGAATTTGACGAGGGCCGTCACGATGGCACTGGAGCCGACTTTCATCAGTTTTTTGAAGCTGAACTCAAGACCGAGTCCGAACATGAGGAATATTATTCCTATCTCGGACCATTGATTCACGGTCTCCTGGCTGCTGATTCCCGGGAAAAATCCGATGTTGGGACCTATCAGGAAACCGGCGATGATGTAGCCCAGGATAAGGGGCTGCTTTAGCGCCTTGGAGATGATTGTGAATATGCCGGCGGAGATGAGGATGACCGCCAGATCCTTGACGAGGTTCAGTTCTTCCGACATTTATCTTTGTCATGGCTGGTTTGACCGGCCATCAACGCAAATTTAAAAAATTTTATCCATTGCCCAAGTCTTATTATCTTTGTATGCTTAAAGCGAATGTGGGTGATCCGGAAAAAGTCATATCTCGTCGCAGGACATGTGTTCTCCTTATCGATGGATGGGGAGGAACGTATCTGGGAGGCCCTGGACAACTACGAACCCTTTTTAATTGATGGGTCAGGGAAGGAATTGTTCAGCCTTGAATTAGTCCCTGAGTTGGATATTCAGGACAAGCGGGAGCTTTATGTCTCGAATCCGGAGCCTGGAGAGCAAAGGATTGATATTCACACGATTGAAGGTGGCTACCTTTTCGAGCTCGCACCCTTGCCTGAGATGCCGATTTGCGGTTGGTTGAAGGTAACCTCGGATTTCTCTAAAGGTTGCCTTAAGACCGACTCCAGCAGGGTTTTCTGCGTCAATAACGCCCTAATGCTGATGTATGCTTTCAGGACAGCCGGTCTGGACACGATCGAGATCCACGCCTCCTGCACTGTCTGCGAAGGGAAGGGATTCCTTTTCCTTGGTAAGAGTGGAACAGGGAAAAGCACCCATAGCCGTCTCTGGCTGAAGAATGTTCCTGGAGCTTGGCTCCTTAATGATGACAATCCGGTAATAAGGATAATGGATGGAGTGCCAAGAGTTTACGGGACTCCATGGAGTGGGAAGACCCCTTGCTATATCAACGATGATTATCCTGTCGGGGCAGTTGTGAGGATCAACAGGGCGCCACATGACGCTATTCATCGCATGGGGTTGGTGGAGGGATTCGCATCGTTGTATTCCTCGTCCTCCGGCCTGAGGGCTCTCAAGCCGATCGCCGACGGATTGTTCAACACGGTTTCTTCTGTGGTTCAGAAGGTTCCGTGCTACATGATGGACTGCCTGCCTGATGACGAGGCGGCCTTGGTATGCTCAAAAGAGGTGCTCGGAAATGAGTAAGATCGTGGACATGGATCTCTTCATGAGCGGGATCGAGACTTTGCTAGGGGAAGGTAAGGAAGTGAAGATGACCCCGAAAGGGACCAGCATGCTTCCCTTCATAAAAGGAGATAGGGACAGCGTTGTGCTGACAACTCCGTCCAGGCCTTTGGAGGTTGGGGATATTGTACTCGCCAGGGTTGGGGAGCGATACATAATGCATAGGGTTTTCGCCGTTAATGGTGAAGATTTGACCCTGATGGGAGACGGAAATATTTGTGGTACAGAGAGTTGCTCGGCTACGGACGTAATCGGCCTTGTGAAAGAGATTCATAAGGAGAACGGCAAGGTCGTCAAGCCAGGCAAGGCCACTTTCTGGAGGTTCCTGAAGCCTTTCAGGAGATATATTTTGTTTATTTACAAAAGAGTGATAATATGAGGATCAAAGAAGGATTCACGCTTCGTTCGATAGTGGGACAGTATGTTGTGATCGGAGAGGGGATCGAGCAAGTCGATTTCAACAAAATGATCACGATGAACGACTCCGCCGCCTATCTTTGGCAAGGTGTGGAGGGAAAGGATTTCACTGTAGAGGACCTTACCAAGCTTCTGACAGACAAGTATGATGTTGCAGAGGAAAAGGCTGCCTCTGATGCGGCCAAGATAGCCGCCAAGTGGATTGAGGCTGGATTAGTGGAAGAGTAACTATTCAAGGATGAAAGATTTCAAGACATGCGTAAAGGGAATGTGGCGTCTCGCGAAGCCAGCGCTTCGTAGGGATTCTGTCACAGTTTGCCTCGGTGCCTTAAGAATCGTGGCGTCCTTGTCGTTTGTCTGGATCTGCAAGCGCCTGGTTGACATAGTCACAGGTGTGGTAGACGCTGGTCTCTGGGAGCATGTTTGGATAATGATAGGGATTGTCCTTGTCCAGATCATCTGCTCCCAATCTTCATATTATTGGGAAGCGTATAATATCACCAAGACCCAAAATGAGATGCGTCAGGGGTTCTTCTCCCATGTGCTGGGGTCAAGGTGGAACGGTCGCGAGTCCTTCAGGTCAGGCGACACGGTAAACCGCCTCGAGGAGGATGTCAGGGTCCTTTCAGACTTGGTTTGCTCGCGTCTTCCTTCGGTCGTGATCACTTCATTCCAGTTCCTCGCCGCCTCTGCTTACCTTCTTTCCATGGCTCCTTCCTTACTATGGGTACTGGTGATTCTCATGGTGACTGCTGTGGCAGGTTCGAAGCTGTATTTCAAGAAATTACGGCAGCTGACCTCTATCATTCGCTCAGAAGACAGCGAGGTCCAGCAGATTATTCAGGAGAATCTTCAGAACAGGGTCTTGGTTCTGACTCTTTTCGGAGTAGGTAATGTTGTCTCCAAACTTGGGAACGTTCAGGACCTTCTCGTCAAGAACACAATCACAAGGCTGAATTACAACGCTGTCGCGCGAGGATTCATGAGTCTCGGCTTTATGGGGGGATACACCGCGGCCTTCCTCTGGGGAGTGCTGGGAATAAAGTCCGGTACCGTGACATACGGTATGATGACCGCTTTCCTCCAACTTGTCGGTCAGGTTCAGAGACCTGTGGCGGATCTCGCTAACCAGATTCCTGCGTTTATCAAGTCCCTTACTTCTGTGGAGAGGCTTCTTGAGCTGGAAGACCTTCAATTAGAGGTGTTTAAGGGTGATTATATGTTCGATGGCGCTCCAGGTATAAGGCTTAATGATGTGACATATTCCTACCCGGATTCTCGCCGGGACTTACCGGTCATCGAGCATTTCTCGCATGATTTCGCTCCTGGTAGCTTGACTATACTCGCAGGTCCGACAGGAGTGGGGAAGAGTACACTGACGAGGATGATGCTTGGCCTATTGAGGCCTTCCGCAGGCTCTGTGCTGTTATATTCACAGGACGGGAAGTCGCATGTCGCGGATGCTGACACCCGGTGCAATTTCACCTATGTCCCGCAGGGAAATACCCTTTTGAGCGGCACGATCCGGGAGAACCTCCTGCTTGTGAACCCTTCGGCCACTGAGCAGGAAATTGTTGACGCATTGAGACTTGCGGCCGCTGACTTTGTATTGGAGCTCCCAGATGGCCTTGAGACCATCTGTGGTGAGAGCGGCACTGGTCTTTCTGAGGGGCAGTGCCAGAGGATAGCCATAGCCAGAGCCCTTCTGCATCCTGGCGGTATCATGATTCTGGACGAGGCTACTTCAGCTCTCGACCTTGAGACTGAGGAGCATCTCCTTGACAATATCCATTCAAGCCTTGGAGGCTCCAAGACCATTGTTTTCATCTCACATCGTCCCGCCGCCATCCGTATCGCTGACGACGTGGTGAGCCTTTAGCTCCCGCGAACCGCACCAGGTGATGCCTATCCGTGCGGTTGACGTGGTTTTGGTGGCCTGACCGCACGGTATGATGGTTATTGGTGCCATTGGTGGGGTTTTAAGGGTTTAACCGCACTGCACAAGAGCTTCCTGTGCGGTTT
>ONSC01000111.1 GCA_900320365.1 uncultured Bacteroidales bacterium
CGTTCATCAAGAGGACAGACAATACCGTTGTCAGTGCCAAGGGTCCTGACGACCAAGGACATGTCCTGACCAACTTGTGGAAAAACTATTACGCCGCCCAGAAGGCAGACTTGCCAAAGAAGATGAGCGAGTCGCTTGACGTCATCATGGAGCAGGCTAAGGCAAAGCGTTACCACTGGGACTTCTACGACGCCGCTGTCAAGAAAGTCGATGCGGAGGTTTCCAGGAATTGGAAGAAACGCCAGGAGATGAACACCTTCCTCGCTAACGCCATTAAGGAATATGACGAGCCGATAGTCACTTACTCGTACAAGTCCTCCAGAAGCGAGAGTGGGATGATGGATTTCGTCTTGATCAACAAGACCCGTCTCCAGGCGGGGAAGAACATCGCTTTCCACACCAGGACATCCGGGCAGATGAATGGTCTCCTCAATGGTTTCATAAAGGATGACAATGAATATGCCCTTTGGTCCGAGCGGATTAATGGCCGGGAAACCTCCAAAGCTAATACCGCGCTTAAAGAGTATCTGGGCGATACTTATCCTAACGCCGCCTGGAACGAGTGCTATTCCTTGATGAACCGTTATTGGAGCGGCAGAAAGGCGGATGTGGAGGCGTTTGTCTCAAAATATGAAGGCAAGGCGATTAACCTCTTCGGTAAAGCGATGCTTTTCGACGACAGGATGACGTACCTTTCGAGGGAGAAGGGTAGTGAGGCGGATTATAAAGCCTTGTACGCCGAGATCAAAGCCGCGGAGAAAGAGCGTCTTACTTATAAATCCGGGGTGGACTCCAAGATCGCAGGAACTATAGACAACTTTAAGAATCAACTGGAAGTACTTGAGGATAAGGATGTCTCACTCTTTTTTGAAGGTAATGACATAGTTGTGACCTTGAGAAATCTCCCGAGTGTGGAGGTCTCGATGTACCTTGATGATAAGGAAGGCACCCCGTTGTTCAAGAAGACCTTGGACAATCCCCGGAAGAGTTTTTATGTCCGTGACACTGTGAGGGTTCCCATCCCCAGGTGCGATGACGGCAATTATATTGTCAAGGCCAAGAACGGCAAGATCGAGACTCAAGGGAATTATGTGCCAAAGACTTTATCAATAGCCTTGAGGGAGGATTTTGACGGCCGCAAGTTCTATGTCGCCAACTATCTATCCGGAGAACCGCTTAAGAAAGTGGATCTCGCGCTCATCCATTCCGGAAAGCTATTGGCTGAGGTAAAGGATATTCCGGTCGATGGTTTCACGCCTCTTCCAGAGGAATTCGGGAAGGTGATGAAGGCGGATGTATATTATTACCTCAGGGCCTCTTGGAAGGATCCGGATGGCTTCCTCCATTTCTCAAAAGAGCAGAGTCTGCATAACTCCAGGGACTACTACAGTGAGCGTAAAGGTTATGTTGGCAAGTACTGCGACATATTCACCGACAAGACCGCGTTCAATCCAGGAGAGACCGTTAAGTTCAAGGCTGTCCTTTACATCGGCAACCAATATGTGAGTTTCAAAGCTTTCGAAGCGGGAGAGGATGTCGAAGCCATTTTCGTCAACGCCGAGGATAATGAGATCGCGAAGGCTGAACTGAAAACCAATGAGTTCGGTTCAGTGGCAGGAGAATTCAAGATTCCTGAAGGGGAGCGTAACGGCAGATTCACCATCAAGATCCGTTACAATAACAGCACGATGGAGTCCAAGTCAATTGTCGTGGACGAGTTCGTCCTCCCTACTTACGACCTCTCATTCGAGAGCGTGGACAAGCTTTATTTCATGGGCGATGAGATTGAGGTGAAAGGAAAGGTCTCAAGCTACAGCGGTCATCCTCTCGACGCCGCCGAGGTGACTTATGTTGTCGACAGTTGGGGCACCATCGTCACTGACGGGGAAATCAAGCTCGAGTCTGACGGCTCATTCGCCCTGAAGTTCCATTCTATGGACAACAGGTATGGGTACAGGGTCACGGTCAAGGTGAAGGACGCCACCGGTGAGACAAGCGAATTCTCAAGGAGGGTCTTTGTGCTTAACTCTTTCAACATTGACATGAATCTGGAGAATGCCGCGGTTGGTGACGTCTCCCTTGGAAAAGGCAAGTACGGAAATTGTGAGCTGTTGGCTGGGAAAGTGGCCAAAGTCACGTTTACCTCAAGGAATACTGAGGGCCAGAAAGTGCCTGTTGACATTAAATATGAGTTAAAGGACAGCAAGGATGTCGTGGTTGCCAGCGGAGAGGCCGAATCGGGCTCCACAAAGGAGATAAGCATCCCCGCCACAGGTCTTTACAAGCTTGTGGCATCCGCGAAAGTCAAGACCACTGACGATAGGGAAATCTCCTCAAGGTCAGAGATGTCGTTCCTTGTCGTCGGTGATGAGGATCAGGCCATCCAGTCTGATGTGGAGAATTTCTTCAAGCTGGTAGGTCCTTGCACTGACTGCTCGGTGAAGGACGGAGAGGAGATCAAGGTTCAGTTCGGAGCTGGAGCCGGTCCTGTATGGGCGGTCGCCGAGCTCTTTGATGAGCAGAGAAAACCTCTCGGGCGTGAGCTGATCCAATTGAATGGGAAACCAGGTTCCGATGGGTCCATAAAGACTCTTTCTTTTGAGTATAAGAGTGAATATCCTGACGCTTTGACGCTGTATATCTTCTACTTCCGTAATGGGACTCACTACGTTTTCCATCGCGAGTTCCAGAGGGAGAAGACTATCCTGAATCTGCCTCTGACGTTCACATCATTCGAGGATAAGGCTTATCCAGGAAAACAATATTCCTTTACCTTAAAGTCAGATCCTGGGACAGAGATGGTCGCCGCCATTTTCGATAAGGCCTCTGAGAGAATATCTCCGAATATCTGGGAGACCGTTAATCTTGTCAACCTTGGCGCCAGGCCGGTATATTACGATGTGATGGACGGCAGCATTGATCGTGGCAGGATTTACGATTATGATGACAGGAGGATGATGAAGTCCCGCGCCGTGGCCGGGGCAAAGAACGAGGCCATGGTGCTTGAGGCCGCCCCGATGGTGGTGGAGGAGAGCGCGATGATGGACAGGGTGAGTGAAGACTCGGTTGATTCCGCCGCTGAGCTGGATGAGGTCGGGGTCCGTTCCGACTTCTCGACCGCTCTCGCTTTCGAGCCTTATCTAAGGACAGACGGCAACGGCAACGCCACTTTGAAGTTCAAGACTTCTGACAAACTCTCCACCTTTGTGGTGCAGGTTTTCGCTCACACCAAGGAGATGAAGAACGCCCTGTTGAGGCAAGAGATGACAGTCTCAATCCCGGTGAAAGTCAATGTTGTCGAGCCGAAGTATATTTATAAGGGCGATAAGTATGTTCTTCACGCTACGGTGTCGAGTTCTTCTGACAAGCCGGTTTCCGGAACGGTTGCCCTGCAGACCTATGCGGGGTCCGATCACGAGGGCGCCAAACCGTTCGCCACACTTTCCAAGAAGGTGACTGTCCCCGCCGGTAAGTCCGTTCCGGTCGAGTTCACCGTGGATCCTAAGGGACATGATCTCCTAGGGTTGAAGGTGGTATTCGCTGATGTCGCCAAATCGTTCTCAGATGCGGTGTTCGTCACCTTGCCGGTCTTTGAAGCCGAGCAGACCTTGACTGAGGCCCATTCCGCTGTCTTGCTGGCAGGTATGGACAAGGACGCTCTTATTCAGCGAATCCGCTCCGCTTTCACCGGAACCACCTCATCTGGAGCTGAATACAAGGAGATAGACATCCGTCAGATGGTGCTTGACGCCATTCCTTCGAAGGTGGAGCCTGAAGGCAAGGATGTCCTGTCCCTGACAGAGGCGTTTTATGTCCGCAGGGTGGCGGAGAAACTTGGCGCTGATTTCGATTATATTACTTCGGACGAGGATATCCTTGAGAAGATTGAGGCATGTCAGAACGCTGACGGAGGCTTCGGCTGGTTCGAGGGCATGAAGTCATCCCCGGTCATCACGGCTGTGGTTCTGGAGCGTTTCGCCAAGCTGCGTGACGCTGGTCTGGCTGAGGAAGTCGCTGATTCTGAAGCGGCTATCGCTTTCCTTGACAAGAACCAGTTCATCCACGACAGTTGGCCTTACTGGTGCGGTTGGCTGTCGACTGCCCAATATGCTTATGTCCGCTCGATGTACTCCTCTGTTGAGTTTGATGTCTCCAAGGAGACTAAGAGCGAGGCAAGCGAGTATTCAAAGAACTTCAAGGAGTTCAAGAAATACATCAAGGATTACCTGATCCCTTCCCAGAAGGATGGTCGCGGCCTGCAGGGACAGATTCTTGCCAAGGCCCGCAGGATCAAGACCCTGGTCAATCTGGTTTATGGGGATGGCGGTTTAGACCTCGCGTCCGCTTGGGGCATCAAGCTTTCCGCGGATTCCAAGATGCGTTCATCCATTGTCGCCGATGTCGCTTCTTTGGATGAATATGCAGTCGAGCATCGTGATGGCGGCTGGTACTATCCCAACGCTGTGATGCCTTGGAGAGGACTTCTTGAAAGTGAGCTCTACGCCCACTCGCTCCTTTGCGACTTGCTTTCAGACGGAAGGATACAATCCGGGAATAAGGCGGAGATCGCCATCGCTGACGGTATCCGCATATGGATGATGCTCCAGAAAGAGACGCAGAAGTGGGGAGAGGATCCCGCTTTCGTGGATGCGATCAACTCGGTGCTCACTGGAGGCGAGGACGTCCTTTCGACAAGGGTTATTCTCATGACCAAGACCTATAAGACGCCCTTCTCGAAGATTGTTGCCGCTGGCAACGGCTTCACCATTGAGAGGCATTTCTACAAGGAGGTCCAAGGTGAGAACTCAACCACGAACTTGCTTGAGATATATCCTGGAATGAAACTGAAGAGGGGAGAGAAGATCATCACCGAATATAAGATCTGGAATCAGGAGAACCGTAGTTTCGTGAAGCTCAACGCTCCTCGTGAGGCTGCCTTCAGACCGGTGAATCAGCTTTCCGGCCATGTCGGATGGTGGTACAGGCCGATAGGCTCTTACGCTGTCTCACCTCAGGGCTACAGGAATGTCAAGGCTGACCGCACTGAGTATTACTTCGATGTCTACCCTGAGGAGAACACCACGGTGACTGAGGAGTTCTACATTACCCAGGAAGGAGTATTCACCGCACCTGTCGTGACAATCGAGTCTCTGTACGCCCCTCACTACAGGGCCAACGACAAGTTCGGAGGCGCGTTAAATGTGCTGGAATAAGGTATGAGAAAGTTTTTCCTGCTTTGCTTGCTTTCCGCTCTTTGCGCTTGCGGTGAGAAGCCGATAGTGAGTGTCAGTTTTCCGGAGCCTCCGATTGATATACTCCAAAATGGGGATTTCGGGATGGGGTTGATCAATTATTTCAACATCATCCAGACCCCGGAAGGCATCTACCGTATGTATTTCTCCGGTAATGAGAAGAATTCAATCGCCGAGGATGAATGGTCCCAGAATCTATATCTGGCAGAATCCTCCGATGGCTTCCACTATGAGTTGAAAAACAAGATAATGGATTCTCTGATAGAGTCTTCGGTCAGCTTGGTGGATGATAAGGAATGGCCATACCGATTGGTCGGCAACCAGAAGGAAGATGGGCATCACTGCCTCTTCTTATGGAAGTCTAAGGATGGAATTGATTTCACCGGACGTAAGCTGATTTATGATTTCAAGCACGACACCCAGAATGTTCTGGTGCCCCGTGGCAAGCGAATGAGGTTATATTCCCGCTTGACTCAAGAGCATTTCTTGAACCGCAGGGTAACGCTCGCTGAGTTTACTCTCGACGGGGATCAAATCGGTGAGACTGAGATAATGGCGGGTGATTGCCTGTATAATTCGGCGGCGTGCAAGGTCGACAAGCGCTACGACTTGCTGTTCCCGACATATTACAACACTCACGGTGGCACTACCCAGGCCTTTAGTTTCAGGACCTATCTGGTGGATGGCTCATTTGTCCGTGAGCTCCCTTGTGAGCTGAACAAGTGGGTCGGCGAGGACGAGAAGTGGGCTCTGGCATCCCCGGGGTTCATCTCCATAGACGGTGATAAATACTTGGCTTTCAGCACCAGGACAGAATCGCATGATCAAAGCCGTGAAGGCATGATCAGCAAATACAAACTGATCAAGGTCGTTATAAACCGATCTCGATGACGCAGGGGAAGGAGTAAGAGGGGTCGTTCCTCTGATAAAGAGTCTTCTTCATCAGGGAATCCGACTTTCTCAAAGTGCCTTCGAAAAGCTTGTCGTCCCCATGCAAGACCACCACGGGCTTGCTAAGGTCGACAAGCTTTTCGTTCAGGTAGATCCTGACTTTGGAGTAGTCGCAATCGTGGATCGTTATGGTGTTGCCATTAACTTCCGCTGTGAGCATGCTGCCTTTCTTGGCTTCCTCGATCGGGACTCCAAGCCAGTAGAAATATTCCTTCATGACATCTCCCTGGCACCAAACCACCCGTTTGGGATAGGGGTTCCTCGTGTGTTTTGCCATCCATGGCACCGCCGCAGCATCTTCCAGGTCCATCCAGTGTGGCTTTCCCGGGACGATGTGTCCCTCATGGATATATCCTTCAGGATCCTCTTCATGAAGCTTGTCCATCTCCTCTATCCTTGCCGCACACTCCTTGTCACGGTCGTAAGCGTGGTCCTCGGCTCCGCACCAGATCATGAAAGGCAGGTTCCTCAGGCTCAGCAGTGACACGTCACCAGGGTGTCCTGCCATCATTGATGCGGCTGCCCAGTGGTCCGCCATGCGGGGGGCGAGGCGCCAGACCCCGTCACCTCCGGCGGAATAACCCATCAGATATACCTTGTTGGGATTGACGTTCAAGCATGTGACAGCCAGTTGGATGATAGTCTCATAGAACTTGTCAGATTCAGGACGGAAATGCAGGTCCCAAGTGTTTGTGATAGCCCTGGGGCAGAGATACACTCCCTCAGAGGGCTTGTAAAGCTTTTTCTGGTTGTCCCACTGGCTGTCGTTCACCTCCGCCGGCGCTCCACCGCCGCCATGAAGGGAGATGTAAAGAGACCTTCCGTCCGAGGGCTCATCACCATAAATCGTCCACCATATCGGCATGGAATATTCCCCAATCACGATCTTCTTATCACTAAGGATATGTGAGAGGGCGGTGTGGACTGAATCCCTCCATTGGCCTTCCAGTGTGCTGAGGTCGGCTTTATAGGGCTCTTCAGACTTGTTGCCAGATTGCCGGTCGCACGCGGTCGCCAAGATGATGGCCGCACATGCGGCAGCTATGACTCTATTCTTGCTCACTTTCATCACTTTTCGGTTATCGTGACGCGAAGGTAAGCATTTCCCGAATTATTTTTTGCGGAATGGAAAAACTGTGCTAATTTTGCACTCCCCGATGGGGTTAAGTCTGGAAGCATAGCTCAGCTGGTTCAGAGCACCTGCCTTACAAGCAGGGGGTCACTGGTTCGAATCCAGTTGTTTCCACGGTCAGAATCAAGCACTTGCGCTCACGCAGGTGCTTGATTTGTCTAAGGTGGTCGAGGAAGATCCGCTTAATCGGTAGCGTCGTTGTTTCCGTCGAAGAACGCTTGAGCCAGGTCACGGCAAAGCCCTATGACGGTGGTTTTTTCTTTGCTTAGATGCGTACTCCACTTTTCAGCCAGTTTGTCGGCGATGCCGAAGAACTGGCCATAGCATAACAAATCATCTATCCGGTTGGTATCGACCGGATCACATGCATGGGCCTGCAGGAAGTTTTGCAACTCAACCAGTCCACGAGCTTTCGCTGCTCCCTCTGGCGTGAGGGAGCGTATCCGGATGCCCAGATTCGTCAGCTTGTCTTTCGGATTATCGGGCTCGATCATTCTCCGGTCTTGGAACCATTCCTTTCCTTTGTCTTCCGGTTTATAGCCATAAAGATCGCCGGGATGTCTGTAGCTCCACTCATACACTTCATCAACTCCCAGCAGCCCGTCTTCCCCGGAAGCTTCACAGAATTTCTGGTACAAACTGTTTTCTTCCTTATCACGGATGACAGCGTCTTTCTGGATGGAGAGATAGTTGACTATATCCATCGCGGGCTTTTGCTGCACGAGTTTCAGTTTTCCTTCGCTGTACCAGCGGTAAAGGAAAGCCGCCGGCAACTCGTGATGGATGTGCTGATCCAGGACGCGCGGCTGATTGGTCCGGATGTAGCAGGCTGCAAACAGGTTGCCCTCCAGAGGAACCTCCTGGCTTTGCTGGGTGATCCGCCGGGTACCGAAGAGTTTTTTGCAGTACTGGAAGCCGATTGCGTGGGCAATTACAAAGAAGAGAAAAGTACCTGCCATCAGCACGGCCAGCAGGCAGGCCCCGAGGGTGTCTAGTTTTTCCAACATTGCTCGTTTGATTCTAAAATGAATTGGTGAATTCAATTTAGAAGTGCAACACACTTCAAAAGTCAAAGTTAAATAATTGTTTACAATATTTCAACGGTGTCCTGTAACCCAGTGACTTACGAGGCCTGTGGTTGAGTTTCCGCTCCCAAGAGTGGTATGGGCGTGCGAAGTAGAACTCGGCATCGAGTCCCTTCGCGATCTCCTTTGTCAAATGCTTGTATCCCATCCTCTGTCGCTTTTCTGGTTATGGCAGTAAAGTTATACTGTCACGCTTCAAAGGGTTGCACTTCAGAGTAGAATCCAACAAGAAGTTGGCTAAATGCTAGTGAACAGAATATTTGCTGATTCCATTTTTTGTATATTTGTATTATCGAGAGTCTCTCTAACATAAATGCCCATGAATTCTCCCAGAACCATCTGCTTGACCTTCCTGATGGCGTTTTGGCTTCCTGCTGGCGCGCAAGTTGTCATAGATCCTGCCGCGGTAGTCGGGGCGATCAAGCCGATGAATGCCGTGAACAATGGCCCGGCCGTCGCCAATGCCAAGGAGCAGACCCGTGGCAATTTTTATGAGTACAAAGTCCTTAATATCCCTTACGCCCGTACACATGATTCCGCATACTATGCCGGATATGGCGGGCCGCACTGCGTGGACATTTCCCAGCTGTTCCCGGATTTCGATAAGAATCCCAACGATCCCTCAGCTTACGATTTCACCAACACCGACGCCTATCTCACGAACATAACAGCCGCCGGTACCCAGGTGTTTTTCCGGCTGGGAGAAAGCATAGAGCACACGGTTAAGCAATACAGTATCTTTCCGCCCAAGGATTATCTCAAATGGGCGAAGATATGTGAGCATGTCATCAGGCATTACAACGAGGGATGGGCGAACGGTCTCCATCTGGGCATCAAATACTGGGAGATATGGAACGAGCCTGATCTGGACGTTGAGGACTGGAAAACAAAGCCACACACTTGGGGAGGCACCCCGGAGCAGTTCTATGAGTTTTACGAGGTTGCCGCAAAATATCTCAACAAGACCTTTCCGGACTTGATGATCGGAGGCCCGGCTTTGTGCTGGATGGAGGAATGGGCGGACACCTTCCTCCAGAGGATGAGTCAAAAGAAAATAGGTCTGGACTTCTTCTCATGGCATATTTATGAGCGCTCCGTTTCGGCTTTCACTGAAAAAGCGAGACGCATCCGGGCTCTTTTGGACAAAAACGGATTCACTGACACCCCGTCTTTCCTTGACGAGTGGAATTTCATCAAAGGCTGGACAGATGAATATGTGTACAGCCTTTCCGAGATCAGCGCCATCAAAGGCGCCGCCTTCACCGCCGCTGTTATGTCTGCCTGCCAGGATGAGCCGGTTGACATGCTCATGTACTATGATTTCCGCCCCAGCGCCTTCTGCGGGGCCTTTGATCAGACAACTTATCGTCCTTCAAAGACTTACTATGCTTTCTACGCATGGGACAAATTGATTCAGTACGGGACACAGGTGAAAGCGGAAGCAGGTGACAATGAACTATATGCGACTGCGGCCCGCTCCTCCGACGGCCATCTGAGGGTGCTGTTGACACGGTACTCCGAGGATAATAACGTGACCAAGATCCGGCCGTTCCGAATTGAGATCAAAGGAGCTGGAGACGGATTGGTCTATGCCTATCTCACTGATTCTGACAGGGCATTCACCGAGATTCCTTTGGAAATGAAAGGTGGCGTTATTGAAGGGGCCCTGGATCCTGACGCCTTTGTGCTTTTTGATATACCTTTACTATAATCAGCATGAGAACCCTTCACAATTATTTCGTCGTGGCCATTCTTTTCCTGGCCACTCTCTGTTCCGCTTGCACAGGGAAGCCGATTCATGGTGTCATCATTACCGGGCAGAACAACCACAATTGGCCGGTCAGCCATGAGGCGATCAAACTTATCCTTGAGAATTCCGGCCAGTTCAAGATGGATGTCGCTGTCTCTCCTGCCGCCGGGGAGGACATGTCTGGCTTCAATGTGGATTTCAGCGAATATGACTTCGTGTTCCTTGATTATAATGGCGATCCATGGCCGGAGAAGATGAATTCCGCTTTTCTGGATTTCGTCAAGAACGGCGGGGGAGTGGTCGTGTACCATGCGGCGGATAATGCTTTCACCGGCTGGGATGAGTACAACCAGATCATCGCTCTTGGCGGATGGGGCGGAAGGGACGAGAAATCAGGACCTTACGTCTACTGGAAAGACGGTGGTCTCTTCAGGGACGAGACTCCTGGTCCCGGTGGGTCCCACGGCGCCAGACATGAATACATCATGAACAGGAGGGCCGCTTCCCATCCGATATTGGAAGGCCTTCCGGAGCATTGGAAGCACGCCAGTGACGAGCTGTATGACAGGATGAGGGGTCCGGGAGACATCAAGGACCTGCTTTACACGGCATATTCCCCAGTAGAAAAGGGTGGTTCTGGCCGTGAGGAACCGTTAGTCTTCACGGTTGAATATGGCAAAGGAAGGATATTCCACACCATGCTTGGTCACTGCGGGGAGACTCTGGAGGATAACCCTGCTATGCAATGCGCTGGTTTTCAGGAGCTTCTGATAAGAGGGGCGGAGTGGTGCGCCACGGGTGATGTAAAGCGGAAGGTTCCCGCCGATTTCCCGACGGAGACTTCTGTTTCCCTCAGGCCGGACTATAAATAGCCATAATTTCATTTTTTTCTTAAAAGACGTGCAAGATTTTCAGTTTTTGGTGTTTATATAAATAGATGAGAGCCAAAATATCAGCGCTATCCAGACTGCGGATAGGGGTTGATGGCGAAGGAGTCACCACTCTGGTAGCCTTCATGTTTTGTCCCCTTGACTGCAAGTATTGCCTGAATCCCCAGACTCTTTCGGACTCGTATCCGTTCAAGGAGTATACTCCGGAAGAGCTTTATATGGAGTTGAAGAAGGACGAGCTGTATTTCTTGGCTACAGGCGGGGGAGTCACGTTCGGAGGGGGAGAGCCGCTTTTGAACCATTTGTTTATCAAAGAGTTCAGGACGGTTTGTGGAGAACAATGGAAGATCAATCTGGAGACGTGCCTGAATGTGCCTACGTCCTTTTTGGAAGATGTCATCCCGGTGGTGGACAGCTACTTGATTGACATTAAGGACATGGATCCGGGGATTTATTCAAGCTACACCGGCAAGGACAATGGCAAGGTGCTCGAGAATCTGAGGATCCTTTCGGAGAAGGGGCTGGCTGATAAGTGTGTTATAAGGATCCCGGAGATTCCTGCCTACAACACCAAGGAGGACATCGCGAGGAGTGAGGCTGCTGTACGGGAACTTGGTTTTGAGAGAATAGATAAATTCAAATACAACGTGGAATATGCAAAGAGGAAAAGAAATCTGTAAGATGCTCAAGGAGATCCGTCGCCAGATCGCGGCGGAGAATGAGATCGAGTTTGTCACCTCTGAGTGCAAGCACAAAGGCTCCTGCGCCGGAACCTGTCCCAAGTGCGAGGCGGAAGTGGTTTATCTAGAAAACCAGCTAGCCGCCCGTCGGAGGCTCGGTAAGGTTGTCAAGTTGGTCGGTCTATCGATGGGACTGGCCTCGTTGGCTCCAGTGGCATTCACAGCATGCCATCCCCAGGACGGGGATATGCAAGAGCCGGAAGTCTATGTGACTGAAGGTGATATAGTAGCTCCATCGTCCCAGGTACCTGAGGATGGACTAAAGGGCGATGTCGCCATCGCCCCCGGTGAAAATCTGTAGAAAGCTACGTCCTGTTATTTAGCGGGACGCTTATAGCCATCATTAGTGGCGCGTTGCGACATTGTCGCGATGCGCTTTTCTGTTGACGGGTGGTCTGAGAATATCTCGGAGACCGCTGAGCTGGATGAGGCTGCTTGTGTTCCCGCGGAAGCTCCACCGTTGGAAAGGCTCAAGAGCTTCTCAAATGACATCGCCATGGCCCATGGGTTCTTTTTGTGGGCGACCAGGAAGTCATAGCCATAGTCGTCAGCCTGAGCCTCTTGCTTCCTTGAGAATTTGGCGCTCATGAGAGCCTCTCCGAGGTCACCGAGCTGGGATGCGGTCAGGACGGCGACGGTGCCGAGACAACGGCGTCCCTGATGGCCGAGTTGCGCAAAGCTGCCTTATATTGTTTCAAGGAATGCTTGAGGGCGACATGGCCGATCTCGTGTCCCACAACTCCGAGGACCTCGTCGTCTGTCATCCTGTCGAGAAGTCCGGTGTAGATCCTGACACTGCCGTCGGCGCAGGCGAAAGCGTTGACGTCGTTCGTCTGGTAGACCTTGAAATTCAGAGGAGTACCGTCGACCTCGGTGATGCCCTTCGTGAGGTTACGCACTCTTTTGACGTAGGCGTTGCTCTCGGGAAGGACAGGGCTCTGGGCGTCGAGCTGGGCGACATATTGGCTCACATAGGCCTTCATCTGCTCGTCAGTGACGGATGCGGCCTGGGCGATTTTGGCTCCACTTGAAAGGAGATATGCGGCGTTGAAATTCTCGCTGCAGGATGCTAGTGTCAAAACTGCGGCCATGATGGCCAGAATCTTTTTCATATCAATTGTTTTTTAGTGTTTTCCTGACTTACAAATATAAAAATTTGCCAAACATTAGCAAAACATTTGCCATAGGCGGCTGGAGCCACCAAGCTACTTATTCTCCGCTATAGTGAATCCGACGGAGTGGGAATTGCCAGCCTCATCCACCACAGTGACGGTGTGCTTCCCGGGAGACGGGGTGAGTCTCATCTGATGGATGAATCTTGTCTGGCCCATATATTCGTTGTCCAAGTGCCAGAACACATTTTGGTCAGGGTTTCTGTGAGCGAGGTTGAAAGTCACTCCCGCGATACTTCCATCGAGCTGCCGTGGAATGTAGATGGTCGCGCCACCCTCGGGATAGATGAACTCCATCGGGGCGTAATCCTCCTTATTCGCAGGGATATATGGGGCATATTCCGGGTGATGCTGCCTGTAGTACCATTCCATCGAAGGTGGCAGTATAAATGTCCGTATTCCATCCAGAGTCTTGTGATACGGGCAAGGTTCAGTCCTGACAGCTTTCGCCGGAAGCATCAATGTGTCAATACGTTCGCAGCTTGGCCCGGCGAGATGCCCGGATGCATGGCAGGTCTCCATAAGGACATAGTCTCCCGGCGCCGGCTCCTTGAACCAGCCGTTCACGGCATAGGCGTTTTCCTCCTCCTTGACGGGCAGCAGGTTGAAAATTTCAAACATGACCGGTCCGGCGGTCCTGGCACCTATCAGTCCCGGGACTCCTTGTCCCTGGGCATTCCCCGCCCATACTCCAACGGCATAGTCGGAAGTCACACCCACCGCCCAGGCGTCACGGAATCCATAGCTGGTGCCCGTCTTCCAAGCCACTTTCTTGAGTGAGCCTACCAGTCTCCAGTCCATCTCATCAGGGCGGTTGACCTCTTTCAATGCGTCAAAAGTGTGCCATAGGGCGCATTTGTCTGTCAACGGGTAGCCGTTGAGCCTGTCTCCTTTGCGGGGAGCATCCTTGCCGGTTGACTGATAAGATGCGGACATCTTCGCATACATCGACGTGATGTCAAGCAGCGTCGCTTCTCCTCCACCGAGAATCAGCGATAGGCCATAGTGAGAGGCGCTTTTTGTCAATGTTGTGAGACCGGCTTTCCTCAATATGTCCAGGAATCGCGGTACACCAAATTTGCGGAGCATGTGGACTGAGGGTACGTTCAGCGAACGGGCGAGCGCCTGCGCCGCAGGGACCGCTCCAGCGAACTCCCTGTTGAAATTCTGGGGAGAGAATCCGTTGAGGTTGACCGGAATATCCGGAAGCAAGGTATATGGCAGTATCTCGCCATCTTGGAGTGAAGCGCAGTAGAGGATTGGTTTGAGGATACTTCCCGTGCTTCTCGGGGAACCGGCGATGTCGACATCCGATCCCGGTCTCTTACGATCGGGGTCTGCGTTTCCGACATAGGCTAGGATTTCACCTGTCCTCACATCAATAACCACAGCCGCGAGGTCATTGATGCCTGTCACGGAGAATTCGTCGTTCCACATGTCCGTGACTTCCTGCACTTGTCTTTGCAGGTGGATGTCCACAGTGGTCTTTACTCTTTGTCCCCGTGACGTCTTGGAGAAGCGTTCCGCAAGGTGCCTGGCGTCTCTGGGAAGCGCTA
>ONSC01000114.1:0-2278 GCA_900320365.1 uncultured Bacteroidales bacterium
TGGGATGCCCGTGACCTCGTCCTCGATCTGGGCTTTATCGGAAGAGGCAAGATGACTATCTTCCAGGATGGAATCAACGCCCACAGGGCAGCCAGGGACTACAAGAAGGTGGTCAAGGATCTCCCTGTTGACGGAAAGGTCCAGATCCACATGGCTCCTGGCGGTGGCTGGGTGGCCAAGATTTCCAAGTAAATTCAGAGAACCAATTGGTTATGAGAAAGTTATTTTTGACCGTCGTCTCGGTGGTGGCGCTGGTTTTTTCCAGCGCCAGCGCTGTGGCGAAAAGCGAGGATCTCAGCCTCATGACCTTCAATATCCACGGGCAAGAGAAGGACGAAGCTGGTGATTTCAGCTGGGCGGCACGAAAAAAAGGCTGCCTCAAGGCTATCAAGAAATTCGACCCTGATGTGTTGTTCTTGCAGGAGGCCTACGCCTACCATAAGGCGGATCTGATGAATGAGCTCAAGAAACACATTCTGGTGGACCGCAGCTCCAAACCGGGCCAAGTCGATCAAGATATTCCTTTCAACGAGAATCCGATCATGTTCAGGGCGGACAAATTCGAGCTCCTGGACTATGGTTCCTTCTGGCTCAATGAGAAACAGGAGGCTGGCGTTCCCGGATGGGACGCTTCCACGGTGAGGAACACCACCTGGGTTAAGCTCCGCTATAAGAAATCCGGACTTATCTTCTTCTGTTTTAACACAAGGTTCTCTAAAGGAGAAGCCGCCGGCAAAGGCAGTGCGGCGCTTATGGTCGACAAAATCAAGGAGATTGCTGGAGACGACGCTGTTGTCTTTGTGGGAGGAGACTTCCAGATGTCATCATCGGACAGGATCATGACACCCCTCGTCTCTTATGCCAAAGACGCCAACTACGCATTGAAAAAACCTGACTCGAAGGTTACATTCAACGGTTACGGGAAACCTGGAGCCACACCGCAATGGCCTGACCATATCCTTTTCCGTAACGCTAAAGTTGAGGAATACGAGGTTGTTGACGACAAGTTCGGCCCGAAATACATCTCCGACCACTATCCCGTCCAAGCAGAGTTTGAGATCCAGATCCCGAAAGGGAAGTAATTAAAAATCAACTATTTTCCAGTGTACTGGCCGATAAAGAAGATCGCGCCGGTACTGATTTCTGTGATCGCGTAGAGGAACGGACGGTCAGCATGGAAATGGACCACCTTGGGAATGGCTGACGCGGACTTTTCCATCACCACATCTGTCACAGCCGCAGCCTCGGTACCTTGCTCATCCACCTTGATCTTTGCCTTCTGGAGAACATCGGACACGTACACACCTTCATTCGTCATGTCCGAGAAATCAGCCTCTCC
Organism: uncultured Bacteroidales bacterium; assembly: GCA_900320365.1. Lineage (GTDB taxonomy): Bacteria > Bacteroidota > Bacteroidia > Bacteroidales > UBA932 > Cryptobacteroides. The sequence continues at coordinate 1,340 of ONSC01000114.1, forward strand.
TCCAACAAAGGCTTTCTTGATGCCCATATCCATAAGGGCTTTCTTGATGCTGGAAGCGCCGAATTCCGACTCGAATGACGGAATGCAGACTTCTACCTCCTGCTCCGACATAGTGTTAATCTGGTTCCAGGAATCAATGGTCAGATTATACTTCAAATCCTCCAACGATATTTTCTCCTCCGGCAATATAACGATCATCCTATACGCCTTGTTGCCATAAGGCAGGCAGACCGCCGATCCCAGTTTCTGGACCTCGGAATAACCGAATTTCGCTTGCTGGAGCATCATATTCAGAGACACCGTATTCCCGTCAATTGCGGTGAAGTCCTCTTTATGGGTGAGGTCTTTGTTGAAAGGACTTGACCATATTCCCTTGAAATATGTCGCATTGAGGAAATGGGCGTATTGGTCGGGAGTAACGGGATCTTTCAAGAGATTCTTGATCATCCCATGGGTCTTTTCCTCGCACCACTGATTGATGATAGACTTCACATCCTCTTTTCCAAAGTCCTTATAACAGACATTCGCCAAGAAATTGGACTCCACCTTTTTGGTGAAGGCGTCCTTCAAAGGAAGCGCGCCTTTGTTGATCACCGCCATGTTGGCGATCTCAATCGTGGTCGTGGGATCAACAGCGGCCCCTTCCTCAAGCATGGTCTTGCAGAAAGCGTTCAAATCGTCTATCGACTTGCCTCCGTACCCCAAGGCTTTATTGATCTCCGCCTGAGTGTCCCCTTTGGCACCATTATTCACCATCCCGAGCGCGAATGTCACGCTTATAGGAGACACCAGCATACTCTTTTCTCCCTCATTCTCAGCGACTCTCTTGAAGAATTCCAATGCGAAGGTGTTATTCGACTTCACAAAATCCAACTGAGCCCGTGTGAGGGGAATATCTTTCCTTTCTATAAGCTCGCCCGGACTGGTCGGGTCATCTCC
>ONSC01000114.1:2304-9908 GCA_900320365.1 uncultured Bacteroidales bacterium
GGAACCTTCCTTGTCACAGGCGACAAGGACCAGAGAAAAAGCCAGCAACGACAACAAGATCCTTTTCATAATCATTAATCTATATCGGCAAAGTCTTTCCCCTCAACCATTCAGCGACCTCGGAAGAGAGCCTTGGAGAGAGGGTTCGGAAAACTCTTTCATTATATTCATTGAGCCACTTAACTTCCGAATCGTCAAGTAGTTCCTTAATAATGACCGAGGTGTCAAAATGGCACAGGGTCAAAGGCTCGAAACGCAGCCACCTTCCGAAATCGTTCTCACCGGCATCCACGCAGAGGGCCAGGTTCTCATGCCGGATCCCATGACGGCCCTCCCGGTATATTCCCGGTTCGATCGAAGTGACCATCCCGAGAAGCAACGCCTGCTTGTTGAAATTCTGCCGGATATCCTGAGGTCCTTCATGGACGTTAAGATAAAACCCCACTCCATGGCCGGTCCCATGGCCGAAATTACGCTTGGAGTTCCATAGCGGAGCCCTTGCCAGCACATCCAGCTGGCAACCTGCGGTACCTTTCGGGAACACTACTTTAGTCAAAGCGATATGTCCCTTAAGCACAAGAGTATAGTCCTCTTTCTCAAGCTGGGAGCAAGGACCGAGGGGAACCGTACGGGTGATGTCCGTCGTCCCGAAAAGATACTGCCCTCCTGAATCGCACAAGTACAACCCGTTGGAGTACAACTCCGCTGAGCCGGACTCCGGGGTAACATAATGAGGAAGCGCCGCGTTGGGGCCATAGGCGGAGATAGTCTCGAAACTCTCTCCACGAAAACCTTCTATCTCAGAACGGAGCTCATGGAGTTTGGCTGAGCATTCATATTCATTAAGCGGCTCCCCTGCGGAGACCATTGTCTCAAGCCAGTAGAGGAATCTCTCCATGGCAAGCCCGTCCTCCAGGTGCGCCTCTCTCATTCCGGAGATCTCGATCTCATTCTTGACCGATTTCCGCAGGGCAACAGGGGATTTCCCAGCCACAACATTATCCTGGAGGGTATTCTCCTTGAGTATTCCGTAAAGGTTATAGTTGAGCGTGGAAGAATCCACGAACAGCCGCTTGATGTAATCATCGTCGACCATTCCGGCGAGAGCCATCCCGATGTCGGAATAGTCTTGGATATTGACTCCGTCGGCAGTCAGCTCATAGAAACTGTCCTCTGACTCATGGTCGCCCTCAGGAAGCGTTCCCTTTCTGACGAACCATTGGACAGTGTCGATAGTGACCAGGAGATAGGACATGACCACGGGATTATAGGCCACATCGCTCCCACGCACGTTCAGCATCCAAGCTATCTCGTCAAGAGCTGAAACCAAGATGGCATCGAACCCCTTGTCAGCCAGCCATTTCCGCAGCCATGTGATCTTTTGCCCACGAGACCAGCCGACAGTTTCTGTACCAAGAGTGATAATAGGGGTGCAAGGGATCTCGGGACGGTCAGTCCAAAGAGGAGAAAGCATGTCAGGAACATTGGCTACAGCCGTCCTGTTCTTGCCGATGGCTTCCCGAATCTCCTCAATATAAGAGGCGCTCACACCGAGCCCGTCAACAGCGATGACAACCTCGTCATATCCTTCGAACTGCCTTGAAAGCCATTCGGGAATAAGCACCTGATCCTGAACCCTTGTCTTGTGAAGCTCTATCCCAGTTCCCTCAAGTTGCCTCTCGGCCTGTATGAAATACCTTGTGTCGGTCCATAGTCCGGCGTGATCCTCGGTGATGACAATCTCGCCCTCCCCGGTGTAGCCGGAAACCCAGGCGACCTGATGCCACCTCGGAGCGGAATATTCACTCGCATGGGGGTCGTTCCCGGTCAATATGACCGCATCCCAACCCCTTGAACGCATCATGTCCCTTATAGCCTCAACACGGTTTCTCATTTCAGCATTTTACGCTTGAACAACCTGACAGTCGACAGAAGTAATTGATCGATAGGAATATAGGAAGATATGGACTTAAGCCCGGAGAGAAGCATATTCCCTGGGGAATAAGTCGCCTTCATGTCGGCGAAAGAATGCTTGACCGCACCTTCCTGGGAGGAGATACGTCTCTTGACCTGCTTCTCGGCTTCCATCAGCTGGTCCATCGTCTTGATGTCTCTGTATTTCATGGCCCGTATCAGTTTTTCTCCTCGAAGAAGAGATCGATGAACAAAGGAACGAATGTATTACGGAACATCTTCTTTTTCAGCAGAATAAGAACTCCGAGAACAAGCATGAAGAACCCCGCCACGATGCCGGCCCCACCAGCGTAACTGCCAACAAGCTCACCAATCCACATGACGCCACCGATCGCGATTGAGATCATGATGATGGACACCACGAAGAGGACCAGCAGCATGTACAACAACTTGCTTAGGGTCAGTGACAAACCCTTGGCGGTTTTTAGTTTGAGCTCGTCGATACGAAGGTCAAGGTATTCACTGGCCTTCTCCCCGAGATCCTCGACAGGTCTTGTGAAATCGCTCATGACTTAAGCGTCTTCTTCGTTCCACTGATCCTCTGTCTCTTCCGGATCCTTGGACAGCGCTTTCTCGAGTTTATCCAACTGGGCCAGAATCTTCAGACGAGCCTCGTCCTTAAGGTCGGCGGCCTGATCTGTCAATGTAGCTTTCAAGTCCTTGAAATCCCGGCGGGCGAGCCTGGCGCGGGCCCTGAGCCTGGAGGTGGCGCTCTCAGCACCCTTCTTCACATCGTCGAATGTCTCCTGGGCCTTCTCCCAGCCCTCGTCGGTGGCATCGACAAACTCATCCCAGCCTTCAGCCGCGGCGGCCTTGACTTTACGGCGAGTCTCTTCACCCTTCTCGGGAGCGAACAACAATCCGAGGGTCAGCCCGGCGGCGGCCCCTGCTATCAAAGCGAATAATGAATCTCCTTTCATAACTCTGGATGTTTAATGTTTTGGTATTTACAAATATAGAAAATACCAAATAACAAGCCAAAATGGGTGTTAATAACTTTTTGTCATGCCGAGCTTTGAACGATATGTCATTTTGGGTATATTTGTATGAAAGATTATTCCGGAATGGCATTCGTACACCTCCACGTCCACACCCAGTATTCCATCCTCGACGGATTCTCGTCGATAGCCACTTTGTTCGACAGGGCAGAAGCCATGGGCATGCCCGCGCTGGCCATCACCGACCACGGAAACATGTACGGTGTCAAGGAGTTCTTCAAGTTCGCCGACAAGCATAAGGACAAAGAGACTAAAGAGTACAAGGTCAAGCCTATCATCGGATGCGAGGTGTATGTCACGAGGCATTACGACCCCAAGCTGAAGGACAACGAGCACAGGGCATATTACCACCTAATCCTTCTCGCCAAGAACTACCAGGGCTACCAGAACCTCTCCAACATAGTCTCGTTGGGACACATTGAGGGCTTGTACTACGGAAAGCCGAGGGTAAGCCACGAGATCATTGAGAAATACCATGAGGGGCTGATCTGCTGCTCCGCCTGTCTGGCGGGAGAGATTCCGAAAGACATCGTGTCCGGCGACATGGACGCCGCCCGGAAAGCAGTGGAATGGCATAAGAAGGTTTTCGGCGAGGACTACTATCTGGAGGTCATGCTCCACAAGACCGAGGTCCCCGGACTCTCGCTGGAAGTATTTGAGCAGCAGCAGATAAGCAACGCCGGAATATTCAAGCTTGCGGAAGAGACGGGTGTCAAGGTCGTGGCGACAAACGATGTCCATTTCGTGGACAAGGAGGATGGTCCCGCCCATGACCACCTGATCTGCCTCAACACAGGCAAGAAGATATTCGAGGAGCCCCGACTCCACTACACCCAACAGGAATACCTCAAGAGTGAGGAAGAGATGGCCGCCCTGTTCCCGGACCACCCTGAGGTCCTGGCAACTACTCTCGAGATAGCGGATAAGGTCGAGGTGTACAGCATCGACCGTGACCACGTGCTTCCGAAATATGAGATCGACCCTGAATTCCTTTCCAACATTGACGCTCACCTGGAAAAGTACAAGGATGTGATCGATGCCGGAAGGAACGACAAGAAAGGTAACTACCGGGGCGATGAGTTCTGCCGCTCAGTGGCATATCTTTGCCATTTGACTTATGAGGGAGCCCGGAAACGATATGGCGAGACCCTCACTGAGGAGCAGACGGAACGGCTTGATTTCGAGCTCAAGACCATTTGCCGAATGGGTTTCCCGGACTATTTCCTGATTGTCCAGGACTATATCGCCGCATGCCGCAAGGGAGGCAGCCTGGTAGGGCCTGGAAGAGGTTCCGCTGCCGGATCAGCCGTGGCTTATTGCTTGGGAATCACTAATTTGGATCCCATCAAGTACCAACTCCTGTTCGAGCGATTCCTCAACCCCGACCGAATCTCGATGCCTGATATTGACGTCGATTTCGAGGACTTGGGGCTCGCTCACAAATATGTCGATGACACCTACGGAAAGGATCACGTCTCAAGGGTCATCACCTTCGGAACCATGCTCGCCAAGGGCGCCATCAAGGATGTGGCCAGGGTCCGGGATCTGCCTCTGGACGAGTCCAACCGGCTCTCCGGACTGGTACCCGACCGCCTCAGCGAGAAAGTCGAGAAGGAATATCCCTTCAACCCTAAACTGGACGAGCTTAAGCCTGGCTTCAAGTCCTATGAGAAGGACGGGAAGTGGTTCCAGAAGGGAATGGAGGACACCGACGTCAAGATCACCCTGAAGAATTGCTACCGCCTTGTTCCCGAGCTTAAGAATGAGCTTGAGAACGGGTCGGACCAAGTTAAGGACGTGCTACGGTTCGCCCAAAGGCTCGAAGGTTGCATCCGCCAAGTCGGAATGCATGCCTGCGCCACGATTATCGGACGTGGAAGGCTTACTGACTACATCCCCATCTGCCTCTCGCAGGACAAGGAGACGGGCGAGTTGGTCTGGACCAGCCAATATGACGGCCACTACATCGAGGATGTGGGTATGCTCAAGATGGACTTCCTCGGACTCAACACCTTGACAATCATTCACAAGTGTCTGGACAACATCAAGCTCCGCTTCGGGGAAGATATTGACATAGAGGCCATTGACATTAACGATAAGCCCACTTACGAGCTCTATAGCCGCGGCGACACGGACAGCGTGTTCCAGTTCGAGTCTCCCGGCATGAAGAACTGGCTCCAAAGGCTCCATCCTGAGCGTTTTGAGGACCTTATCGCTATGAACGCCCTCTACCGCCCGGGACCCATGGATTATATTCCCAACTTCGTGAACAGGAAGCTGGGACTGGAAGCCATTGAATATGACCTCCCTGACATGGAGGAATACCTGAGCGACACCTACGGGGTCACGGTTTATCAGGAGCAGGTCATGCTCCTTTCCCAGAAGCTCGCCGGCTTCACCAAGGGTGAGGCTGACAAGCTGCGCAAGGCGATGGGAAAGAAGCAGATAGCCATTCTGAATGAGCTTAAGGACAAGTTCATGAGCGGAGGAATGGCAAACGGCCATCCGGAGAAGACGCTGGACAAGATCTGGAAAGACTGGGAGAAGTTCGCCCAGTACGCCTTCAATAAGTCCCACGCCACCTGCTATGCCTGGGTCTCTTACCAGACCGGTTGGCTCAAGTGCCATTACCCGGCCGAATTCTTCGCGGCCAACCTCTCTTGCAACCTGGGCAATACGGCCGAGATCCGCAAGATTCTCTCAGACTGCAAAGGCCACAGAATCAAGGTGAAAAGCCCTGATATCAACGAGTCATATTCCCACTTCACCGTCAACAAGGCCGGAGATATCCGCTTCGGACTAAAGGGAATAAAGGGCTTCGGTACCAACGTGGCTGACGCTATCATAGCCGGAAGGGAGAGTGGCGGTCCCTACAAGGACATATTCGATTTTGTGGAGAGGATGGACGGAGTCCTCAACAGGAAAGCCTTTGAGTGCCTTGTGTACTCTGGAGCGTTCGACTCTTTCAAGATCAAGCGCAGGCAATTCTTCATGCCTTGCAAGAACGGCAATTTCTTCATCGACGAGCTTGCCCGTTACGCCACCCTTTACAGCCAAGATTCAGCGGACAGTGGAGCCTCACTGTTCGGGGATATGGAAGAGATGAAGCCTGTTAGGCCGGAAATACCTGAGAATGTTGAGGTTGACGATGAGATGGAGATCCTCCAGAAAGAAAAGGAATTCGTAGGGATGTACATCTCCTCGCATCCGTTGGAGAAATATTCCTTCGAGATGGAGACCTTCACCAACCAAGAACTCGCCACCCTGGACAACCTCGTGGCTGACTGCGAGAAATCCAAGAAAAAGATGAAGGTGGCCGTGGCGGGCCTGGTGACGGAGACAATAACTCTCACGGCCAAGAATGGGAAACCTTATTCCAGAACCAAGCTTGAGGACTACAGCGGCTCCTATGAGCTCTCCTTGTTCGGCAAGGATCATGAGACCTTCATGAGATATCTCCAGCCCCACGCAAGCCTCTACATTGAGGGTGAGATCGACGAGAAGTTCCCCCTCCGCCAAGAAGAGAGGGCCCAAGGCAAGATGGCTCCTTTCGGTTTCAGAGTCAAAGGGATATCCCTGCTGGGCAATGTCAACGAGGGAAAGCTGGCCGCTTTCTCGATCAGTGTCACCACCCCTATGCTCACCGAGAAATTCCGGCACGACCTGGTAAAGCTCGTGAGCGCCAACAAGGGCAAGACTCCGCTGAAGATGTACCTTTACGATCCGGTCACCAAGTACAACATCGAGTTCCACTCCACCAAGTTCCAGGTAGCTGTGACGTCAGAGTTTGTCTCTTCCCTTAAGCTTATGGGCATCAAGTGCGCTCCTGTGCTGAAATAGAAAAAATGCTCGAGATCGCCGGGAAGGACATTGATTTCCTGGCGGACCGGGCTGACGCCGGGCCGACAACCCGGGCCATGATCGAGAAAGTCCGGGAATATAATGCCTCCCACGGGACAGCTATCAAGTACTGCGACACTGAGTGGCTTGCCTACAATACAGAGACGAAGCGTGACGCCTACAATATGTCTTCCGGCGGAGATGCCACCAAATCATTCATGTTCAGCAAATGGATATATGCCCTCAACCTTCTGAAGAACTTCATGGGGTTCCAAAGGATGGGCGACGAGATGCTGTTCGTCAATGTCAACAACCTGGCCAACACCCATAGCCAATGCGTGATGGACACTCCGAAAGAAGGAGCTTACCTTACGGCCGCTGGTAAAGCTATGGAATTCCTTTCCCATTCTCCCGCCGCCAGGGTTCTGAAAATCAAAGATTATGATCCTTCAATGAAAGAGGATTTCCAGGTCCAGACCGCCTGGGACAAGGACCGCCGGCGGGTTGTCCTCTACGTCTGCAACAGAACTGAAGGCAAAAGGTCCGCGGCCTTTGACCTCAACGCTCTCGGCAGATCGTTCAAGTCTTGCGCCCAGACCAGGCTACATGCGGATAGCCCTTTAGCGATGAACATCTTGAATAACCCGGATGCGATAAAGGTAATCACCACCAGCGGTAAAGCCAGCTTAAAGAAAGGCGTTTATAAGGTTGAGGTTCCCGCCTGGTCTTTTACCGAGCTGATCCTGGAATAATTATTCCCGCTCCATACTGATAATCCGCCGGATGTCGTTT
>ONSC01000186.1 GCA_900320365.1 uncultured Bacteroidales bacterium
AGACCGAGGGCGCTACCATCCACTACACCACCGATGGCAAGGCTGAGAATAAACAGCACTGGGAACTCGCTTTTGGGCATGTTTTGCACGAAAGAGTTTGCTCCCAGGGCGATGGATGCGAGTCCCATCGCATTGAAAAGAGTCTTGCGATACTTTTCGCCGAGGCCTTTACGGAAGAGAGTCCCGACCATGGTCCCGGTGATGATGCAGGCTGTGTTGACTATAGTCCCTATCATAACTTTCGCAAAGATAAGAATTTATCAGAACCTTCACCATTCATCCCTGCCTACTTGGCGGGAATCTTGTACCGTTCGCCAGAGTCCCTGACCATGGCGTCGTAGAAACCTTGGTCATATCCTCCAGGCTGGTCGTTATACTTGACAATCAGATATTTCCAGAGCTGATTCCAGCGATCCATCATCTTCCCGGTGTACTCGGCTGTCTTTGCTGTGAGGAAGGAAACCCTGTCGGAAGGGGTCATCCCTTTAGCCATTTCAGTGATCCCATCTTGTTCGGCGGAATAGTAGTCCTCCAGCTCCTTCTGGGCGGACCTCAAGTCGCCTATCAGCGCGCTATATCTTGGATAAACGAAATTAGAGACCATATTGCAGAACCAATAGGCGCCCTTCTCATTGAATACACCGTTAAGGTTGTTTTCCTCCCTGAAAGCGGTAGGGATCACCCTCTCGCAACAATAGACTGGCACATAAGCCACCATGTCGGCGTCGTCGCAATTGAACCACATCAATCCTCCGACTTCGTCAGGAAGCCAGCTCCTGAGTTGGGAGATCATCGTGAAACCGGCCTGAGGTGAGGCTATAGGCCTTTCCCTGAAATATTCCTGTCCATTTGACTCGAAGGTTTTAGCTCTGGGCCTGATAGGCATTCCCCAAGGTCCCGCCCCGAGATCCTTTGTCATGTCAAGAGGGGTACCCTCGTAGTGGTCCCGCATGTCGGCCATTATGTCCTGGACTGAAAGCTTGCTGTCCGGGGTGATCCAAAGCGGCAGATGGTTACAGACATCGAATTTCCCATCAAGGTAGGGCATGTACTTGTCCATCTCGGAAGGATCGGTGTGATGGCGGAAGAAACTCCAGACCCTCGCGTCGCACTGTCGGACTTTTATGAAAGAAATAGGGCAATACGCGTCTCTGAAGCTGAAATCCTCGTCCCTGCCGGAGAAGAAACCCATCTCGCGGGCAAATGAGATCACATCGCTTGAGTACACGCACTCTCCCTCAATCTCTTGGAATATGTTGTTTTTCTTTGCCTTGGCCACCTGAGGGAACCGCCTTATCCTGCTGATGTTGGCGTGAGCGCATATCTGTCCGTCAGGAATCCTCAAGGCTACCCATACGGCGCCTTTACGTCCTGGTCCCTTGCCGACAATCTCCATTATCCAGGCCTCTTCCTTGTCGCAAACCGTGAAAGTCTCGCCCTCATCGTTGTAGCCATACTCATCCATCAACTGCCCCATAGTCCGGATAGCTTCCCTTGCGGTGGAGCAACGCTGGAGGGCCAGTTGGATGACATTGTCGTATCCCAGGATTCCTTCGGGATTAACCAGTTCGTGCCTTCCTCCGAAGGTGGTCTCAACTATGCTGAGCTGCTTCTCGTTGATGTATCCGACGACGTTGTAGGTATATTCCACCTGATCCACGTATCCCTTGATCTCTGCCGGATGCCAGAAGGAGCGTATTGCTATCTTCTCACCTTTCTCATGTCTCCCGGCGGGGGAGTGCGTGAGCCATCCTGAATAGCCGAAGGTGTCGCAGTTGTATGTGCAAATCACTGAGCCGTCTTTGGATGCCCCCTTTGTCACAATCAGGTTGGTGCATGCCCCTAAGGAAGGGTCGAACACCAATGCCAAAAACAAGGGAAGCAGAAGCTTTCCGAGGGAGAAGTATCTCATATTCAATTAGTTTTATTAGTCAGTAGTGATCACGCAGTCGCCTGGACCCTTGATGTTCCCGTCGATGATGATCTCTCCGACGGAACCGACATGGATATGCCCTGTGCGAGGATTCTTGATGGAGACGACATGACCTTTCACGGTGGCCTCCACACTTGAATACTCGAAAGCGAGATCGCTGTCCTCCCCGAAAGTGCAATCCTCGAGGATGAGGTTGTCGCAATAGCAAAGAGGCTGTGTCTCAGTGATATGGCAACGTACAAGCTTGACGTTCTTGGAATACCAGGCCAAATACTCACCATTGATCACGGAGTCATATATCTCAACACTCTCAGCCTCCCAGAAGGAGTCTTTTGAATTGAGGACGCTGTTCCGGATAACCACGTTCTTGGCGTACTGGAAGCCGTAATTACCTTGCAATTTGACATTCTCCAGGACGATATCCTCGCAATGCATGAAGACGTAGTCGGCTCTCTCGATGACGCAGTCCTTGACGTCAATATGGCCGCAATCCCAGAAAGTCTCGCTTCCGCCGGGAATCCAGCAGTTCCTCATCTTGATCCCATCCATCCTGCGGAAGGTCTTTGGGGCGTCAATCAGAGTGTCGTACAACTCGCCGTTTCTGGAATACCACAGGCCAGATCTTGCCCCGACTGTGAGGATAGAGTCCCGGACAACGAAACCGTCGCATTCCCAAAGGGGATATTTACCCTCAAAACGGCATTTCACGCAAGTGATGTTGGCTGTCTCTTTAAGACCGGATTCTCCGGGACGGATGATGACATCCTCCAGGTAAAGGTCTTTCGCACAATAGAACGGCCTTTCACCGCCATATTCCCCGCCGATTATTCTCTCCATATAATTAATTAAATTTCAGCATATTCAATCTCCGCATGCTCCCGGTCCACAACCTTGTGTTTCATCCATTTATCTCCCTTCAGTCTCCAGATGAACAGGATTCCCCTGACATTCAGTTCTACACACATGGCGATCCAATAACCCTGAAGGCCCATCTTCGGAGTCAGGATGGCGGCTAGTCCGATTCTCACTATCCACATGCTGCAGAAGTTCATCAGACTTGGCATTAGGGTGTCTCCAGCTCCCACGCAGCATCCGTATCCCACAATCGAGAGAGCGTACATCGTCTCCGCGAAAGCTTCTATTCTCAGCACTTTAGCCCCCAACTCGACCACACCAGGATCAACGCTCAGGAGACCCATAAGTTGCCTTGAGAAGATGAACATCAAGATCCCGAGGAAGGTCTGAATCACGGCTCCCATTGTCATTGTGATCCGGGAAAAGCGTTTCGCGACTTCTTTCCGTCCGGCTCCAATGCTTTGACCAATAAGCGTCGTCGAGGCCTCCTCGATTCCATAGGAAGGCATGTAGCAGAAGCTCTCGGCTGTGATGGCGAACGCATTGGCGGCTATAGCGATGGCCCCAAGTGGAGCTACAATAATTGTGCTCATCACGTAGGCTCCTCGCATAATAACGTTTTGAAGCCACATCGGCGCGGTGATGCCCCAGGCGTTGTCTAAAGTCCTCCGTTTTGGCACGAAAGATTCCTTTTCTCCCTTGATGTTAAGTTCCTTTGATCTCCAGAGAACATACCATACCGCGAATGCGGAGGTGACCAGTTCAGAGAGTCCGGTACCAAGGGCGGCTCCAGTCACACCCATGCCGCATTTGAAAATGAATATGTAGTTGAATATCACATCCAAGGCGCACATGGCCGTATACATGATGCTCGGCACTTTCATGTTGCCGCTGGCCTGGAGCATGGCGCTTGCGGCCCAACCGACCGCTCCGACAGGGATGAACGCTGAATATATCAGGAAATACTTGGACGCGTCAGTGATTATCTCGGGGGTTCCGCCCAGCCAGCCGGGCAGGGGAGAGCTGAGAGCTATACCAATCGCGGCAAGGAAGAAGCTGAGTATCAACACGGAAGTGAGTCCTTCTCGGAGTATTTTCCTGGCTCCTTTGAAGTCTTTCGCCCCGCAT
>ONSC01000115.1 GCA_900320365.1 uncultured Bacteroidales bacterium
ACATTTCTCCAGAATTCGGCATGCGGTTGAATGTGTCTTCCTGATAAGGGGAAAAGAACAAAAGGACTTTTGCCCCATCTACTTCAATCATATCGAGTAAATCATTGAAAGACAATTCAATCTCCTTTTGTCTTTTAAAAAGGAGAGTATTCTTGTCTGCGACACTCCTATCAAAAGTCATGTCCTGGGGCTTGAACCCCTTCAACCTTGATCTCTGGGGAACAAAAAGCCGGATACCAGAATCATGGTATCTATACATCGGAAGAAGTCTCTCAGCAATCGTGGGACGCATGATCGGGAAAACCAATTCCCTGAAACGTATGTCTCCAAACCAGGGGCAGTATTGCAACCGGTTAAGTTCAGGGCGTGTCGGAATCAATGAGGAGTAATCGACATTTATCATGACAAACTCAGGTATTCCGTTCCGCTCCTTGAAAAGCTGATAGACTGCTTTCATAAGATCGAAATGAGCTCCCGCCACTCCCAAGTTAAAGGAATTGGTACCCAGTATGGAGTCCACCACATGAGGAGAGACATGCTGATTCGCCCTGGAATTGCCGAGGATGACACAGTCGGCCTCAACGCCGCCTTCCATCCATTCGCCCCACTGCCATATTCCCTCGGCACCGGATCTAGAAGCCACCTTCGAGAATATGGCGTCCACCGCTGCAAAAGCGATGTATCCAATCACGATGAAGAACAGCGAATTGAGAATAAACTTATACATGGCTGATGCATGTGAAATAGTTACATGAGCAATGGCTTGACATGCAACGGGCCGGAGCGGTAAGAAGCTCTGTGTCAATATCCTTAATTACTCCCAACCTATGTCCTGGGATATCATTCTCCGACAGGACCGGACATCTGCTGACAATCCCGTCCGGAGAGACAGAGAAACTCTTCTGGCCCGCGTCACAGTAGAACCCGAGAGGGGAAAAACGTCCATCTCCGTCTTCCAAAAAGATTCCGAGCTGTTGGATACTGTCGAAATAACGCCCGCTCCCGTCAGAGAATGAGACGCGCATTTTCCTCGAGGATTCAGTCTTTGACTTCAACAGCCCCTTCACATTCTCAGACAAGATGGTCGTATAGCTCCGTATAACTATCGGACTGACATTTATGGAATACCGGGCGCAAAAACCTCGGAGCTCTTCCAGTAAAAGGTAACTCTCGTCATCCAGAATCGGAACCCCGACAAAGATATTAATGTCCGTCCTGTTGAAAAAGCGGTTCCATTTCCTTCTCAATGAATATCTCCCGATCCGGGCGACCTTCTCCTTGAAAGTTTCTATGGAAGTATATGCCCTATAGTAACTCGCGGAAAGTTTCAGGGTTCTGTTTTTCCTTCCTTTGAACAATTCGCGGAGGCTGGCGTAATAATCGGCATCCTTCGAAAAGTTAGTCGTCATCTGTATGATAAGACGTCCCCTGAAACCGCAGTTCACAAAGGCGCCCAGTATCTCGGGGAAGTCTTTCAATATCGTCACCTCTCCCCCGATGAGGAACAACTCGACAACCCGCTCCGATGGCACTTTTGTCTCGATGTAATTGACAAGGCACTCGGCAATCTCTTTCCTTTTCTCACGGCTCTCCACTTTTGAAGCCCTTATATGAGCCTCACGGGATCCCTGGATACAGAAATCACAATTATAATTACAAAGAGATGTGACCTGCCATCTAATGACGACAGAGTTCCGCGAGAGACGTGGGATATTCACGATCCTATTTACTTGATCATTCCTCATATCAGTCCAAGTTGTCTTAAATCCTTGGCGAGGGTGTCACAGAAAGCTATCGAACCTTTACCATTCAAATGGAACGTATCCCTGAAACAGGTGGAATCCTCCACTATCGGAAGAGACCTGTAATCCAGAAAACGGATACCATATCTTTCCGTGAAGTCATTGAATGTCGAGGTCATCAATTCCTCATATCCTTCGGCGAAATGATTGTTCTTGTATAGAGGAGGAAACACAAACACCGTTCGTATCCCATCTTTGACATTCTCTGACAGATACTTGTCCCATAAGGGTGACAAAACCTCGATATCCGATCCGAAACGCATCGAGTCGCGGGCGCCTGTGGTGAAGGGAGTGCGGGTGGACGTGATATACTTGAAACCACTCCTGAAATGCCTGGGAGACCTGGATAAGAACTTGTTGGTCCCGTAGCTATGCCATCTCCACATCGGAATATACCTCTCCGCCCAAGAAAAGTTTTCCACCGGGAAAACAGCCTTCCTGAAATCCTTATTGAAAAACAAGGGGAAAAACTGATCCCTGTTTGGGACACGGGTGGTGAGACTCATCGCGTTATGGTCAATGAAATTGACGACCACCTTCGGAGGCCGGTTCTTGGCTCGATACAATGAATACATGTATGATTGGCGGTCAAACTGGGAGCCGCTGAATCCAAGGGCATATGTTCGTACGCCAAGAACACTGTCCATATATTCAGTATTGAAACCTACCGTCACAAGTGAGTTGCCAAGCGCCACGACATCAGCGTCAACCGTGCCGCCCAACACATCATGCCAGATCTCAACTGGTTGGTAGTTCGCTCGTTCAGCCACCTTTGAGAAAACAAAATCAAAGGCAGCCAGCAAGAGGAAAAAGACAACAACCGCGAGAAAACAGCGAGCCAGAAACCGAACCACCATCAGAATTGGAAATAAATGAACTTCGGTGAGCCGTCGTCAAAATAGAGTATCGTGACAAGTATGACAGCGAAGTATATGGCATAGCGGATCGCCCTATGCCGGACACCTCTCATTGAGAGGCCGTGTTCTTCTCCCCTGTCAATCCACTCGACAAACAGCATAATGGCTATCCATACAGCCCGAATTAAAAAGTCATCCTTGAAGAAAACCGAAATCTCGCCTATTGAATTCCAGTGACAAACTCCGACAAAGAAAGACCAAGCCTGGGAAAGACTATCCGCCCTAAAGATCACCCACCCGATAGTCACTAGGGAGAAAGTCAGCAATATCTGCCAGAACTCTTTGAATGATGGGAGAATACGTCCCGGAGCGACAATCTCCTTATATTTCCGGTTATTACCTGTAAGGATCAATGGCAAGAAAAGCAAGGCATGGAAAGCGCCCCAAGCGATGAATGTCCAGTTCGCTCCATGCCAGAATCCGCTGACCAGAAATATGACCATAGTGTTCAGAGCCACCCTTGGCTTTGAGCATCGGCTGCCCCCCATGGGTATATAAAGATAGTCGCGGAACCAAGTTGTCAAAGAAATATGCCAGCGACGCCAGAACTCAGCGATGTCACGGCTGAAATAAGGAGTGGCGAAGTTTCGCATCAACTTGATTCCGAATAGTTTCGCCGTACCGATCGCTATATCTGTGTAGCCTGAGAAATCGGCGTAAATCTGGAATGCGAACAGAATCCCCGCCGCGATCAACTTGGCTCCGGATTGACCAGGGATATCCCCGAAAACCTTATCCACATAGATCCCACACCAATCGGCTATCACGATCTTCTTGAAATACCCCCAAAGCATCTGCCTCAGTCCGTCCACCGCTTGGGAATAATCAAAGACCCTCTCTCTGCCGAACTGCGGCAGAAGGTTCGTAGAACGCTCAATAGGGCCTGCGACCAACTGGGGGAAGAAACTCACGTAGGCGAAGAACTGGACGATATCCTTCGTAGGCTCGATTTTGCCCCGGTACACGTCGATTGAATAACTCAGCGCCTGGAAAGTATAGAAGCTGATACCTACAGGAAGGATGAGATTAAGCAGAATCCCGTCAGTCTTTCCCCCGAGGAAGAGGTCCGCAAAGGACTGGGCGAAGAAATCGTAGTACTTGAAGAGCCCCAGTATCCCCAGATTCAAGATTATGTTCGCCGCGCTGATCCATCTCGCCTTCCTACGATCATCCTTGCAGTTGTATATCAACAAACCGCTCCCCCAGCTGCAGAAAGAGGTTATAGCTATCAGGATCAGGAACTTCCAGTTCCACCATCCATAAAAGACATAAGAGGCGGCTACCACGAAAGCGTTCTGCCATCTTAAATTCCGCCCGAAGACAAACCAGTAGAGGCAGAAGACAATAGGCAGGAAAGCCGCGAATATCAAAGAATTGAATGTCATATCAAGCCCAAGTTGACAATATCGTTCGCAAGAGAATCCGAGAAGACTCTCGAGCCTTTCCTGTTCAAATGGAACCCGTCTATGAACATGGTCTTGTCATCGCTCAAAGGCATGTTCGAATAGTCCAGGAAAGGAATACCGTACTCTTCGGAAATATCCCTGAAATACCTCCGGATATTCTCACAAAGATCCTCGGGCATTTCCGAGCTACCATACAGAGGGGCCATGACAAGGACCAGTTTTATCCCATCGGCCGACACTTCAGACAAGAAGGAACGGAACAAAGACTCTTTACGAGGCTTGATCCGGAATGCCAGATCTGAATCTGAAAGCCTGGAGACGGGACTGTTAATACGATACTTGTCAAAATTGTAATATCCTCTACGAGTCTGCCTGGACTCATGGAACATGTCCCGGATAGAAAGGCCATGATAACGGTACCATGGTATGGACATACTCACCGTTTGGGAGGGATCTATCTCGAAGAAATCCAGCAGGAAATATGGATTCCACATCCAAGGAAGAAACTGCTGGTAATCGTACTTGGATATTGAGCCATACAACCAATTGTCCACAAACTGGACCAGTAAGACAGGCTTCTCGTTGTATCTCTTGTACATATCATACCTTATCTTCTGGATGGTGAAATGATGCCCGATCACTCCGCAGGAGTATGACCTCAAGCCGGTGACACTGTCAATGACAGGAGGGTAGCAGTCGGTATTGACTCTGGAATCACCGGAAATCAATATGTCAGTGGATGCCTCTCCGGACATCACATCCCTCCAAATCTCGAAGTTAGGCTCATCAGCATGGCGTACGACCTTGGAAAGGCAATAATCGGCCGCGAGTAATACCGCGATCAATAATATGCCGAAGGAACACAACTTCTTGAGAAAAAACGTCATATTCTCATCCTGCTCCTTATGAAGGAGATAGAAATATTAGGGTTGTATCTTTCCCTGAAACCGGCATAATCAGGGCATATGAGGATGGCCTCCATCAAGAAAACATCCAGAGGAGCGTAAAGCTCTTTGTGACGACGAACCTCTGGCGCGATCTCGGTAAAGAAGTCTTTCGCGAAATCGAATTTCTCCTCAGTATCCACGATGACAGTGCCTCCGTAAAAAAGCCTCAATCCCTCGGTTGGCAAATTCCTGTTCTTTCGCTCATCATGAAGAGCTTTGAAACTCACTATGTTATGGTAGCATAGGTCTCTCTGGTGCAATAGAGACTCGGAACGCTGGAGATAGTGATAGTATGGTCCCCTGAACACGAATCCCTTACTATGGAACGAGCTTGCCAATCCCGTGAAAAAAATGTCCTCCGTCCCGTTCCGGACAAATGGCGGAGGAAAACGGACACCTTTCTCCAAGAGGAATCCCCTACGGAAAAGCCTTGCCCAAACGACCGGAGGGAACCTGTTCTGTATCACGTTCATAGGATAATAACCAGGCTCATCCTCGACGAACCCAAACCTGCTGCTGAGCGCCCTTTTTCCCTCATTTGGGAACTCTTCGATGTAATTTGAGTTGACTATTATATCTTCTCCTGTCTCCTGAGCCTGGAGGAACATCGCTTCAAGGTAGTCTGGATCAAGCCAGTCGTCTGAGTCCAGGAAATAGAGATAATCCCCGACAGCGGCTTCCAAGCCGGCGTTCCTGGCCGCCGAGACACCCCGGTTCTCAGCGAACCTTATTACCCTCACCCTCGGATCATCAAAACCATCCAGTAGTTCCGACGATCCGTCCGTGGAACAGTCATCAACACAAATCAATTCCAAATCGGAGAAAGTCTGCTCAAGTACTGACCCGACACATTTGGAGATAAAAGATTCCGCATTATAAACGGGGATAACTACCGAAATCATATCCACCAAGAACCATCAAGAATTTGAGACACGGAGGGGTAAACTCCCCCACGGATAAGTTTGGCGGTAAACTTCATGTTGGGAACGGGACCATAACATGAAAGAAATGTCTCCAGATTCGGAGATGAGACGAAAGCTTTCATGAAAAACACGTCCAGCGCCCCGTAGAGTTCCGGACAAGCGAGGACATCAGACTCAACATCAACAAAAAAATCCTTTAGGAAACCGAACCGCTCCTCGTCCCGGACTTCCAGACCCTTCTGGGAGTAAAACCGCTTGGCCGCATGAGGAGGTATGCCCCTCTTGTGGAGCTCATCCAGGAATATCCTGAAATTCTGGAAATGTCGGAACGCCGCATCCGGCTGATGGACCAGGGAGCCTTCCCTTTGGTAATAGTGATAGTAAGATCCGTTGAAAATATAGCTCCTCTCCTGAAGGATCTCCGCCAGGGAAGTGAAATAGTTATCCTCAACCCCACCTTTCAGAAGAGGGGAACGTATGTCATTATCGTTGAGATACTTCAGTCTGTAAAGGCGGCTCCAGACTACAGGGAAGAAATTTGATTGGACAACTACCGGATTATAGAAACCCGCTTCCTCATGAACGAAGCCGAAACGTCCGCAATGCCTTCGCTTGGAAGGATTGTCATACTCCAGGTACCAATTGCCGTTAATGACCACATCCTGTCCGGTTCGTTCAGCCGCGACGTACATCTCCTCGAGGTATTCAGGGTCGATCCAGTCATCAGAATCCATGAAATACAGATACTCCCCAGAAGCCTCCTCCATTGCCACATTCCTGGCATAAGGCACTCCATGATTCTCCGGAAAAGTAATAACCCGGATCCTAGGGTCCTCTGACGCATGTCTACTCAATATTTCCGGTGTACCATCCAACGACCCGTCGTCAATACAAAGGATCTCCAGATCAGAGAAAGACTGACTCCGGACAGAATCCAGACAGCGGTCCAGCCACTTGTCTGTATTATAAACGGGCACTACGACCGAGATGGCAGGCATAAGACTCTACTCCGGTTTCCAACCTTCATCCACATCAACCTCATGAATCGGGTCAGCGAACAGAAGTTCCTGAACATCTTGATATTCCGTGCAAACGGGAATGAATCCATCCCCCTTTGCCACCTCCAAATCAATCCGGGAGGGTTTGGACGATGCCTCTGAGCTGGGCACCATTATCTCATACTCAACCAAAGAGGTGATGAAACTCTCTAAACCGGCTTCAAAATCTTCAGGTACACCGGGCAGCTGGAGAGCGGCGGCTAGGACATCACCTGTGGATGATCCTGCCTGGAGATTCTCGTAAATCGCTGTCCCGAAACCATTCATGCCATAGTAAATACCGGTTGCGGAATTAATGACGATAGCTGTTCCGTCAGCGATATCGACGAACATCTTGGCGTCATTAAGTTTGTAATTAAGTGATTCCATATCATTAGTCTATTATTATCGATTTCTCAGAGAAAGCGTAAAGTCACGCAAACAGTCCACATTGGCAATAATGTCAGGGCAGAGAGTTATCTTATAGCAGTCAAGCCCTGATAACATATTGATGGTTTTAAGGATAAAAGCTTTATCTGTCTGCC
>ONSC01000123.1 GCA_900320365.1 uncultured Bacteroidales bacterium
ACCAAGTCCAACCAGGTGCAATCAAGGATCAAGCAGCTTGAGAAACTGGACCGCATTGAGATAGATGAGACTGATAATGTGCAGCTTACGGTGAAATTCCCTCCAGCGCCTCGTTCAGGTGATATCGTGTTCAAGGCGACAGGCATAACCGTGGGATATCCCGGAAAAGTAGTCTTCCGCGACGCTGACATCGAGGTGAAGCGAGGTGAGAAAGTCGCCTTGATCGGGCGCAATGGTGAGGGTAAGACCACTTTGATGAGAGTCATTGCCGGGGAATTGATCCCACTGGAGGGAGAGGCTAAGAGGGGATATAACGTCGCTATGGGCTATTATGCCCAGAATCAAGAAGATATCCTTGACAGGAATCTCACCGTGTGGGAGACTTTGGACAATATAGCGGTCGGAGACATTCGTGCCAAACTCCGTGACATCCTCGCGCAGTTCCTTTTCAGAGGGGAAGACATCGATAAGAAGGTCAGCGTGCTCTCAGGTGGTGAGAGAGCTCGCCTGGGCATGGCCAAGTTCATGCTCCAGCCGTACAATCTCCTGGCTTTGGACGAGCCGACCAATCATATGGACATCAAGTCAAAGGAAATCCTGAAACAGGCCCTGCAGGCGTATGATGGCACGTTGATTGTTGTTTCTCATGACCGTGACTTTCTTGATGGGCTTGTAGACAAGATGTATGAGTTCAGGGACGGGAAGGTCAAGGAACATATCGGAGGTGTACAGGAGTTTCTGGAGAAGCGCAAGATTGAGAGTCTCCAGGAGTTGGAGAGAAAGTTCGGGAAAGAGGAAATGATCCTTCACGACGTTCAGGAAGACAAGAAGGAAGAGGCCAGGGTCGCTTTTGAACGCAAGAAGAATGAGTCAAAAGAGATCCGCAGAATCAGACATCGTGTGGATTTCCTCGAGGGGGAGATCGGGAAGTTGGAGGAGAAGATGAAGGAGATAGAGAAAGTTCTTTCGAATCCTACCGCTGGAGATGACATAATGGAGCTCACAAGGACTTATCTTGAGCATAAGCGGGAACTTGACCACAAGACCGCCGAGTGGGAGTCCCTGATGGAAAAACTGGATGAATAACAAATTATCTAAATGAATATGAAATCTTTGGTTTGTAAGTTGTTCATGGCTATGACTTTAATCATAGCTTCAAATATTATTGGTTATTCACAGACTCGTTCCAAAGAGCATGATTTATCTCCTTTTACGGGGATTGAGGCATCTGATGGCTTTAAGGTGTCGATCACTCCAGGTGAACGTTACAGCGCCAAACTCACAATGGATGACGTACTTGAGAGTTATGTCCTGTGCTATGTCAAGTCTGGCGTTCTCCACCTGGAACTTGACAGTAAGATACCCAGGGACATGAAGAAAATGTACAAGGGCAAGAACTCCTCAGAGCCGACTCTTGTAGCTGTTGTCACCATGCCCGACTTGAAGACTCTTACCCTAAATGACGATGCCCAGTTCTTCTCATCAGGCAAGATTGGTGCTACTGACCTAGTGATTAACATGACAGGCTCTTCAGTGGTGAGTAACCTGAATATCAAGGGAAAATCCATGGTGTTAAGTATGACTAAAAGCGCCAAATTCACTAATGTGTCCGCCGATATTGAGGATGACATCAAATTGTCGACTGATGGAAAAGCTGCTGTCGCCATTGAGGGGCAGGCCAAGAGTATTTCGATAATCGCAGGTGGTAACTCCACCTTAGATATCAAAGGCGAGGTGGAAGATGCTATAAAAGTCGAAGTGGCGAGTGGCTCCCAGACAACTATATCAGGGAAATCTTCTTCTCTTGAGCTGACCGGTAAGGGCACATCCGCCAAAGTTGACGCTTCATCTCTCAAGACCGGAAAGGCTTCTGTATCAATCTCAGGGGCATCGGCAGATGTAAGTCCTATCGAATCTCTCGAACTGGATCTTGGAAGGGGAGCGGAAGTCACTTTCTCAGGTGATCCCGCAATCAACCTGGTCAAGATACAAAGCGCCTCTGTTCTCAGGAAATAATGATAGTCCTTGATTCCCATTGTGACACTCCGTCCCTTATGATCAAGGGGCTTGATGTTGGTTTTGACAATAATGACTGCCATGTTGATATCCCCAAGCTTTTAGCAGGGGGAGTAGATGCTTCCTTCTTCGCCTTGTGCACTTATGCCGAGCAGTCTGGAGAGGCTGCTGCCACGAGTGCTCTGGAGATGCTTGCCTCAGTCTATGACGCGCTTGGCAAGTATGGCGATAAGATCGCCATGGCTCTCACCCCTGATGAGGTTATAGCGAATAAGTCCAAAGGGCTGGTCTCCATCCTTGTGGGCATGGAGAACGGTTCTCCAATCCAAAAATCCTTGTCTCTCCTCAGATTGTTCTATCGTTTGGGCGTCAGGTATTTGACACTCACTCACAATGGGGACAATGAGATAGCTGACGCTGCCATGGAAGGGAAGAAATGGGGCGGATTGAGCCCTTTTGGAAGGGAAGTGGTGGCTGAGATGAATAAGCTGGGGATGATAGTGGACGTGGCACATGCCTCTGACCAGACATTCAATGATATACTTGAATGCTCAAAAGCTCCTGTCCTGTCCACACACTCGTGTTGTCGCTCTCTCGCTGATCATCCCAGGAACATGACTGACGACATGATAAGGAGGATGGCGGACAAGGGAGGTGTCATCCAGATCAATTTCTATCCATATTTCCTGACAACCACGGCGTCGGCCACTGTCGAAGACGTGATTAGGCATATCGATCATGCGGTCAATGTCGGCGGCATCGAGCATGTTGGTATAGGTACGGACTTCGATGGGATCGAGGTGACTCCGGAAGGCCTTGAGAATATCTCGAGACTTCCTGTGGTTTTTGATCTATTGGGGAAGCGGGGCTACAGTGATGACCAGATCGAGAGGATAGCCTCTGGTAACTTCCTGAGAGTGTTCCGGGATGTCATTTCCCGTTCTTCAGGTCTTTAAGAATAAAGAGTCTTAACTCGTCCAGGGCGGCTGAAGTGAAGCGCTCGATATTCCTTTTCCTATCGTTTTTGTAAACTCTTCTGAATGTGTCGGTTCCGTTGGGACCGGATACTCCGATCCACACCGTGCCGACAGGATTCATCTCATCTCCGCCGGGACCTGCCAGTCCTGTGGTGGCCACAGAATAGGTACTTCCCGTCAGCTTTCTCACACCTTCAGCCATTGCTCCAGCCACCTCTGAGCTGACAACTCCATACCTGGAGACGAACTCCTGTGGCACATTGAGGACATTCTCTTTTACAGATACGGCATAAGAGGTCACTGAGCCTAGATAATACTCTGATGCACCCGGAACTGATGTTATCAGAGATGAGATCATGCCCCCGGTGCATGATTCAGCGGCACTCAATGTCATCCCCGTGCCTCTCAGCAGCGTACCAATGGCGTTTTGCAGAGAGTCATCTGAGTGGGAATATATCTTGTCTCCGAGTATTGGCTCAAGAGCGGCGAAACGCTCGTCGATACGTCTTTCTTCCTCTGTTTTGTCTCCGCCATAAATCGAGAGGCGAAGGCGCACACCAGTCAGTTGATTAGGCAAGTACGCGAGATGCATGTCCTCTGGCAGACTGTCCTCCCACGGTTCGATGAGTTTAGACAACGCGGACTCCGCCAAACCAGACACCATGACACATTTATGGAATATGTCCGTCAGGGAATTGTGTCCCTTGATATCCTCAATGACGTCTGGGAGAGCACCTTCCGCCTCGAAAGGAACACCCGGAAGCGAGTATAGGGTGGCGGGATGTCCGAATCTATCGCCATCAAATCTGAACACCATTATCGGGGCGGTTCCAAGGCGGTTAGGAATAACCTCGCAGGTCTCAGGCACCAGTGCCTGGGCTTTGTTTATGTCCAGCACATCGAGTCCCCGGGCATGAAGTATCTCATGGATGATTTCCAGCTGTGTGGCATTCTCCACATAACCTTTGCTGCCGGACAGTTCAGCAAGCGCGGCTTTTGTGATGTCGTCCTTGGTTGGACCTAGCCCTCCTGTGGTGATGACAATTCCGCTGATTCTCAATTCATTTTCCAGATTGTCAATTATCTCGTCGCGGTCATCCCCGATGGAGAGCATCCTTGTAACCTTTATCCCTATCTCCTCAAGGGCCCTGGAAATCTTCGATGAATTGGTGTCCACAATCTGTCCGATGAGAATCTCGTCGCCGATTGTGCAGATTGAAGCGTTTGTCATTTGAGTTTTCTTAAAATCTTTTTCACTGCAGATGGTCCCTCATAGATGAATCCAGTGCATATCTCTATCAAGGAAGCTCCGGCGTCAAGCATGAGCTTGGCCTGCTCAGGCCCCATGATGCCTCCCACACCAATAATGGGAAGCCGGCCACCTGTGTATTCGTGAATATGCTTGACTAACGCGAGGCTTCTCTCAAAAAGGGGAGCGCCGGAAAGGCCACCTTTTCCGATCTTTTCCACCCTGGCCGGGTTGGTCGTGAGACCTTCCCTGGATGTGGTAGTGTTGCCTGCGATTATGCCATCGACACCAGAGAGCATGCAATAGTTCAGGATCTCTTCCAGCTCCTCACCAGGAATGTCAGGGGAGACCTTGACAAGAAGCGGCTTATAGGTGTCATAGCAAATCCTGAGGTCTAGAAGAGGGTCGATGACGTCAGAAAGATAAGACACATCCTGGAGATTCTGCAGTCCCTCAACATTGGGGCAGGAGACATTTACACTGAACATGTCCACAAAGTCATACAGGCGGGAGAAAGACCTCTTATAATCCTCGATAATGTCACTGTCGGAGGCGGAAGTGCTGTTTTTAGCTATACTGGCGCAAAGGATCACTTTCGGCTTGTCTTTAATGATATGGCCGATGGCATGATTGATTCCTTTGTTGTTGATTCCCATCCTGTTGATAAGAGCCTTATCTTGAGGGAGTCTGAAAAGACGTGGCTTAGGATTGCCAGGCTGCGGCTCAGGAGTGAGAGAACCGATTTCTATAAAAGAAAACCCGAACCAGGAGAGCTCGTTATACGTCTCCCCGTTCTTGTCGATGCCGGCGGCAAGACCTACCGGGTTAGGGAATTCAATGCCGAAGACCTCTCTTTTGAGAGACTGTGACTTGCAGCGGAAGAAAAGCTTCACCAGATTGGCGCAAAGCGGAACCTTGCGCAGCGACCGTAGGAGCTTGAGCGTCATAATGTGTGTCCCCTCAGGAGAGAACCTGAACAATATGGGTCTGATCAGCTGCTTGTACATACCGCGAATATAGTAAATTATACTATCTCTTGGAATGTGCCATTGTCATAGAAGACGACCACTTTTACGATTTTGGGTGTATCAGATTGATTTTCAGCTGTTTCTTGACTTATTTCGAATAATTCTCCGCCTTGAGGCTCACGATTTTCGTCTGTCTGGTGAACGGCAGGGGAATTATCGCCTTCTTGGCCGGTTATCTTGTACATACGGCCTTTGCCATTTATCAGCCAATCAAGATTCAGGTTAGGGAACTGACGTGAGAGACTCACGATGAAATCGTAGCCTGGTTTATTCCGGCCTGCCAAGATATGGGAGACGCTGGCTTTAGCCACGCCGAGACGTTCGGCTAGTTGTGTCTGTGTGAGACTCTCGGCGCTTAAGAATTGCTGGAGACGCTGGTTCATGGCATTTTTCTTTGTTCACAAATTTAATGAAATAATTCAGAAAATCAATTTGACTTATTGTCATATTGGTGACGGATATTACCACTGAGAGGCCCGTAAAATAATTAAAATATAGTTTAGTTAATAATGATTATTTATCAGAAAATCAATCATTTAGTTAATAAATTTTAATGATATTAAGTTTTACTTTAGCATCCTATCTTTGGTTTAACAAATTCTTCTTATCCTTAAAATAAGTTGAATAAATATAATAGCTTGATTTTCAATTGATTATATATTTAATATTTTCTTATTAAAATTCCTTGATTTCATATTTGTTAACAGATGAAATATTGAAAACAATTTTTACAATTCCTTACTATCAATTTACAAATTCATACCACTCTGCGTCCCTAGGCTAGAGCAGAATATGATATTGACGAAATGATTAAATTTGCATGATTATTAAGAGTTGTCACGGAATATTGAATTCTCAGGATGATACCGACAATTAAGATTGAGGACTATTATTATGATCTGCCAGATGAGCGGATCGCGAAATATCCACTTCCCGAGCGGGACTCTTCTAAGCTTCTCCGCTACGTGGACGGTAAAGTCGATGACTTTGTGTTCAGGGATCTTCCAAATCTGCTTCCTGAAGGGTCACTGATGGTGTTCAATGACACTAAAGTTGTTCCCGCCCGCCTGCATTTTCAGCGTGAATCCGGTGCGCATATAGAGATATTCTGCTTGGAACCTGTTGACCCGGTGGAATATAACCTTGCGTTCGCTTCCTCCTCAAGATGTGTGTGGAAGTGCGTTATCGGCAACGCCAAGAGATGGAAAGGGGATATTCTGACCCTTTATAACCCTGAAATGTCACGGGAGGTGACGAACCTTGACCTGCGAGCGAGGCTTGTAAGTCGTGATGACCGTGTCGGAGAGGTTGAGTTCACGTGGGCTGGTGGCCATCCATTCTCGAATGTCCTTGACATTTGCGGGTCAGTTCCTATTCCTCCGTACCTGAACAGGGACACTGAGGAAATTGACCATGAGCGCTATCAGACGTTGTATGCCCGTGTCAGGGGCTCTGTCGCCGCTCCTACGGCCGGTCTCCATTTCACGGAGAGGGTGCTAAGCGGGATCAAGGACAAGGGAATTGACATACGGAATGTGTGTCTCCATGTAGGTGCCGGTACTTTCCTGCCTGTGAAGAGCGCTGAGATCTCTGGCCATCCAATGCACAGGGAGCCTTTCAGTGTGAGTATAGAGCTGCTAAAGCGCATCAGGGACAATGCCGGCAAGCTCATCGCTGTCGGCACCACTTCGGTCCGTACACTTGAGTCTTTATACTATGTGGGAGTGAGTTGCATTGAGAAGGGCGCTCCTGAGGATGTAGCCCAATGGGCTCCTTACGAGAGGGAATACCCATATTCAGTAAGAGAGTCTATTGATGCCATTATCAACTACTTAGAGAAGGAGGGCCTCACTGAGGTCAAGGTTGGCACCAGAATCATCATCGTACCTGGATTCAAGTTCAGGTTGGTTGACGTGCTTGTCACTAATTTCCATCAGCCGCAAT
>ONSC01000116.1 GCA_900320365.1 uncultured Bacteroidales bacterium
AGCGGTTGTCATACTGAACTGGAACACGAAAGAATTCCTGGAACGATTCCTCCCATGCTTGTCAGCAAGCATGCCTGAGGGTGCGGAGGTCGTGGTGGCGGATAACGGCTCGACCGACGGGTCGGTTGAAGTGATGAGGGAGAAGTTCCCGGACATCAAACTTATATGCTTCGACAAAAACTATGGGTTCACCGGAGGATACAACCGCGCCTTCAAAGCTCTTTCCGAGATGTCGGACGGTTCGGACATGGAGTATTTTGTCTTGATAAACTCCGACATAGAAGTCCCTGAGGGGTGGCTTGAGCCGTTGGTCTCTTGGATGGACACACACCCAGACTGCGCCGCCTGCGCCCCGAAACTCCATTCATGGCAAGACAAGGACAGCTTCGAGTACGCTGGAGCCGCCGGGGGCTTGCTGGACAAGTTCGGCTACCCTTTCTGCCGCGGGCGCGTCCTTAAACGCTTGGAGAAAGACCATGGACAGTATGACACACCTTCGAAGGTTTTCTGGGCCACAGGGGCTTGTCTTATGGTCCGCGCGAGTGATTATGGGAGTATGGGCGGGCTGGACGAGAGATTCTTCGCCCACATGGAGGAGATCGACCTTTGCTGGAGACTTCAGCTGGAAGGTAAATCCATTTTCGTGGTCCCGGAGTCAGTTGTATACCACGTCGGTGGCGGCACCCTTCCCAATGACTCCCCGTGGAAGCTCAAGCTCAACTACCGCAATAACCTCTTGATGCTAGGTAACAACCTCGCCAAGACATACGCTTTGAAAGAGTCTCCTAAAAAAGCTCTAAGGAAAGCCAGGAGGACGATATTCCTGAGGAAATGCCTCGACGGATGCTCAGCCATCGTCTACCTGCTCACGGGAAGCCTGGCTCGCTTCAAAGCTGTGATCGAGGCTCATAAAGAGTACAGGCAAATGGATTCTGGCACGGAAATAGTTGATATACAAGAATATCTCGAATCTCACAAAGGCATTACCCCTCCGGTATTGTTCCCTAGGTGGATAGTGTTTTTGGCGATGATGAAAGGAAATGATATATTTGCTTACTTAAGAAAAAAGATATGAAGATCGTCATCCAAGGAGCCGGGGAGATCGGATCCCACCTCGCCAAAATGCTGAGCAAGGAGGCGAACGACATCACGATCATAGATGACAACCCACAAAGGCTCCAGAATATAACCGCGATAGCGGACGTGATCGCCATCGAGGGCCATCCATCTTCCCTGAAGATCATGCGGGAAGCTGAGGTCCAGGACGCCGACCTATTCATATCCGTCGTCCCATTCGTGCCTCAGGATGTCAACATCGTGAGCGCGTTGCTCGCGAAGAACCTCGGAGCAAAGAAAGTCACAGCCAGGATCGACGACCATGATTTTCTTTCTCCTGAGAACAAGCTCTTGTTCAAACAGATGGGGATAGAATTGATGTTCTGCCCCGAGAAATTAGCCGCGGACGAGATCTTTGAGCTGCTGAAACACTCATCTTCGTCAGACTCCATGGATTTCGCCAGGGGAAAGCTTCAAGTGGAGGTTTTCAAGCTTGAGGAGGACTCTCCCCTTCTTGACATGAAGATCGCCGAGTTCGCGGCGATCACCTCCAAGGATGAGCTCCAATTCCGTGTCATCGCCATCTCCAGAGGCGGCAAGACCATAATGCCAAAATTCGACACAAAGCTTCTTTACCATGACCTCGTGTTCATCATAGCCACCCGGGAGGGGATGCGCTTCCTTATGAAGTTCCTGGGCAAAGGCAACGTCGAGACCGACAAGGTGATGATACTGGGAGGCTCGAAGATAGCCGAACTCGCCGCTGACCAGTTGAGCAGGAAGATCAGCCATGTCAAGATATTGGAGAAAGACCGCGAGAGGGCGATGTACCTGTCTGAGAAGCTCCCGGACAATGTGATTGTCGTGGTTGGTGACGGACGCAATTCCGAGCTACTCTCCGAAGAGGGCATCAAGGACTACGACGCGTTCCTAGCCCTCACCGGAAAGGACGAGGCGAATGTCCTAGCATGCGTGTCAGCGAAGAAATACGGGATAGAGAAGACTATCGCAGAGGTGGAGAATATCGAGTACATCCACCTCGCTGAGGAGATGGGTGTGGATTCCGTGATCAATAAGAAACTCATCACGGCTGGAAGACTGTTCAAGTTCACCCTTAGCGGAAAAGCTCGCCTTGTCAAGTATATGAGTGGGACCGATGCTGAAGTTCTTGAGTTCACCGTGCCTCCGGGCAGCGCCATAACCAAGGGACAACTGAAAGACCTCGCCTTCCCGAAAGACTCAGTCATCGGTGGTATAATCCGTGGCAGCGAGTCGATGATCGCTGTTGGATCGTCAAAGATTGAACCCTATGACAGGGTTGTGGTCTTTGCCCTTCCACACTCCGTCAAGGACGTAGATCGATTCTTTAAATAGAAAGTTCCAACCACCTGGTCTCCAAGGAGTCCAGCATTTCAGACACTTCAGAAAAGCGAGTACTTGCCGATTGCAATTCCGCCACATCGGTCAGGCCGCCGCTGAGCTTTGCCTCCAACTCGGCCTTCTCGGCTGTGAGAGCCTCAATATCTTTCTCCAACTTTTCCAATTCCCTCTGCTCCTTGTAGGTCAGCTTACGGGCGCCGGTGGAAGCGCCAGAGCTGTCTGTTGGGGTGCCGCCAACGTGGCCATTCTCCCGGGCAGTGCGGGATGCCACGGATGATCTTGAGGCTCCTCCAGAGGACTTTGAGCGCATTCGCTCGGCCTCACGGTACTGACTGTAACTCCCGACAAAGTCCTTGATCGTCCCATCATTTTGGAATATGAGAATATGATCCACAAGACGATCCAGGAAATGCCTGTCGTGCGACACGATGATCAGTGTTCCCTTATAGTCCTTAAGGTATTCCTCAAGCACATTAAGAGTGACGATGTCGAGGTCGTTAGTCGGCTCGTCCATCACCAGGAGATTAGGCTGCCGCATCAAGATGGTAAGAAGGTAGAGACGGCGTTTCTCTCCGCCAGACAACTTGCGGATCTTGTTGTTCAGCATATCATGAGGGAACATGAAGCGCCCCAATAGATGAGTATCATTAACTGTTTCTAAAACAGTTTGTTCCTCATCAAACGACATACCCTCTTGGCGATAATAACCAATATTCAGAGACTCTCCCCTGGAGATCGTTCCGGTGACTTCGAAAGGGAATCCAACCCCAACATTACCAGTGAGCAGATTAATGAATGTGGTCTTGCCGGTGCCATTGCCTCCTACAATCCCCACCCTCTCATACCGTTGGAAATTGTAGGTGAAGCCCTTGAGCAACGTCTTGCCACCGAGGCTGATTCCAAGATTCTCACAGTTTATGATCTTTGTGCCCAGCCTTGTGGCTTGACCCATCTCGTCGAGATTCAACTGATTCGACTTGTAAACCTGGCCTGCCCTGTCGCGGAGCTCATAGAAAGCGTTTTTACGGGATTTGGATTTACCGGTACGGGCACATGGGCTCGCATGCATCCACTCCAACTCGCGACGAAGGATATTCTTGACCCTGTCAGTCTCAGCGTTGTAATTGTCGATCCTTTCCTGACGCTTCTCCAGATAGTTCTCATAGTCCCCTTTATAGATGAAGACTTGCCCCCTGTCGAGCTCCATGACAATGTTGGCCACGCTATCCAGGAAATACCTGTCATGGGTAACCATCAAAAGAGTGCATCTGGCATGGGAAAGATAGTTTTCCAGAAACTCAATCGCATCGATATCGAGATGGTTTGTAGGCTCATCCATGATTAAGAAGTCGGCCTCACTCGCAAGCATGACAATGATCGCGACCCTCTTGACCTCGCCTCCGGACAGATCACTCATCTTCCTTTGGGGATCCACCATGCCGAAGGATGAGAGCAACTGCCTTATGCGTTGCTCATAATCAGCGACATGCTCAGGATCAAGATGTTCCATCCATTTTGAGCTGTCAGTCAAGATCTGCTCCCAGACAGTGGCATCGGGGTCATATTCATACTCCTGCTCCAGGAAAGCGATACGGATGTCTTTCAAGAACAAGACACGTCCGCCCGAATCTGAGCTGTCCTTACCGGCGAGAATACGGAGCAGGCTCGTCTTTCCCGTGCCATTAGGGGCGATCAGAGCTATCTTATCACCCTCATTTACGTTGAATCCTATATGCTCAAAAAGGATCTTCGGGCCATAGGACTTCGATATATTCTCTATTTGGAGATAGCTGGGCATCCGCTAAAGACCCTCCAAGTCGGAGTTGTCATAATCATTGAACCATTCCCCCAACTTCTCGCGGGCCATAATCTTGACCTCGGGGGTAATATTCTTAGCCACGGAATATAGAGCCCACATCAAAGCCGCGAGATCGTCTGTGTACCCCACGACAGGCAGGAGGTCTGGTATCAGATCCGTCGGGAGGATCAGATAGCCCAACGCGCCAAGGATCTTGGTCCTGTCCGCACGGGGTGTGGCGGGATTGCGGAGCACGTAATACAGCAGTAGAGCCGCATAGACGACCTTTATCCCAGCCTTGCGGGCCAACCTCTTGAGCTTCCCCCAGAACTGGTCATCCGAGAAATACTTCCGGTACTTTTCGTAGTTATCCAATACTTGCATAGCGAGTGTAAATATACTAAAAATCATCCATAATGATTATATTCGCGTATATGAGATCCTTTCTAGCACCCCCTCCCCACAAGGAGATAATGACCGGCCCGGAGGTCGACTCGATCTACAAGAAAAAGCGCTTGCAGGTCTTTCTGGGCATATTCATTGGCTACGCCGGGTTCTATATTGTCAGGAAGAATTTCTCGATGGCCATTCCTGGGCTTGAGGCCCTCGGATTCACCACCCAGGAACTCGCCGTGGTCCTGTCAATGAACGCCATCGCCTACGGATTCTCCAAATTCCTTATGGCGAGCGTCTCTGACAGGAGCGACGCCCGGAAATTCCTGCCCCTGGGACTTATCATGGCC
This sequence comes from uncultured Bacteroidales bacterium, assembly GCA_900320365.1. Classification (GTDB taxonomy): domain Bacteria; phylum Bacteroidota; class Bacteroidia; order Bacteroidales; family UBA932; genus Cryptobacteroides. The sequence goes on from ONSC01000116.1 coordinate 4,978, forward strand.
GCTCTGTCAATGGCGTTCATGATCGTCCCTGTCCAATGGCTGGGAATAGAGCGCAAAGGCTGGGCTATAGCCCTCATGTCCGCGCTGAACTTCCTGGTCGGATGGTTCAACGGTATGGGATGGCCTCCATGCGGAAGGGTTATGACGCATTGGTTCTCAATCAAGGAGAGAGGCACATGGATGTCTGTGTGGAACTGCGCCCACAATGTGGGAGGCGCTCTTGTGGGGCCTATGGCCACCTACGGTGCCGTGTGGTTCGGATCGTGGTTCTATGGCGCCCATTCCGACCACTACTTTCTCATCGGTTCTTTCGTGTTTCCCGCCGCCGTGGCGATTCTTATAGCCATAGTCGCCTATTGCCTCATCCGTGACACGCCTCAGTCTTTGGGACTCCCCTCGATCGAGAAGTGGTCAGGCCACGCCGCCCGCCATTACACCGAGAAGAGCGAGAGCGTGATCTCTGTCAAGGAAATATTCCAGACTGTCCTTTCGAACAAGCTCCTTTGGTACATTGCCTTCGCCAACGCCTTCGTCTACATGGTGCGTTATGGCTGCCTTGATTGGGCTCCGAAGATATTGACAGATAAGGGTATAGACATCACCAGCACAGGCTGGGCATATTTCGCCTACGAGTTTGCAGCCATTCCCGGGACCCTGTTCTGCGGATGGTTGAGCGACAAGGTTTTCGGCGGCCGTAGAGCCCTGCCGACCATGCTGTTCATGGCATTAGTCGCGGTGGCGATATTCATATACTGGAAAAACCTCGACAACCTTACTGTCATCATCGCCTGCCTCATCGCCATAGGATTCTTCATCTACGGTCCCGTCATGCTGATAGGCGTCCAAGCCCTTGATCTCGCCCCCAAGAACGCCGCGGGGACCGCTGCCGGACTTACAGGATTCCTCGGATATGTGCTCGGTACCGCAGTGCTGGCCAATATCCTCGTGGGATTCGTGATGAGAAGCGGTGGACTTGACACTGTGTTCATCATGTTTATCGCCGCCTGCGCGATCTCCATTCTTCTTATGGGACTCACATACAAGGCGGAGCAGTATCTATCAAAGAAGAGCTAGATCCTTCGCTTAGCTAAGGATAACAATCTGACAATCTGTCAGCGATTCGCTGTTGGCAGATAATTTGATATCTTTGCAGTCGTTTAAAGGATAATGGATATGAGCAAGAAGAAAAGCAACGAGATAAAGAAGGATAAGGCTGAAGTTAAGCCGGAGGAGAAAGTTGAGGCTAAGGTCGAGAAGGAAGTCGCTCAGGATGAGGAACTTCTGGCCAGTTTGAAGAAAGAGAACGAGGAACTCAAGGCTAGCGTCGCCAAGGAGAAAGACGACTATATCCGTCTTATGGCCGACTTCGAGAACTTCCGCAGGCACTCAGCCGAAGCTAAACTAGAGCTTGTGGGCACCGCTTCCGCTGACATCATAAAAGGCCTCCTGCCGGTCCTGGACGACTGTGAGAGAGCCATGAAAATGCTCACTGAGGCAGATGACAAAGTCGCCGTAGAGGGTACTGAGTTGATATATAACAAGCTGATGTCCTATCTTAAGACAAAGGGACTTGAGGTTATCAAGGCCAAAGACGAGAAGTTTGACACTGACTTCCACGAGGCCGTAGCCCAGATGCCAGTAGCCGAGGAGGATAAAAAAGGACTTGTGTTCGATGTCGTCCAGACTGGCTACACCCTGTCAGGAAAAGTCATCCGCTACGCCAAGGTCGTGGTCGGCATATAGGAGATTGAGAGGATATGGCTGAGAAAAGAGATTACTACGAGGTTCTCGGGATTGGCAAAAACGCCACTGCCGACGAGATAAAGCTGGCATACAGGAAGGCTGCCATGAAATGGCATCCTGACCGCTGGGTAGAGGGTACAGAGGCCGAGAAGAAGACCGCCGAGGAGAAATTCAAGGAGGCATCCGAGGCATATTCTGTGCTCAGCGACCCTGATAAGAAGGCCAGATACGACCAATTCGGTTTCGCCGGGGTCGATGGCCAGGCCGGTCCTGATTTCAGCGGTGGTTTCGGGAACCTTGAAGACATACTGAGAGATCTGTTCGGAGGTGGCTTCGGAGGTTTCGGAGGCGGTTTCGGTGGATTCAGCGGGTTTGGAGGTGGTGGTTCATCCCGAACCCAGACACGTGTCTACAAGGGTCGTGACATTCGTACGAGAGTCCGGCTTACCCTCGAGGAGATTGCCAAGGGAGTCGAGAAGGAGATCACCATAGAGCGTAACAGGCCCTGCCCTGACTGCGGTGGCCGCGGCACCAAGAATCAGTCCGATATTAAGACCTGCCCGACTTGCAATGGCGCGGGCCAGGTTCAGCATGTGACCAGCACCCTTTTCGGAAGGACCATGACATATTCCACATGCCCCCAGTGTGGAGGTGAGGGGAAGATTGTCACCAACCCCTGCCGAACATGCGGCGGAACGGGTCTCGTCCGCAGGAAGGAGACAGTCAAAGTCAAGATTCCCGCTGGCGTGGAGGACGGGATGCAGCTCACGATACGCGGCGAAGGCCATGCGGCTCCCCACAACGGGGTCAACGGTGACCTTCTTGTCATAATCGAGGAAGTCGAGATCGCTGTCCCCTGCCTCGATGGAACTTACAAGGTGAAAGTAGATCCCGGGACGCAGTCCGGAGCCGTTGTAAGGCTCCGCGGGAAGGGCCTTCCGGCCGTCAGCGGATATGGAAGCGGCACGGGCGACATGTATGTCAAGATACTCGTGTGGATTCCGAAAAGACTGTCCAGCGATGAGAAGGCCGCTATCCAGAATATGAGGGCCAGCAGGTCGTTCACTCCTGATCCATCCAGGGAGGATAAAGCCGTATTTGACAAGATCAAGGATATTTTTTAAATATTAACGCGAAAAAGTTTTGCGATTGCGAAAAAAATCGTACTTTTGCAGTCCGAAATTTAAAGGCAACCTCTTGCGGGTCGTTATCAGATGTGCGTAATGTTGCGATAAAAGTATTGAGAGATGGATTTAATGAAAATTGTTGAGCAATCTTTCGCTAACGAGAAAGTTGCTACCTATCCTAAGTTCAAGGCCGGTGACACTATCACCGTCACTTATAGGATCAAGGAAGGAGACAAGGAAAGGCTCCAGAACTTCAGGGGCGTTGTCATCCAGGAAAGGGGTGCGACTCCCACCACAAGGACTTTCACTGTCCGCAAGGTTTCCGGTGGTATCGGTGTTGAGAGGATTTTCCCCTTCCAGTCCCCGTTCATCGAGAATATCGAGCTGAACAAGGTCGGTAAGGTTCGCAGGGCGAGGATATTCTACCTCCGCAACCTGTCCGGTAAGAAAGCCAGGATCAAGGAGCGCAAATTCAACGTCGCCAAGAAAGAGGCCGACGCCGAATAGAAAGATTGGTCCCCTAGCTCAACTGAATAGAGCATCTGACTACGGATCAGAAGGTTACAGGTTTGAATCCTGTGGGGATCACTACTTTGCGGAATTAGCTCAGTTGGTAGAGCATCAGCTTCCCAAGCTGAGGGTCGCGAGTTCGAATCTCGTATTCCGCTCGGAAATTGAAAAGACAGCCTAACGGGCTGTCTTTTCGGTTTCAGGAGTACTCCAAGAATCTTTACTTTTGAAATTCCTATTAGATAATAAATAAAACAAAACTGTTACTATCGGTAACAGTTTTGTTAAGTACCCTATTCCGGCTAAAACTAAGCCTCTGGAATCTCGTTTCCTGAAGGCATGGAGAAAGGAGAAGGTGAGGCGCTACCCACCTTGAAAGTCTCATCCTCTTCCTCAGCGGGCTCAGGAATGTCATACATCGCGGGACGCTCACCAGTTGTCAACTGGTCGAACTCGCTTTCACCTATCATCTTGCAATTTCCGTTGAAAGTAGCGTCAAGATCCACCTGGAGCCTACGGATATGGAGGTCGCCAGTGACGACGCAAGTATCCTTGAGGCTGAGAGTGTCCTTCACAAAGAAATTACCGTCAATCTTGCCCCAGAAGTCGCAACTCGAGCAAACGATATCACCTTTGATGACCGCTTTCTCACCCACGACAACCTTAGCCTGGGAGATTATCTTCCCCTCGAAGTTGCCGTCTATCCTGATGTCATTGGGAGATGTGATCTCACCCTTGATGCTTGATCCGGCAGAGATCCTGCTGACGTCATTGACCCCGACGGTGTCGCCGGACCTGTCATAATTCGATGCCATACTTTTACTTATCATTTAATAATTAATATTCACTGATTAAACAAGACCAGCGCCATGGCAGTTCTTGTATTTCTTTCCTGAGCCGCAAGGGCAGGGATCATTCCTTCCGACCTTCTTCTCGACATGGACGGGTGTGTTCGCCTTCTGCTCACCATTGGTCACGAGATCATTGCGGCGGGTGGTCTGCATCTGGCTCATATCAGTCCTGCGTCTCGGAGCCTGGGCCGGGCGCGCCTCATTCTCATCCCTCAACGGAACGAAAGCCCTGAGCAGGAAGGAAAGGACATCCTTGTTAAGATCCTCGAGCATTGAGGCGAAGAGATTGTAGCTCTCAAGCTTGTAGACCACAAGAGGATCCTTCTGCTCATAAGCCGCATTCTGGACGCTGGTGCGGAGATCGTCCATCTCGCGCAGATGCTGTTTCCAATGCTCGTCAATCTGGTATAGTATGATTGTACGGCTTAGAGCCTTTGCGATCTCCTTACCCTGAGTATTGTACGCTTTCTCGAGATTGACACTGAGAGTCAACATCTTCCTTCCGTCAGATATAGGGATGGCGATGTTCTGGTACATGCTCCCCTGCTTCTCGAATATCTGCTTGATGAAAGGATAAACCTTCTCAGCCAAAGTATTCATCCTACGGTCATAAACCTCCTGCATGTGCTTACATAGGGCGTCCGCTATGTCCTCTGGCTTGGCGCTGGAATAGAAGGCCTCATCAAAACCGAGGTCGATGGACATCTGGCCCATCACATATTCCTCGAAAGCCTGGTATGACATTCCCTCCGCACGCTCCGCGATAAGGCTGGACGAGTCAATCATCATGTTTTGGACATCGATTTCAATCCTCTCACCGGAAAGGGCGTTACGCCTACGGGCATACACGGCCTCCCTCTGGTAATTCATGACATCGTCATATTCAAGCAGCCTCTTTCGGATACCGAAGTTGTTCTCCTCGACCTTCTTCTGCGCGTTCTCGATTGATTTTGAGAGCATTCCGTTGACGAGAGCCTCATCATCAGCCATTCCAAGCTTATCTACCACGCCTGCGATCCTCTCGGAACCGAACAGTCGCATAAGCTTGTCCTCAAGGGAAATATAGAACTCTGATGATCCGGGGTCACCCTGACGTCCGGCACGACCACGCAGCTGACGGTCAACACGACGGCTGTCATGGCGCTCAGTACCTATGATCGCAAGACCTCCAGCGGTCTTGACCTCAGGGGCGAGCTTAATATCGGTACCACGACCCGCCATGTTGGTGGCGATGGTGACATTGCCCTTCTGGCCAGCTTGGGCGACAATCTCTGCCTCTCTGGCGTGCTCTTTAGCGTTCAAGACGTTATGCTTGATGCCACGGATACGGAGCATACGGCTCAAGAGCTCGGATGTCTCAACGTCCGTCGTACCCACAAGAACCGGTCTCCCCTTCTCGGTGAGTTCCTGGATCTTATTGATAACAGCCTGATACTTGGCTTTCTTTGTCTTATAGATGAGGTCATCCTGGTCATCCCTTATCACCGGACGGTTTGTGGGAATCACGACCACATCCAACTTGTAGATGGACCAGAACTCACCCGCCTCGGTCTCAGCGGTACCGGTCATACCAGCCAACTTGTGGTACATCCTGAAGTAGTTCTGCAGGGTGATGGTGGCGAAGGTCTGCGTGGCGGCCTCAACCTTAACGTTCTCCTTTGCCTCGACAGCCTGATGGAGACCATCGCTCCAGCGCCGTCCCTCCATGATACGTCCCGTCTGCTCATCGACGATCTTGACCTTGTTGTCAATGACGACGTAGTCAACATCCTTCTGGAACATGGCGTACGCCTTGAGAAGCTGGATCATGGCGTGGACCCTCTCGCTCTTGAGGGAATATTCCTCCATGAGCTTGTCCTGCGCCTCCTGCTTCTGCTCGGGAGTCAGACTCTCATCCTTCTTAATGTCAGCGATCTTGCTGCCCATGTCCGGCAGGATGAAGAAATCGGGATCGGAGACCGAGTTGGCCAAAGCGTCATGACCCTTATCGGTCATGTCCACCGAGTGCTGCTGCTCGCTGATCACGAAATACAACTCGTCGGTCACGATGTGCATCTGGCTCTCATTATCCTGCAAGTAGAAGTTCTCAGCTTTCTGCATGAGGGCTTTCATTCCCTGCTCGCTGAGGAACTTGATGAGTGGCTGATACTTAGGCAATCCCTTATATGCCCTGAAGAGGAGCATTCCACCCTCATCCATCTTACCGGCGGCGATAGCCTTCTTCGCATCGTTGAGAACCTGGTTCACCAATGTGCGCTGCTTCTGGTACAGACTCTCGACATATGGCCTGTACTCGATGTACTGCTCATCGTCCTCAGCCTTCGCTACAGGGCCGGATATGATCAAAGGGGTACGGGCGTCGTCGATCAAGACGGAGTCGACCTCATCGACAATGGCGTAGTGGTGCTTACGCTGGACAAGGTCGTTCATGTTGACGGCCATGTTGTCCCTCAAGTAATCGAAACCGAACTCATTGTTGGTACCGAAGGTGATGTCACAGTTATAAGCCCTCTTTCGGGCGTCGCTGTTAGGCTCATGCTTGTCGATACAATCAACTGAGAGGCCATGGAACATGTAAAGAGGTCCCATCCACTCGGAGTCACGCTTGGACAGGTAGTCATTGACAGTGACCACATGTACTCCCTTGCCCGCCAACGCGTTGAGGAACACCGGGAGAGTCGCCACGAGAGTCTTTCCCTCACCAGTGGCCATCTCAGCGATGCTACCCATCTGCTCCTTATTGGACTTAACCCTTCCATTAAGGACAATACCACCGATCAACTGGACATCGTAATGAACCATATCCCAAGTCACCTCATTACCACCAGCCATCCAATGGTTGCGGTAGACCGCCTTGTCTCCCTCGATGGTGACAAAATCGTGGTCAATGCTCAGGTCCCTGTCAAACTGGGTGGCGTTCACCTCGATAGTCTCATTCTCCTTGAACCTGCGGGCGGTGGACTTCATGATGGCGAAAGCCTCAGGAAGGATTTCCTCAAGGGTCTTCTCTATCTCCTCATCCTCCTCTTTGACAAGTTTGTCAGACTCTGTCGCCAACGCCTCTTTCTCCGATACGGGGATGTCTTCTTCCAATTTAACCTTGATCTCATCTATCCTCTTCTCAAAAGGCGCCTCGCACTCACGAAGCTTTGCTCTCAAAGCCTCGGAACGGGCCCTGAGCTCATCATCAGAAAGGGCGTCAATTGAAGGATAAGCGGCGAGAACCTTGTCCAAAACAGGTCTCACCAATTTCATATCACGATCGGATTTGGAACCGAATAATTTTCTTAATATGCCTGATACAGCCATAAATAAAAGTTTGTCTCTGATTAACCTACAAATATAGCGATAATCAGAGACAATAACAATACCAGATTCTTCATGCACTGTTCAGAATGACAATTTGTCATCCTGAGCGAAGCGAAGGAAGATCCCATATTATAATCTGCTTACAAGACTCATAATACAAATCTTAGAGTATCAAAAACAAACCCATTCAGAAGGGCAAGGGTCTTTCTTATAGCCTTTGATCCACACCGTTGGCCGCGCGACAATCTTATCATGATAATTGCCAAGCCAAGCGCCCCACCATGAGAAACTGCTGTTAGATATGATGTTATGGTGACACTTCGTCATCAGGTACATGTCCTTGTTGCGCTTATGAGCTTTCTGGGAGGCAACAGCACCCTTCCGGCCTTTCTCCCTGGCGTTTTCTTTCGTAAAGCGATGGGGAGCGCCCTTTTTCAGGTTATCCAGTTGTTTTTGGGTAGGTGCCATATAGTCGTCGCATCCTCCATATCGTCTTCTTATGGGACCAGTATAGAGTATCTTTAAAAAAATATTA
>ONSC01000121.1 GCA_900320365.1 uncultured Bacteroidales bacterium
TCTTCATCTCCAACAGTTTTATCAAGTTGAGTTTTTAATGTATATTCAGCTTGGGATTATGCAAGAGAAATTGAAGACCTGAACAAAATGTCAGAAAAGGGCTGGCAGCTTGTAAAGGGAGGTCTTCTTTCAAACCTTTATCAGAAAAACGATGATCTGCGTTATCGTTTCCAGATTGATTATAATCCAAAAATCAAGGATATGGGATGTTACATAGAAACCTTCCGTGAACAGGGCTGGGAATATGTAAACTCAACAATAAACGGCTGGAACTATTTTAGAAAGCTTTATGATGCAGCTGCAGGCGATGATTACGAAATCTACAACGATTCGCAGTCGCTTAAAGAAATGCAGGCTAAATGGCAGAGAAACGGACATTTGAGGAATACACAGACGCCAACATAAAGACCCTGGAAGGTGTCGAGCACATCCGGCGCAGGCCTGGAATGTACATCGGCCGTCTTGGGAACGGTTCCAACCCGGGAGACGGTATCTACGTTCTCCTGAAGGAAATCGTGGATAACTGCATAGACGAGTTCTCGGCTGGATTCGGCAATAAAGTTCTTATTGACATCGAAGATAAACAAGTCAAGATCAGGGACTTCGGTCGTGGAATCCCCCTTGGCTCAGTTGTCAAGGCGACCAGCGAGCTCAACACCGGAGGAAAATTCGACGACAAGGTTTTCAAGAAATCCGTCGGTCTCAACGGTGTGGGAACCAAGGCGGTCAACGCCCTTTCCGAGAAGTTTTATGTGGAATCATTCCGCGAGGGAGAAAGCTCATGGGCAAGCTATGAGCGGGGTGAGCTGAAGGAAAGCGGCAAGAAGGACAAGGTCAACGAGAAGAACGGTACTCTGGTGATCTTCACCCCGGACAACGAGATGTTCGGCGGCTTCGAGTTCAACATGGACTATGTCGAGACTATGGTGAAGAACTATTCTTACCTCAAAAAAGGTCTGACTCTGGTCTTGAACGGCACTTCTTATAAGTCCGACAACGGCCTTCTGGATCTCGTGAGGGAGAATATGTCCGAGACTCCATTGTACGAGCCTATACATCTGGAGGATGACGACATCGAAGTCGTGCTGACCCACGGCAACTCCTACGGCGAGAATATATCCTCCTTCGTGAATGGCCAGAACACCAGGGACGGTGGAACCCACCTCGCGGCTTTCAGGGAGGCTATAGCGAAGACACTCAAAGACTATTTCAAGAAAGACTACAAGCCTGAGGACTGCCGCCAGGGTATAATCGGCGCCATCAGCATCCAGATACAGGAGCCTAATTTCGAGGGACAGACAAAGACCAAGCTCGGTTCCACATATATGTGGGAGAAGTATAAGACTGACGAGCATGGCAAGAAGATACAAAATCCGGATGGCTCATTGGAGATTGACAGGGGGCCTACCATAAGGTCTTTCGTCAACGACTTCGTCGCCAGACATCTAGACAACTACCTCAGGATCCATCTCGATGTCGTCCCGATCATTGAGAATAAGATCAAGGAGTCACAGGCTGAGCGCGAAGAGATAGCGGGAATCCAGAAAAAGACCCGCGAGCGTAACAAAAAGGCAAATGTCTACAACCGCAAACTCCGTGACTGCCGCTACCACTTCTGCGACAAGATGCCCAAAGGCAAGGAGGAAATGGCTGAGAAGACCAGCATATTCATAACTGAGGGAGACTCCGCATCCGGAACTATCACGAAAGTCAGAAACGCTGAGTACCAGGCCGTTTTCAGCCTCAGGGGAAAGCCTATCAACTGCTACAAGGAAAGCCGCAAGAGAGTCGCCGAGAATGAGGAGCTTAACCTTCTCATCTCAGCCCTCGGTGTCGAGGATGACCTTGACAATCTCCGTTATAACAACATCATTGTCGCGACCGATGCTGATGATGATGGTATGCACATCCGGATGCTTGTACTGACGTTCTTCATGAAGTATTACCCGGATCTCATCCGAAGAGGCCACGTCCATATTCTCCAGACTCCCCTTTTCAGGGTCGCGAACAAGAAGGAAAGGCGTTATTGCTACTCATCCGAGGAGAAAGAGAAGGCGATAAAGGCTTTGAAGACAGCTGTCCAGATCACCAGATTCAAAGGTCTTGGAGAGATCTCTTCCGACGAGTTCGTGGATTTCATCGGAGAGGACATGAGGCTTGATCTCGTGAAACTGTCAGACGAGGAATCAATAGCGGACATTATGGAGTTCTATATGGGTGACAACACCATCGACCGCCAGAACTTCATCAGGGCCAACCTGAAGTCCGAGGAAGAACTAGAAGATATTAACATTTAATTAGATAGGAATATGACACGTTGGGCGCGATTCTGTGGATGGACGCTGAAGAAGATGGGCTGGACCACTGTCGGAGGTCCTGTCCCGGAAAAAAAGGCCATAATCCTGGGAGTTCCCCACACATCGGCGATGGATTTCATCGTCTCATACCTGTTTTACACCCAATTCGCCGCGCAAAAGGCCAGGGTGATGATTAAAAAGGAGTTTTTCTTCTGGCCGATAGGCCCGCTCATCAAGAGGATGGGAGCCGTACCAGTGGACAGAAGCAACGCCACATCGATGGTCAAGAGCCTCATCGACCATATGGAAGGAGAAGACACCTTCATACTCGCGATAGCCCCTGAGGGTACGCGTAAGGCCACGAAGAGGTGGAAAACAGGCTATCACGTGATAGCGAAGGCCGTGGGCTGCCCGGTTTACCTGGGATATTTCGACTGGGGCCGCAAAAGAGTCAGCGCGGGCGAGAAAGTGGAGCTGACCGATGACGCCAGGGCCGACACTGAGCGCATCCAAGGTATATATGAGCAAATGGGGCTCCAAGGCAAGCACCCGGAAGGATTTGTCACACATTAATTTAGCGCGATGTCAATCCAGACCCTTTTGAAGCAGAGCAGGGAGAATTATGTGACCACCCTGTCCAAACTATTCGAGATGGCGACCGACACCTTCGCCAAGAGACCGCTATCTTGTTTTGTGGACGGAGGGCAGGAATACACCTACGACAGTTTCAAACACAAGTGTCTGGAGCTTTCCCAGCGTTTCAACCGCTTCGGGATAAGCGCTGGAGATAAGGTGGCGATCTTGTCCAATAACATGCCTAACTGGACTGTCGCCATGTTCTCATGCGTTCCTTTCGGAAGGGTGACAGTTCCTATTCTTCCAGACTCCTCAGAGAGCGAGGTGACAAACATCCTCACCCACTCGGAATGCAAGGCGATATTCATCTCCAGGCGTCTTCTGAAGAAACTCTCTGAGGAGGTCAAGGAAAAGCTCACCCTTGTCATCGACATCGAGACTTTCGAGTTCATCAAGAAAGATGACCAAGCCTTCACATGCGAGGGTCACTCCAGTGAGCCACAAGCTGATGACCTAGCCTCAATCATCTACACCTCAGGCACTTCCGGCAACGCCAAGGGAGTGATGCTGAGCCACCGCAATTTCTGCCAGAACATCATAGCCGCTTTCCACGCCCAACCTGCGGGGAAGAAGGACCGCTGGCTTTCCATCCTCCCGATGTCTCACACATACGAGATGGCCTTCAGCGTTCTCTATCCCCTCTTTGTCGGCGGCTGCGTGTATTATATCAAGAAACCCCCGACACCATCCATCCTCATGGACGCAATGAAGAAAGTACGGCCCACCATAATGTGCGCGGTGCCTCTCATCATCGAGAAAGTGTACAGGAACAGTGTCCTTCCCACCATTGAGAGAAGCCGCACTTTATCCTGGATGAGCAAGAAAATGCCCAGAATCCTTTATTGGTTAGTCGGCAAGAAGTTATACAAGTCTTTCGGTGGTAAGTTAAAGTTCTTCGGTGTTGGAGGATCGAAGCTGGATTCCACGGTTGAGGAATTCCTCAACAAGGCTCATTTTCCATACGCCATCGGCTACGGCCTCACCGAGACAGCGCCACTTATCACCAACGCCTGCGTCGGGAAGACAGTGGTCGGCTCAATCGGAGTACCGGCCTACAATGTCCAGGTTAAGCTACAGAATGTCGATCCGGCGACCGGTGAGGGTGAGATCATCGCCAAGGGCAACAATGTCATGCTGGGTTATTACAGGGATCCTGAGCGCACCCGCGCCGCCTTGACTGACGACGGATGGTTCAGGACAAACGACCTGGCCTGCATGGACTCCAAAGGCAGGTTCTACATTAAAGGACGTCTCGGCAATATGATCGTTGGCCCTTCCGGAGAGAACATCTACCCGGAGGAAATAGAGCAGGTCATCAACAACATGAGAGGGGTCAATGAATCCCTTGTCATCGAGCGTGACGGGAAACTTGTCGCCCTCGTGAAATTCGACGAGAACGTCATCGACTGGGGGATGCTCGAGAAGGAGGAGAAGTTCTTTGAGAACCTCGAAGCCAAGAAAAAGGCTGTCATGGAATATGTCAACAAACGTGTCGGAAAGCAGTCCAACATCGGTGAGGTTGACGCCATGAAAGAGGATTTCGAGAAAACGGCGACCCAGAAAATACGCCGTTTCAAGTACAAATCCTTCAAGCCAGAGAATAACGAGCCTTCAGACAATCCCAAAAGCGGAGAATAGCGCTACTCGGTGAATAGCTTTATAAGCGTATCTTTCCTCAAATCGGAAAGGTCGAGGGCAGGCCGCCCATAATCATTGACTTCCCTGAATCCAGCCTTCAGAAGGAGGGCCTTCAGATCCACGAAACAAGCTGACTTTCTGGCTATGATAGCAGCTTTGTCGGCTGTATCCATACCGGAGCTGACCCGAGAGTTCCCAACTCCAAGACTCATCAGGAAAACCTTTCCACCGCTCACGGCGGCGATCATGGACTGGCGAAGGTCCGACGTCAGATCCTCGTTGACAACCATGTTGTTAGGATCGACCATATAATTCCTCTTCATTTCGACAATCTCTTCCTGTCCGAAGAAGAAACGGAAACGGCTTCCCTGTTCCCCATTGTAACGGTTGCAGAATATGATGCCATCGTCGCTGGTCCCCTTGCAATAAAGTATCTCGCTGGCCTCAGGATCGGCATTGGTCATATCGCCGGAATAGACGGCGTGACCTGTGTTATAAACGCTGTTCCAACCGACTTTGTGGCCTCCGAGATTGACAAAACTGATGTCGAAATCGTGTGTTCCCCACTCGTTACGCCAATATATCCCGAAGAAATTATGCCCGCCCAGAGGATACCACGATCCGAAGGGGAAATTACCTATGAAGTTCTTCTCCGATGAAGGGCATGCCAAAACAACCTTTTCCGGGAACTTCACCGAACATGCCTTGGGAGCGAGTACCTCGACAAGCTTATTCTCGAAAAGATCCGCCAAGGAAGTGTAATACCCTTTCAAACCGGCGAATGAAGCCTCCTCCAGAGGAGCCACAAAAGCTTTCCCGTTCCGGATCATGAACATCCTCTTGGAAGGAGAATCCATCATCAGAAGACGCTCCCTGACCGTCTGGAGCAAGGACACGGTTTTGAATGCGTTTAAGCCCCCAAGACGGGCTGAGATTTCCTCAATAGGACGCTCTCCCGCAAGAACCGTCTCCCAATAACCCGGTTTCAAAGGCCTGTGGAGACGTTCGGCTTTCCTGCGGATCTGATTGATGACTTTCCTGGAAGGAGAAGGCTCTGTCACCATCTCTTTCTTCTCGGTGTCATAGAACCTGGTCTCATGAGTCCTGAATGCGAGGAACAGGTCCTTGAAACGATAGAACACTGAAGCGAGCGCATCCTTCTCTTCATCAGACAACTTATTGAAATCAAATTGGTTGGCAGTTTGTTTAATCCTTCTCACAAGATCTTTATTCTTGATCAGAAGGGACATCCCGGTTGACTCATAGACAATGTACCGGAGCAATGCGACAGGGTCTGAGGGCCTTATCCCAAGTTTCGATGCCAATATCGAGATCGCCTCCCTGTTCCGGACCAAGTCCATGTTGAGAACGGCAAACGGATGAGTCTTCAAATAATCCGCTATCGCATCACAAACGACCTTGACAGTTACAGGATTAAGAGCTATTCCTGAGGACACGAGACCCTTGCAACGCTCATAAAGCTCATCCTCAGAAATCGGCCGTATGACAGTGTACCTTGTGAAATCAGGAGCCTCCGCCCCATCATTCGGGACATAGCCATTCCCTTCCATAGTGTATCCAGAGCCATAAGTCGTGGCGTAATGCGCCACCTGATCCAGGAGAAGCTCCCAACGGTCTTTCGAGACCACGTCATCCCAAGTCTTGTAGAAAGTGGAATTGGGGTCAATCGCCTCGGTCTTGATGAAGGTGGCGACATCTTCGTTCAAAATGGCGGGACTGATTATAAATCCCCTTTTAAGTGCCTCTGTCTGAAGAGATTCCGGATCATCAACTCGTCTTGAGACAGTTGTTGCGGCCTTGAAAAACTTTATGAGAACTGGATGCATGGTCAATAAAAAAAGGACCGCGGAAAGTAAAAAAGAGCCCGAAGGCTTCAAGAAAAAAGGAACTTTCTATGCGGTCCGGAATAGCTCTTTCGCAAATATAGGAAAAAATAATCCAGAAACAAAAAAAGAGCGGCACCGGAAATCCGGTGCCGCTTTTTAGATAAATCAGTCCGTTATTAGGCCTCGGCCTCAACGACGAACTTGAGGGCGGCCTTGACAGCCTTGTAGCACTTGACAGCTCCCTCATACTCACCAAGAGCCTTGATATCCTCAGGAATGGTGATGTTCTTCTTCTCGACCTCTATGCCAAGAGCCTTGAGGGCGTCCTCGATCTGGCCTGTGGTGACAGAACCATAGATCTTACCAGCCTCGCTGACCTTGACAGCAACTTTCACGGTCGCGGCCTCAATCTTAGCGGCGAGAGCCTCGGCGTCAGCGATAAGCTTAGCCTCTTTGTGTGCCCTCTGACGCTTTGTCTCCTCAAGCTGCTTGAGAGCTGAAGGAGTAGCGGCAATCGCGAATCCCTGAGGGATCAGATAGTTAAGTCCATAACCACCCTTGACCTCAACCACATCACCGGCCTCGCCGAGATTGGCAACTTCTTTCTTAAGTATAATCTTCATGATCTCGGTCTCCTATTATTTAAGAAGGTCAGTGACATACGGAAGCAGAGCGAGGGAGCGGGCCCTTTTAACGGCCTTGGCAACCTTCCTCTGGAACTTGAGGGAAGTACCGGTGATACGGCGGGGAAGGATCTTACCCTGCTCGTTGAGGAACTTCTTGAGGAACTCGGGGTCCTTGTAATCGACATACTTGATGCCAGCCTTCTTGAAGCGGCAGTATTTCTTCTTCCTGACCTCGACTGTCGGAGGGTTCAGATAGCGGATTCCAGCGTTCTGTGCGTCATTCTGTGCCATAGTGATATCCTCCTATAATTAAGCGTTGTTCTCTT
>ONSC01000219.1 GCA_900320365.1 uncultured Bacteroidales bacterium
GACACACCCTTCCATTCCTTGAGGATTATACCCCAAACATTGGAGAAGGTGACGTTGAGCGCCATGAGGATGCACCAGCTGAAGGTGATGAGCACAGGGTAGTTCGTGAGGAATCCCTTTCCAAGGCTGAGGCCGAAGAACTGGCTGTACCATAGCAAACCGGCGAGGCAGCAGAAAAGGAGATTGTTCGCCCAGAGCTTACCCTTGCCGTAGTCAGCCCAAGTCTTGTTCTTATTGTTCTGGAAGAAACAGTAGGCAGCATTGGTCAGGAATCCGCCGAAGGTCACGAGCATCGTGGCCGGAAGGGTCTGGAATATGGGCTTGGTGCCGGGCAGGAAGAGATCCTTGCCGAAACTGAGTCCGATGTTGAAGCAGGCGCTCATAAATCCTGCGAGCAGGGCGACAAATATTCCCTTGCCGAAGTTGAAGTCCTTGACTGCCTTCTTTTTTTCCTCCTCGGGAAGAGCGGATGATTTCATGGCACCGGCCACTCCGATGATGGCTATACCGATAAGGGTCACGACCACGCCGACTATCACGGCGGTTGTGAGGTCACTGGCATGCCCGGTGAAAACCGGCCCTAGAATAGCTCCGAGCCCGGAGCATGTGCCTAGCGCTATGGATTGGCCGAGGGCGACTCCGAGATAACGCATCGAAAGACCGAAGGTCAGGCCGCCGACTCCCCATAGAACTCCGAAAAGAATGGTCAGCCATGCGGCTTTAGGCTGGGAATTAATCATGGAGAGCAAGTCCCCGAACGATCCGCCTGTCCCTGATACTGAAAGAAGAGATCCTATCAGCGGGAAGAGGAGCCATGCGAAAATGCCCTGGATGATCCAATAGCTTTCCCAGCTCCAATCCTTTATCTTATTGATTGGCACATAACTCGACGATTGGCAGAACGCCCCGATGGCGATGATCAGAAGACCGATTACTAGTTCCATAATTCTTCTCGACTTTAGAATATCTCCGCTATAATAGCGAAAATTGACGAGAAAACCTATAAAAAAGAAAAAGGTGCCTTCTGGCACCTTTGGTACTGGGTAGGAGAATCGAACTCCTATTGCAAGATTGAGAATCTTGAGTACTAACCGTTATACGAACCCAGCGTTGTTTGGGACTGCAAAGATAGACAAAAAACTTAATGTTCCAAAAAAAAGTCGCGCCAAGGCGCGACTTTTTGTCCTTTTGTTCCGCAGAAGACTATTTCTTGCGGTCCTTGTATCTCTGGTAGAATTTGTCGACGCGACCGGCGGTGTCAACGAGCTTGACCTTGCCAGTGTAGAAGGGGTGAGAGGTGTTGGAGATCTCAACCTTCACGACCGGGTACTCGACGCCGTCCACCATGAGAGTCTCTTTAGTCTCAGCGCAGGAACGGGTGATGAACACGGTTTCGTTTGACATATCCTTGAAAGCTACAAGGCGGTAGGTTTCGGGATGAAGTCCTTTTTTCATTGCTTTACGATTTAATTGTACAATCTTTCGCTGTAAAAAGCCTGCAAAGATAAGTCTTTTCCTTGAAAAATCAAGAATTAATTGAGAATTTCTTATATTTGGGTCAAGTGAATCGGTCATATGGTAAACCGGATTGACCGGCACGAAACCTTCCATCTAACCTGAAGTCATGGTTATACGCTATAGTCAATCAAAATTCAATGATATGAAAAAGGCCATTATCCTTATTACGCTGTGCCTGGCCGCCGCTTCCTGCTCGGAGAGATGTTTCCTGGTCGAAACCGAAAGCTTCGATGACAAGGGCGGATGGGTTGCCGATCATCAGGCTTTCGAAAAGATAGGCTCATCCTACCTTCTTGCCCATGGAGCCGGAGTCCCGGTCGAGGATGCCACCACGACCGTCAATGTCCCCGGTCCAGGGAAATACCATGTCTATGCCAGCACATACAACTGGACTTCTCCCTGGTATGACGGCAAAGGTCCGGGAGCATTCCAGATAGAGGTGGACGGCAACACGCTGCCGACCGTCCTCGGAACCACCGGAAACTGCTGGGAATGGCAATATGCCGGATGCGTCGAGTTTCGCTCGGAGACCGCCAAACTGGCCCTCAAGGACCTCAAAGGCTTTGACGGCCGTGTCGATGCCATATTCTTCTCGAAACGGGAAAAGGCTCCTTCGGCCGATTATATGTCACTTGACGGCAAACGCCGGAAATGGACTGGGAAAACGGAGATAAAGAATGAGCCCAAGGCAGACCTCGTCGTAATAGGTGGCGGCATCGCCGGCTGTAGCACGGCACTCACTGCCGCCAGATACGGCTTGAATGTCGTCCTCATAGACAACCAGCCCTGGCTTGGAGGCAATGCCCAACTGGGCGTCACGCTCGACGGAGTCGGTTGGATGAACCTCTATCCGAAGTTGGGAAGGCTGACCTGCGAGGTGGCTGGAATCCATCCGGACCGGAAGGACGACAAAGCCACTTATTGGTACACTGAGTACAACGGCATTGGCGGTATCGGGTACAATGCCTACGAGCCGAAATATACCGTTCCGGTCCGGGACGCCAGAAGTTCGGACCTGCTTGACGCCGAAAGACGCCTGAAAGATTCAGGCGAAGAGATCACGGACGCCAGGGAACTCGAAATGCTCAAGCAGGAATACATCCGCAAAAACACCTCCGCCAACAGGGAAAAGCTTCTCCGGGA
>ONSC01000128.1 GCA_900320365.1 uncultured Bacteroidales bacterium
ACTTTCGTCAAGGTCTCCGACTAATCCACCTCCATCACGCTAAGGTCCACGGTACCTGGAACCCCCTTTACCACAGCCCTGTCTGTGAATTGCCACCATAACCAGTTCTCGTGGGCAGGTCTGGGCTTCCCGTAATGTGCCACCCAAATCGGGTAGTTGTCGGTGATATCTTTGGATAAATGATCTTTTATGAAGGAAGAACTGGCGTAAACAGCCGGTTTTTTGCCGTAGTGCGTCTCAACTGTCCGCAGCCACGACAAAGCCCTGCGGTTCAGCAATTCTTCTGAGCAGCCCAAGTGGATGGTCTCTATGTCGAGAACGGGAGGCAGATCCTTGATCCGCATGTCCCCGACAGTCGAGATGAAATTCCTGGCTTGCGTCTCACCGTCTTTAGAACTTCTGAAGAAATGATATGCCCCTCTCCTGAGTGATGTCTTACCGGCTTCTCTCCAGTTATCCTTAAAGTCCGGATCCTTGAAAGAAGCACCCTCGGTGGCTTTGATGAACACAAAACTCACAGGCTTTATCTCCTTGGCTGAGTAGGGATCCCTGACAGTTCTCCTCTTGTTGTCCGTCATGACGTATAAGGAATCCCAAGCTATCTTCCCGCCATTGTTATGTGATATGTCAATTCCGTATCTCCATGTGCCCGCGGGGACCTTTGCTCCTCTTTCGGCACCGGCGCTTCCACCCCATCCCCGGGAGATGAGGAAAATGGTGAGAAGAAGCCCCGCAGCCACACAGACAGCTGCCCAGGGGCTTAACCGCAAATTCCGTTTCTTCCTCTTTCTCTTGGGTGAAGGCATAATATTCCCGAATTATCGTCAAAATTAGTTATTTTTTGTTAGATTTGCGTTTAGCGCTTTTCGCTGACCATTTATATTCGATAATCATGGAACTCAAAGGATCAAAAACCGAGCAGAACCTGCAAACCGCTTTCGCGGGTGAGAGTCAGGCTCACACCAAGTACCTCTATTACGCCTCCAGGGCAAAGAAAGACGGGTATGTCCAGATAAGTAAGATATTCGAGGAGACCGCCAAAAACGAGAAGGAACATGCCAAGATCTGGTTCAAGTTCCTCCATGGCGGATCAGTGCCCGCCACTGACGTCAATCTTGCTGATGCCGCTGATGGTGAGAATTTCGAATGGACAGACATGTATGACGGCTTCGCCAAGACCGCCAAGGAGGAAGGCTTTGATGAGATTGCCGACCTCTTCGCCAAAGTCGGCGCCATTGAGAAGACTCATGAGGAGCGGTACCGCAAGCTGCTGGGTAAGGTTAAGGATGCCGTGGTTTTCACCCGTGACGAGGACGCCATCTGGGAGTGCTCCAACTGCGGTCATATCGTGATCGGAAAGAAGGCTCCAGAGGTTTGCCCTGTCTGCAACCATCCCCAGAGCTACTTCCAGGTTAAGGCTGAGAATTATTAATCCATAAATATCAAAGATTCATGAGAACGAACGTTTTTGTATTCGCTGCCATCGCGGCCGTGATGATTCCATCAGCGCTCTTCGCCCAGCAGCCCAGGCCCCAGCTTCCCCAAGCTGACTATAAGTTCACGGTGATCAAGGAGAACCCTATCACTTCCATTAAGAACCAGGCCAGCTCCAGCACTTGCTGGTGCTTCTCCACCATCGCCTTCCTCGAGTCCGAGATCATCAGGATCAAGGGTATCAAGGATGCGGCTGATTATCCTGATCTCTCTGAGATGTTCGTGGTTTCTCAGTCCTATAAGGACAGGGCCGACAAGTACGTCCGTCTGGACGGCGATCTCCGCTTCGGTCCCGGATCTGAGGCCGACGATGTTTTCCATGTCATCGCTGACTACGGTATTGTGCCTCAGGAAGTGATGCCCGGAAAGCAGGAACTCCCCAAACACAGTGAGATTGACGCCGTGACAAAGGCATATGTCGAGGCTATCGTCAAGACTTCTGGCCGTGGAGGTCTATCCACGACTTGGAAGGGCGGTTTCGACGCCATGTGCGACAACTTCTTCGGCACGGCTCCCGCCAGCTTCGAGTACAAAGGCAAGACCTACACTCCCGCTTCCTACAGGGATGAGCTCGGCATCGTGACTTCCGATTATGTGAACCTCACCTCCTTCACCCATCATCCGTTCTATACCAAGTTCGCTCTCGAGATTGGTGACAACTGGAGAGGAGACGCCTCATACAACGTGCCCCTGAATGAGTTCATGGATGCCCTCAAGAACGCTGTCGAGAAGGGTTACACCGTGGCTTGGGGATCAGATGTGAGTGAGATCGGATTCACAAGGAATGGTGTCGGTGTGCTCGTGGACGCGAAAGCCATGGCTACCGGAAGCGACCAGGCCCGTTGGGTCGGAGCTGATCCCGCACAGGCCCAGAAGGCCCCTGTGGAGATCCCCAAGGAGCTTGTCCCCACCCAGGAGTCACGTCAGGAAGGCTATGACAACAAAACCACTACCGACGACCACGGCATGCAGATTTACGGTATCGCCAAGGATCAGAACGGCACCACTTACTACATGGTGAAGAACTCATGGGGTGAGACCGGTAAGTACAAGGGTATATGGTTCGTCTCCGAGAACTTCATCGCCGCCAAGTCCATGGACCTTGTCATGCATAAGGACGCCCTTCCCAAGGATCTCAAGAAAAAGCTCGGAATCAAATAAATGAATATCCGGAAGCATATTCCAGACTCTATCACCTCCATGAACCTCCTCTGTGGGGTCGTGGGGGTGATTCTGACTTTGGGCGGACGCCTGGACCTGGGTTTTATTTGCATGATCCTGGGCGCTGTTTTTGACTTTTTCGACGGTTTCGCGGCCAGGATGCTGAAAGCCTCATCCGGAATAGGAAAGGAACTGGATTCTCTTGCCGACATGGTCACCTTTGGTGTTCTTCCATCGGTGATGCTCTTCATGGCTGGTAGCACGAATATCCTTATTCTCAAGTATTTCCCTATAATCCTCGCGGCTTTCTCGGCCCTCAGGCTGGCCAAGTTCAACCTCGATGAAAGGCAGCATTCCAGTTTCCTGGGGCTCCCTACTCCGGCCGCGGCCATGATCTGCGGTTCGTTGGCGTGCTACTCTTATAAAGTCCCTGAGAGCCTCTTAGCCTCATGGTGCTCCGGGCCTGTCCTGCTACCTGTGCTGGCTCTTGCCCTAAGTCTATTGCTGGTCAGCGAGGTGCCGATGTTCTCGATGAAATTCGGAGCGGGGAAAGCCTCCAGGATTGAGAACATCAAGAGGATTATCTTCTTGGCAGTCACTTTGCTAGCTATAGCGCTTACAGTTGTGTTCCGTCAGCATTGGTCACTGATCTTCCTCTCGGCCTTCTTCGGCTACATCATCATCAATCTCGCTTTCGTTTCCTGTCATTCTGAACGAAGTGAAGAATCCTAAAACCATCCTCTATGTCCATGGCATGGGAGGCGGTGGCGACAGCCGCATCCCCTCGATCCTCAGGGACCTTCTCGGACCGGGATATTCCATATTCATAAAGACTTATGACTTCGATCCTGAGATAGCCACTGAGCAATTGGCATCTTGGGCGTCAGAGGTTAAACCGGATCTGGTGATAGGGGAGAGCATGGGCGCCATCCATGCTGTCGCCTTGAGGGGATATCCTCATCTTTTCGTATCTCCTTCCCTTAACGCCCCTCTGTTTTTCAGGGTAATGGCAGGGATAGCCTGGATTCCTGGCGTGACCAGATTCTTTGATTGGTACTATCATCCAAAGGCGGGAGACAGGCAACCCCTTCATTTCGCCCGTCGTACCTTGCTGAAATGGCCGGCGGCAAGGAAGGAAGCGATGAGAAATACTCCGTTGAACGGAAGCCGTGACTATTTCCACGCTTTCTTTGGCACGCATGACAAATTCCGCCGCAGCGGGGTCGTGATGATCCGGACATGGCGCAAGTATTTTGGAGAAGGGTCATGGACGGTGTACGATGGCACCCATTTCATGGAAGAGGAATACATCCGTTCTTTGCTGGTTCCCAAGATTCTTTCATTGTTGGATTGATTTTATTAAATTCGCGGATATTCAATCTATTATCGCCTTGAGACTCAAGTATCCGTTGTTTGTCTTTGCCGCGCTGGCGCTGCTCTCATCATGCGTCAGACGCGTTGAGGCTGGATATGACTCTATTCCCCTTGTTGACAGGCTCGTCTCGGACTCCCTTCCTTCTCTTCAACACATGGCCTCTCTGGCTGGAAAGCTTTCCGGAGCGGTTGTTCTTGTGGGTGAACCCCTTCAGTGCTTGGCCATGAGCGAGAAGATGATGACTGTTGACGAGTTCGATAATGTGGACGCGCGTCCTGTCCAAGATGGCCTTCCTGATTTCTCGGGCGAGACCATCGTGTCTCTGCTCAATTTCACGGTTCCTGCATACGATTCCCTGTCTGTATCAGGGAAGGATTCACTCGCTCTGCGGGAGATAGCCATAGGCGGGGCTTTGGCTGCCTTGGATTCCACTGTGGGTTGTAAAGTCCTGGTGATTTGCTCTAACGCTCTGGCTCCCGAGGGCGGCGAGGATATTGTTGACTTTTTTGAGAAGATAGGATGCGATGTGCCAGTCGTATACTCGGCGGACACGTCTTTCTCTTTCACTAAAGCATGCTATAAGGTACTGAGGGAGAAGAATTTATTCACCCATAATATTGCCTACCCAGTTGCAAGGCTGATGATGATTACAGCGGGGAACAGCTCTCGCCACCCCTTGATGTTTGATGATAATAAGGTTCCCGATTATTTCGCGGATACTGTCGGCGTGTTCGCGCCGAACACCTACGTCTCACATGTACAAAATAAGTATAACTCCGGAAGAAATAGATAAGCTGGAGCTGGTGAGCTTCCCTGGTAAAATCAAGGTGATTGACGGCGTGGGTCTGGAATTCCTCAGCGCTGTCCGCTACCTTAAAAGGCAGAGAATCATTGGGTTCGACACTGAATCACGTCCTACTTTTTCCCCTGACCAACCCCACTATGGGGTCTCTTTGTTGCAGCTTTCGGGAGCCGAGAAGGCGTTCTTGTTCAGGATCAAGCTGATGGGAGGAATCCCAAAGCCTTTGAGATCAATTCTTTCCAATGAGAGTATCATCAAAGTCGGGGCTGCTGTCAATGATGATGTGCGTGGGCTTGAGAGGCATCACGATTTCATTCCCAGGGGCTTTGTCGATCTCCAGAAGATCGTGTGGGAATATGGTATAAAGGATAAGGCTGTTAAGAAAATGGCCGCCATCATCCTGGGTATCAAGATATCCAAGACACAGCAGCTCTCAAATTGGGAAGCGGATACCCTTTCTGACGCTCAGCAAGCATACGCCGCCACTGACGCATGGGTCTGCAGGGAGATGTATCTCAAACTGAAAAGCTCGAAAAAGCATCCTCTCACTCCGGAGCAGATGATGCCCAACCCTCCAAAGAATCAAGCTAAGAATGACGAAGATAATACTCAAGAAGGGCAGGGATGAGTCCTTGCGCCGTTTCCACCCTTGGGTGTTCTCAGGAGCTGTCGCCCAAATAGTGGGGCAGCCCTCCGAGGGCGATGTGGTGGGCGTTTTTGATCATGAGGGCAACTTTCTAGCCTATGGGCATTATCAGATCGGCTCAATAGCTGTAAGGGTCCTGAGTTTTTCTGGAGAAGATGTCCTCGGTCCCGGTTTTTGGGTGAATATGATCGGGAAAGCCCTTAAGGTCAGAGAAGCGGCAGGACTTGCGAATGGATTGGGAACCAACTGTTTCCGTCTTATTCACGGAGAAGGGGATGGCCTTCCCGGGCTGATCTTGGATTGGTATGACGGCGTTTGCGTGATGCAGGCCCATTCCGTCGGGATGTTCCGGGCCAAAGGGGCGATATGTGAGGCGTTAAAGACTGTTTTCGGGGATAAACTCAAGGCGGTCTATGACAAGAGCTCAGGTACGGCTCCTTTCAAAGCTGGCCTGGATCTGATTGATGGTTACTTGTTCAAGTCCGATGGTTTTTCCGATGACGAGCAGATTGTCCTGGAGAATGGCAATAAGTTTCTCGTGAATTGGACCGAAGGCCAGAAGACGGGTTTCTTCCTTGACCAGAGGGAGAACAGGGCCCTGGTCGGCCGCTATTCCAAGGGTCGTTACGTTCTCAACCTTTTCTGCTATACGGGAGGTTTCTCAATCTATGCTCTTCGTGGCGGCGCTGTTCATGTGGACTCAGTTGACAGTTCAAAAAAGGCCGTCGACATGGTCGGGAGGAATATGGTCCTGAACGGTTATGGGGATGACACTCATAATGACATCTGCGCGGACGCTATTGATTTCCTGCGGGATGTCCCTGAGGACAAATACGACCTTATGATTGTTGACCCCCCGGCATTCGCGAAGCACAGGGGAGCTTTGAGCAATGCGTTGAGGGCTTATCAGAGACTGAATGCCGCCGCCATCTCAAAGGTTGCGCCAGGAGGTCTGGTGTTCACCTTCAGTTGCTCCCAGGTGGTCGACAAGGAGGCATTCGCCTTGGCTGTCTTCTCAGCCGCGGCGCAGACCGGCCGGTCGGTTCGTATCCTGGACCGTTTGAACCAGCCTGCGGATCATTCAGTCAATATCTACCACCCCGAAGGCGAGTACCTTAAAGGGCTTCTTTTGTACGTGGAATAATTTTGCGGGTTCCGAGCGTAGCGAGTTCAGGGAGTTTGAGGGGAACGCCCCTCAATGAATGATGGTGCCCTGGCACCCAAAAAGAGAGACACGGCGACCGCCGTGTCTCTCTTTTTGAGGTGCCTAGCGGAATCGAACCGCTGTCCCAGGTTTTGCAGACCTGTGCCTAACCGCTCGGCCAAAGCACCGG
>ONSC01000129.1 GCA_900320365.1 uncultured Bacteroidales bacterium
AAGATACCGCGTCAGCCTCCAAGCCTGATTTCGTCCTGGTCTTACCAAAGGCCCTGGCGGTGGGGGCTATGGCTATGAAGCCCTCCTCAACAGCCTGTAGCGCGATATTCCGTTCCCCCTCCTCTGCCAGTTCACGGTCACTCTCATTGTTATAGACCCCCGCATAGAGTTCCGTGTTCTTGGAATGGCCATGGGGCGTGATCATGAGAGGCACATTCCCGGTCAAGTTCTTCGGACGAAGAATGATGATCGGCAGGAGAACATCCGGCTCAGTGTAAATTTCCCAACGCTCACGAGTGAAAGTCCCCGCATCCTCGCTATCCAACTGCCTCGCTTCAGGACGGAACCCATTCATTTCCTTGCGCATACGATCCAGGCCAAGGGTTTTCTCCAAATCCTTCCGGAATTGTTTCTGCCATTTGTGGAAACTCCCTTTCCATTCGCTCCACACGTATCTTCCATCCGCATTGGAGTACAGGGCATCGAAATGATTCTCGGTGGAAGGATATTCCGGTTCGGGAGTCTGCGCGGACATCCCCGGAGCGGCAATCAACGTGAGTGCCACCCAACAGACTATGGTACTGATTCTTCGCATGGTAAAAAGGAGTTTTGGTCAATCCTCGATAAAGTTAATGTATTTTGAGTATATTTGTGATATGGACAACAAAGAAATCACGATCTACTGCAAGAACGACGGGAAGAACCACCGCATCGAAGCCGGTGGGACTTTGGGAGATCTCTCACGCAAATGGTGCAAAACCGTCACCGATCCCAAGACCGGACAGAAGCTCGACGTCTTGGCCGCCCTGGTGGACAATAAACTCAAAGAACTGGATTACAGGCCTATGCTCTTCCACCAGGTTGAGTTTATCGGCTTCAACCACCCCGACGGCAGGAGGTGTTATCTCCGTTCCCTTTGTTTCGTGCTTCAGAACGCCGTAAGAGCCTTGCACCCCGACAAAGTACTTGTCGTGGACCATTCCCTGCCAAGTGGACTATATTGCGAACTCCACGAGTTAGGGAAACAGGAGGATGGTAGGGCGAAAGTCCATTTTGTCACTGATGACGAAATCGACGCCATCAAAGCCAAGATGAGGGAGATAATCTCCAAAGACCTCCCTTACAAGAAAGTCAAGATGTTCTCTGAGGAAGCCCAGGATATATTCATAAAGAATAACCAACCCCACAAGGCAAGCCTCCAGAAAAGCGTCGGCACCTTCACTTGCAGCGTGTACTATCTCGATGGCAACGCTGATTCTTTCCACGGGCCGCTCATCCCCTCGACGGGATTCCTGAAGACTTTCGACATCACCGGGATTGGAGACGGATTCTGCCTCCAAGGGCCTAAAATGACCGATTTCAGCAAGGTCATGCCGATGAAGCGCCACACTAAGATAGCGGCGACATTGAAGGAATATTCAGACTGGTGCTCAATCATCGGGATTGAGAGCGTCGGCACCCTGAACTCCGCGATCAAGGATGGAAGGGCCGTAGAGATCATCAACCTGGCCGAGGCTCTGCACGAGAGAAATTATTCCAAGATCGCCGACAAAATCTACGAGAACCGGTTCGAGAAGCGGATAGTCATGATAGCCGGGCCTTCCTCAAGCGGGAAGACCTCATCCTCCCTAAGGGTGGCCCTCCAGTGTAAGGTGCTGGGGCTCAAGCCCAAAGTGATTGAGCTGGATAATTATTTCGTGGATAGGGACAAGACCCCTCTCGACGAGGACGGTAAGCTTGACTTCGAGTCGCTCCACGCCATGGATCTGGAGCTGCTGAACAGCCAACTCAATGACCTGCTAGCGGGAAAAGAAGTCGAGATCCCGAAGTATAATTTCGGTTTGGGAAGGAGGACCTATGTCGGCAACAGGCTTCACCTTGAGGAGAAGGACATCTTGATAATGGAGGGCATCCACGCTCTCAACCCGGAGATGACCTCAGCGGTTGACAATTCCAGAATATTCAGGATATATGTCTCCGCCATGACATCCCTTAATCTCGATGAGAACAGCAACCTGTCGACTTCAGACAACAGGTTGCTACGTAGGATGGTCAGGGACAACCGTGTCAGGAACACCACCCCTGAGGAGACCCTGCTGAGATGGAACAGTGTCCGCCGCGGGGAGATGCGCAACATTTTCCCCTTCCAGGAGAACGCCGATTTCCTGTTCAATTCAGGAGTCATCTTTGAGCTGCCGCTGCTGAAATACTATGCCGAGCCGCTTTTGAGGCGTATCTCGCCGAGCTCACCAGCCTACACTGAGACCGTCAGGCTGCTGAAATTCCTGGACTACATAGTGGCCCTTCAGCCATCAGAGATCGCTGCCATCCCTCCGACTTCCATCCTGAGGGAATTCATTGGAGGACAGACTTTATAACGAGAGATATTTAAATATAAACCAATAATTAGGAGGAAACAAAATGGATCCAAATGTCAGACCGGAAACGATGGAGAGAATCACTACTCCGGAATTGGCGCAAGCCTTTATTGATGAGCAAATCGCAGCGGTGAGGAAGCAGGTGGGGGACAAGAAAGTCCTTTTGGCTCTCTCAGGAGGTGTCGACTCTTCTGTGGTGGCCGCATTGCTTATCAAGGCTATCGGGGACCAGCTGATCTGTGTGCATGTCAACCACGGGCTTCTTAGAAAGGGTGAACCGGAGCAGGTGATCAAGGTTTTCAAGGAAGAATTGGGCGCCAACCTGATCTATGTGGACGTCACTGACAGGTTTCTGGACAAACTCGCCGGAGTGGAAGATCCTGAGACCAAGAGAAAGATAATCGGCAAAGAGTTCATTGACGTCTTCGCTGAGGAAGCCTCGAAGCTGGAGGGTATCGAGTTCCTCGCCCAGGGAACCATATATCCGGATATTTTGGAGTCCAGGGATGGCATCAAGGCCCATCACAATGTCGGCGGGATGCCTGAGGAATTCAATTTCGAGTTGGTCGAACCAGTGAAGCTCCTGTACAAAGACGAGGTCAGAGTTGTGGGCAAAGCCCTGGGTCTTCCTGACAACATGGTCTATCGCCAGCCGTTCCCGGGCCCGGGATTGGGCGTTAGATGCGTTGGAGCAATCACCCGTGACAGACTTGAGGCTGTCCGTGAAGCTGATGCCATTGTCCGTGAAGAGATCGGCAAGATGGACCCTACTCCTTGGCAGTATTTCGTGGCTATTCCTGATGTGAAGTCAACTGGAATCAAGGACGGCAAACGCTATATGGGATGGGCCGCGGTGATTCGCGCGGTAGACACCAAAGATGCGGTCACAGCCAAATCCGTGGAGATTCCATGGAGTATTCTCCGGACCATCAGGGACAGGATCATCGCCGAGGTACCCGGCGTCAACAGGGTGCTCTGGGATTATTCCGACAAGCCAGTCTCCACAATCGAGTGGGAGTAAACTAGATAATCTCGATCGCGGAAGACTCGATCCAGCCCTGACGGCCATCCGCCAGGGCTATATTTTGCCAGTCACCGACATTGTCCAGAATCTTGACCTTTGTGCCCTCATGAATGACGAACAGGTCTTTGCCACTCGACGGCGAGCTCTTCACTGAGGATACCGGAAGCATGACAATCGCACTGTCTTTCTTGCCGTAATCCCTTTTCTGCCACGCAGAGAACTCAAGGCAAAGCAGGGACAGAAGCAGGAAAACTATTCCGCAATAGAACCCCGTCCTGCGCTTTCCGGTTGATGAAGCAAGCCGGAAAACCAGTATGCAGGCGGCAGTCAGGGCAAGGAACACAAGGAATAGAACCGCCCATGTGTCAGATCCCATGGTGTAGCACATTTTCCTTCCCACACTCTCGAGAATAAACTCAGGCACAGCCTCAATCTTGTCCTGGGTGAAACTTTGGGCGAAATCAAGGTTGTATCGGGCATCCGAGAAAGAAGGATCAAGCTTCAAGGCACGCTCGTAGTTCAATATGGCCTTCGGGTAATTGCCCTGCTTGAAATAAGCGTCACCTATATTGCAATAGAGTTCAGGTGAGGCAACTCCAGTGGCGACGATTGATTCCCAAGAGTCGACGGCATCCTTGAAACGGCTGTCCGAATATGCCGCGACTCCCTCTTGCCAAAGATCCGACTCACTTGATGGAGCGGTATTTTGAGTTTGGGCAGCGGTGGTATCGACCTGGGCAACGACCATCTGATCCTGGGCGAATGAATTGAGAGACAATGAAGTGGCGATTAGCAGAGCCACAACTGCGGAGACTCCTCTCCCCTTGGATTTCACGCCCTTAAGACTGGAATCTATAGCGGTGATGACCTTGATGGCGGTCTCATAATGGGCATTCATCGCCTCATGTCCGGCATCGGGAGAATATCTGGCGAACTCACAAGCCTCGAGAAGGCCGGTGAAAGCGTCCGTGTCTTCCTTGGACACGCCTCCCTCGAGCAATGCGGAGGCGATATTCTCTCCACTGATATCTGTCATATCCATATTCAGCTTATCTGAGATGAAACCGATCAACGCCTTATGCAATTCCTCGTAGAAGGCGGTGTAGAGATTCTTGCTGAGGAAATCACCCGCCTGCTTCAGGCGTGCCTTAGCCATCTTCGTCGCCCTGCGGTTCTTGGTCATAGCGACATCGGCCCTCATCGCGGCGGCCTTCCGCATCGCGAGCCATATAGCCACCGCGGCGGCGATTATGAGCCCCAAGATGATCAGGAAAGGAGTGGAACCAAGGAAGAAATAGCCTTCCTTAGTCAGAGACGGCTTCTTAGTCGAGATGAAACGGATGTCATCAGCGAGACTCTTGACATCACGTCTCTCCACTCCAGGAGTCACAGTCACCGGGCCAGAAGACTCAGATCCTTTTCCCTTGCTCACCTTTATGTGGAGCGGATCAGTGCGGAGAGTGACATATTTGCCGGAGTTGATGTCAAAGTATGAATACTCAACAGGAGGAATCGTGAAATCACCGGCGCTGCGAGGGATGAACGGGAACTCGAACGATTTGCTCCCGGAGGTGCCACCGTTGCTTTTGTCTGTGTTCTCCGTGGATTTGGTGTCATAAACCTCGAAATCCGGAGGGAAACTGACCTTAGGCTCCTCAAGAAGAGATACGTTTCCACGACCGGAGATGGTTATGACAAGTGACCCGGCATCATGTGTTTTCAGGTCATCCGAGGAAAGCCGTGAGGATATCCCGAAACTTCCGACACCTCCCCCGAATGATGCCGGCTGGCCTGCGGGAAGAGGTTTGACCTTCACTTTCAGGGGTGACGTCACCACCCTTTTGCGGATTGTGCGGGTCTCATCCTGAAAGAAACTGTCAAATATACTGTTGGAAGTGCCAGTGTTCACTCTCACATTGACCAGGCATACAAGCTCGGCCGGATCGATGTTGATAGTACCCGATTGCTGAGGGATCAAGACGTAAGACCTCAACACAGCGGTGTTGTAAATCTTGTCGTCGAAACTCTCCCGCTTGAACTCGATGTTAGTGGGAGAATAAGTCTCCTGACTCCAGAAACCATTGAATGACGGGAACTTAGCATTCTCGAAACCAGCGATATTCACTCTCTGGTAAAGCTTCAAGGTCGCTGTAACAGGTTCCCCGAGATAGACCTCCGAACGGTTTAGTGACAATCTCATGAAAAGATCGTCGGCAGGGATCTCACCAGAGGCCGCTTTTTGGCGTGACTCACTTGAGCCGCTTTTGGAAGACCCTTGGGATGAAGATGAAGCCTGGGAATCCCGGTCGGTGACAACCTGGATTGAAATCTGGGACGATGATATCTTCTCACCGGATAATGTCGCCGTAGCCGCCGGGATCTGGAAAGTACCCGTAGCCTTCGGCAGAAGGATATACGTGAAGGTGGTCTGATGAGAGGAAGTCCTCTTGCCGTTTATGACCTGTATGCTTGTTGAGGTACCCTTCTGAGGTCCCCAAACCAATTGGAAATCATCTCCTTGCGACCATGAGAAGTCGGAAGGGCTCTTCTCTCCCTCGATAATGAAAGTCACATTGAACCTCTCATCCGCACCAACGACATTCGGAGCCTCAACCTTGATGGCGTTTTGAGCGAAAGCGGGAAGCGATAGGGCCACGAGGGCTAATATGTGGAATAATCTCTTCATCACTACCAATTCTTATCCTTTTGGCGGGATTTCAAGACAGCGGCCTTCTCCTTATTGACCTTGTCCTGGGTCTCCTTCTCACGAGCCTGGATCGCATTCAACATCTGTTGGGCTTGCTGTGGCGATATCTTGGCATCTCCCTGACCCTGACCTTGATCCTGGTTTTGATCTTGATTCTGCTGGTTCTGGTCCTGGTTATCTTGATTCTGGTTATCCTGGTTCTGATTCTGGTCTTGGTTCTGATCCTGATTCTGGTCGCCACCTCCACCGCCTCCGCCGCCATCTTTCTGAAGCATAAGCTTAGCGTAGGCGTAATTCTCCTTGGCATCCACGTCCTCAGGCCTCCTCAGAAGCGATTGCTTATAAGCGTCCACAGCTCCCGCCCAGTCTTTTTTCTGAACAGCCACATTACCGAGATTGTAATAATAATCAGCAGCATAATCATTATCAGCGGCAACCTCTTTCAACTTATCAAGAGCCTTACCGGCTTCCTCGAAATTATCTTGACGATATAACGCCCCCGCCAGATTGTATGCTGCCGCGAAAGAGGTGGTATCTTTCACCAGAGCCTTCCTGTAGTCAATCTCGCTTTCCTGCCAATTACCCTTCGCGAACTTGCGATTTCCGGAACGGACCTCCTTCCTGTCAACCTGGGCGCCCACATTGAGACTCACCAGCAACAGCAACGAGAAAGTGAGAATATGTTTGAAACCTGTCATCA
>ONSC01000078.1 GCA_900320365.1 uncultured Bacteroidales bacterium
GCGATGTCATAGCGTCCTTCCTCCTCAGCTATCTTGGCATAGAAGATCACGTGGAGGAACACGTCTCCGAGCTCTTTCTCAAGAGCCTTCTCATCTTTCTTAAGGACAGCGTCACTGAGCTCGTAGACCTCTTCGATAGTCATCGGTCTCAGAGTGTCTATAGTCTGAGCATGGTTCCATGGGCATTCAGCCCTCAGACGGTCCATGACATCCAGCGCCCTCTCGAACGCCTCCAGTTTCTTTTCTTTATTAAGCATAAGCGCGAATTTAGAGATTTTTCTTTTTATCTTTGTCAAGATAAACGGACTTGAATGAAAGGAATCCATTATGTCTCGGCCGACGAGGCTGTCAGCGCTATCAAATCTGGCGACCATATCCATCTCGGAAGTGTGGCGAGTGTGCCACATGTCCTGATCGACGCCTTGGTAAGAAGGGCTGACGCCGGAGAGGTGGAGGATCTTCATTTCCATCATTTCCACACCGAGGGGCCTGCGCCTTACTCAGACCCTAAGTATTCGGGGATATTTTTCGAGCAAGGCTTCTTCGTAGGGCCTAATGTCCGGGCGAACGTTGACGCCGGCTTCGCGGACTACCTTCCCGCCCATCTTGTGGACACACAGAGGATGTACAGGAGGGGTGACATCAAACTGGGAGCCGCCTTGGTTCAGGTCTCACCGCCTGACGAGAATGGAATGGTCTCACTAGGAACATCCGTGGATTGTTCCCCTGCGGCCATAGAGTCAGCCAGGGTCAAGATCGCCGTGGTCAACCCCAATGTACCTTTCGCATACGGGGAACTGATCCCTTTGAGCTCTTTCGACTATCTTGTAAGTGACGACACTCCCCTTTTCACTAAAGAATATACAGAACCTTCTGAGACAGACATACTTATCGGGAAGAATTGTGCGGAGCTCGTCCGTGACGGAGCCTGCCTCCAGATGGGTATAGGCAGCCTTCCAAACGCATTGGCGGCCCAACTCGGAGGTCATAAGGATTTGGGAATTCACACTGAGATGTTCGCTGACGGTGTTCTAGGTCTCATTAAGAGCGGAGTGATCACCGGCCGCAACAAGAAGATTGATCAAGGGAAGATCGTGGCGTCATTCCTTCTAGGATCATCCGAGGTCTATTCTTTCATAAACCGAAACCCCGATGTCCTGATGAGGGAGATCGGTTATGTGAACGATCCTTGGAATATTTCCCGCAACCCTCGGGTTACATCCATTAACTCGGCTACCGAGGTCGATCTTACCGGCCAGGTTTGCGCCGACTCAATCGGGACCAGGATATTCTCCGGCACAGGTGGCCAGCTTGATTTCGTCAGGGGCGCCGCCATGTCGGAGGAAGGTGTATCCATGATCGCGTTAGCTTCAAGGACAAAGAAAGGAAAGTCCAAGATTGTCCCGACCCTCGCCCCAGGCGCAGGCGTTGTTACCCCAAGGGCTGATGTCCACTGGATTGTCACCGAATTTGGAGCTGTGAATCTCCGTGGTAGATCACTCCAGGAAAGGGCTAAATTATTGATCTCAATAGCCCATCCAGATGATAGGGAGAGTCTGGACCGCGCGGCTTTCGACCGCTTCGGACCTCATTGGAATAAGGTGAAAGTCTGACCAATCAGTCTGCAATCCCCCAAGAAGAAGGCTCGGGGCCCATCCTGAGTTCAAGAACACCACCTGCGGCGATGGCGGAGAAATCCAGCCAAGGCTTCTCTAGCGGCTTACCGTCCAAGGTGGCCGATTGAATGTAAATGTTCTCCGGACTATTATCCAAAGCCTTGATAACAAATGGTTTCCCAGATGCGTATGAAGGGTCTGTCAAGAAAGTGACCTCGTCGAACACAGGACTTGTGACCTGCATCTTGCCATCGCCAGGGCAAAGCGGATGTATTCCAGCGGAAGCGAGGACATACCAAGCTGACATCTGTCCGACATCATCATTCCCGACAAGCCCTGTCATGGGATTCTCTGAATATGCGTGAGAACAGATGAAGCGAGTCCACTTCTGGGTCTCCCAAGGCCTACCCAAGGCATTGAAAAGGAAGGGAACATGGTGGACGGGCTCATTGGCGTGATTGTAGTACTGATTCCACATCATGTTGTCCGGAGTGTTCTCAAAGAAGTTCTCAAGATCCTTGACTACCTTGTCTTTCCCACCCATAAGCTCAACCATTCCGGGAATATCATGAGGGACAAACCAGCCCTGCTGATAGGGGTTGCTCTCCACACACCCCAAGCCCTCTGTGACACGGGCGTTTTCCGGCCAAGGCCCCCAGGAGCCGTCCGCTTCGCGGGGCCTGAACCAGCCCACTTGAGGATCGAACACATTACGGTAAGCCTGTGCCCTTGAATAATATTCCTTAGCCAAAGCCTGGTCACCAGCAGCTTCCGCTATTTTTCCTATGGCCCAATCGGCATAGGCGTGTTCAAGGGTCTCGGAAATTGACGCTCCATCAGGAACCCAACCCAAAGGATAATTGCCGAATTTTTCCGATGAGTTGACCGCATAACGCAGAGCCTTGCTGACATCGTAATTCCGTATTCCTTTGACATAGGCGTCGGCGATGACTGGAGCAGCTGGATTTCCAAGCATACACCCAGAATAAGCGTTCAGGAATTCCCATCGCTCAAGGTATTCCTCACCGCTCTCCTCGGCCATGGTCACCAGGGACGCGATCATGTCATCAACCACCTTCGGGTTGATAATGGTCTGGAGCGGCATCTGGCTACGGAACACATCCCAGCCACTGAATATAGTCCTTTTGCTGAAGGAGCCTTCTGCGGCATGTGGCTTATGATCGCCTCCATCATATCGGCCGTCCACATCGGAGTACAGTCTCGGGTCTATCATCGTGTGATACAATGCGGTATAGAAGACCACCTTGTCCGCGTCGGTACCGCCTTTAACCTTGATCTTGGACAATGCATCGTTCCACGCACCCTTGGCCTCGGTACGTACAGTGGCGAAATCCTTCCCGGCGATCTCGGCCTCAAAATTCTTCCTGGCCCCCTCAAGATCGACAAAAGATAGACCGACCTTCAGGAGGGTCTCCTCCCCTTCTTTCGTCGGGAACTCAGTGAAAAAGCCTATGTGCTTTCCGGAAATCTCTGAAGCGTCAGTCACCACGGAAGCCTCAGCGACCCTTTCCAGATACGGAACGCTAGTCACTTCCTCCCTTTTACGGGTCCAGTCATCAGGAATGTCAGCTGTCCAGAAACCCTTTTTAGTGAAGGGTTTATTGAACTCGGCATAGAAATAAACTGTATATAAAGCATGACCGTCGCCGTTGCCCCAGCCACCTGTCTCAGGAGTGCACCGCATCCAGCCTTCAATCGCTCGGTCACCAACTATCTTGACACTCTGCTCTTCAGAGGTTCCTCCTACCCTCCTGGCCAGATCAACCTGGACCCTGGATAAACCGCTCTCCGGCCAAGTGAATCTGAGAATTCCACACCGTGGTGTCGCTGAGCACTCAACCTTGACATCGTAGTCTGTAAGCATGACTGAATAGTACCCAGGTGAGGCGGTCTCGGTGGCCTTGTCATAGGCCGACCTCCAACCCTCTATACTCCCGTCCTCTTTACCGGCGATCTTCTGAAGTGGCCCGGTCGTGGGCATCACGAGGAAATTACCGAGATCCCCATACCAGCCTATTCCGCTCATCTGGGTCATCGCGAATCCCTCGATAGTTTTCATCTCATAGCTATAACCAGGTCCATTGTCACCACCGGTGATTGTGTTAGGGCTCACCTGGACCATCCCGAAAGGAGTCGTAGCCCCCGGGAAGGTTTTTCCGAGTCCGTGGTACACGCCAGCGGCGTCAGTATTGGTGCTGGCACCGATGAATGGGTTGACATAGCAGGTCAGGTCTTCAGATTGGTTCCCGACGCATGAAACGAGCGCCAGTGAGACCAAAGCCATTAGGAAAAGAGGCTTTCTCATTATTTGTTTATCTTGAATGTCTTTATTCCGAATCTGGGAATGGCCACTTCCATAATGATGCCATCCTGGCTATCTCTGAAGGAAGGTGTGGCTATTTCCTGGCCGAGGAGATTCACCTCACGGACACTTGCAGCGGGTATCCCCAACCTTATCTTACGAGGAGATGAGTCACCTTCAGCGTTATATAGCCTGAGCAGGTAACCTTCTTCCGAGGCCTGGAGAGCACTGAGCAACAATCCTGTGCCTCCAAGATCCATGAGTCCTGGCCTTGGGCCAGCCCCTGGAATCGCTCGGAGCGGCTCGTTCCAGGACTGGTTCTCTTCCTGGATTCCCGCTTCATCCCACTTCCCGGCATGAGGCACAATGGCGAACCTCATCTCAGTGGGACGTGTGATGCTGTAGTTTCTTCCCCAAAGCCCGTTTCCGGAGAACTGGACCGTAAGCGCAAGAGGGAAATCGGGACCATAGGTGTAGGAAGTAGTGTGGTCCGAGAGAAGTGCCAGACTCTTGCCATTCTTGCCGCACAAGTCCACCCAATCGAGGATAACATTGTGTTTGATATCATCCCACATGTCGAAATAAGTGTTCTCAAGCGCACTCTCGCACACGTCAAAAGGAGCGTCTTTGAACAATGTCGGATTCTCGCAGGTGACAGGGAACAAAACATTCAGGTCGTAACGGGAATCGTAGAACGCCCTATGGCGGTTATTGTAGGCATCCTTCTGGGCGAACTTTCCTATCCTTTTATTTTCTTTCCAGTCTATCTTAAGGTCGAAATCGATCCTCCGGCTCCCATCGCCTACGGTGATTATCTGCGAAAATGGCACGGAAGCTATTGTCCCACGGACAGTTATCTTTGTCAATATACCATCCGCACGGCTCACTTCCACGGTAGCGGGCTCATCCGTCGAGGAATGCCAACAGCCATCGTCCATGAACCATCCCGCCAATTGGCCAAGCGCCTGACCGGATCTTAAGTCGACATATTCAACGCCATCCTTGGACCTGAGGCTAGTGATCACACCACCGTCAGACGGAGAGAATGTAAGGATATAAGCACCCACATTGACCTTCACGGGACCGTCTGAGGCTCCACTGGTCTTGACTATTGGCGTGACCAGAGTGCTCTTCCCCTGGCGGCTGAAGGTGTATGACGCGATTCCGAGTGCGGGAGCGGAAGCCTTGAAAACGGCTTTCCCGCCTTCAACGATATAAGGGACTGCCGCGCCATCCGGTCCAGTGATTCTGAAGGCCTCGGGCCATCCTTCTGGAATATCAGCCCTGACCGTCTCCTGGCGAGGGAAGGCAGCCGTATTCACAACTCCAAACTGCCTTAATGAGGATCCATCGATCCCATCTACCGCAAGCATACGGGATATAGCCCCCCCACAATTATCCAACGAGGCCCCGGTCCAAAGGGCAACATTCTCAGCCCAGTTCCCCCTTTTGTTGAGCCTATTGTAAGGTACAATCCAGCAATCGTGGTGCTGAGAAAGCAGAAGAGTACGCCAAGCCTCGTCAATAAGGGACTGGTCAAGCCTTTGTCCAGTGGAAAGGCCGAGAAGCGCTCCTGTCTTCTCTGTCATCACAATCTCGTTTTCAGCTCCACGGACCTGTCGGGCAAGTCTCTGAAGTATCTGAGAGCCCCATACAAGCCCTCCCAGGACATCTTCCTGAGACATATGGTAGACATCATGGACAGCACCATCGGGCTCTCCCTCAAAATACTGTCTCCAAGTCAGGTAGCTGACACCAGGATGAGAGGCTCCACCATAGTCGAGCCATGGCCCGTTTGTCCAGCCCGCATCTTGGAAACACATTCCGACCGGCCGCTGGACTCCGGCCGCCTCACAATCAACAATATAACCGGGATAACGTCCGTTAGCCTCGGTTTCCCAGACATTCTTACCCAGTTTCTCGAAAGAATATCTCGGTACGGCTAGGATATGGCTGCCATCAGCGGAAGTCCACTCCACAACTCCATTGCCGAATCCGGCGGAGTAGCCACCCCAACAAGTGTTTGGACATTTGATGGAGGCGTACTTGAAACCGAGCTGGCTTAGAACCATCGGTAGAGCCGAAGTGAAGCAAGGCTCCTCAACCGCATAGGTAAGGAACTCAGCCTGAGGAAAATGCGTCCACACCTTATCCATTCCGTAACGGAACTGGCGGATTATGCTTTCACCGGAGATGGTGTACATATACGACTGGGCATACGAAGGGTTGGTGAACTCCACCCGAGGTGTCATGGCAAGTGCCTTGAGCCTTTCCAGGCCTCCGGGATTGTGTACAGCCACGGAATCCCATGTCTCCGGCTCAATCTCAAGGCAGATGCTCCATTCAGGATGGGCCTCCAACTGGTCTGCCATGTAATCAGTGTAGGTCTTCAACGGATAGTGGCCATAAACACCGCCATGAAAGCCATCCACGAAATACATCCTGTCCTGGGCATTTACAGAAATCGTCACACAAACAGCTGCCAAAACTGCCGTGAAAGCTGAATAAAACCTCGCTAGCATCATATCTTCTCCAATGTTATTCTCCTGGTCACAGGCTTATTAATTGTGTAGATCCGTTCGACCAGATCCGATGACAGTTTCTCCCATGTCTCCCTAACCTCGGGAATGGAACTCTTCCTGAACCAATATGCGGAATATCCCACAAAGGGATTTTTCTTAGCCTCGGCCTCAACCATTTCTAAGGACTTCCAGTCATCCTTGAACATCTGATCCGTACCGCCGAACATGTTAGACTCCATCCAGACATATTCCCTAAGGCGCTTGTCATTCTCGAAACGCTCCTCATTGAGGTACATGACAGCGGAAGCCTGACGATACTGGGGTGTGTTGGTCAACTCGGCCATATTGATTCCAGCAGACAGATCAGACGAAGTGAACTCGGCGACGCTTTGGCCGTCTATCAAAAGCCTGTAATTGCCCTCAGCAAGTCTCCTGACCCTCAATGTCTCCTGGTTGAATTCCTCAGTGAAAGGGATTATCGCCAAAGCATCCCGCTGGGAGTGGATATTCCCCCAACCGTGCTCAGAGACAGAATCGCACGGGTAAGGAAGAGCTCCGGCGAGATAGTCGAAGGAAATATTCCCGCCTGATTTTGTGATATTCGTGATCTTACAGTTATCAGCCTCCAGGACTTTCTTCTTAGAAGCGTCTATGTCTATCCCGGCGACCTTTTTCCCTGCCAATCCTTGAGCCTTGAGAAACAGGTACGCCATGACCATCTGGCCATCTTTATCCGGATGTATCCTGTCCTGGGGACAGAAAGAATATGCGGGATCGGTAGACTGCGCCTTGGCGGCAAGAGCCAACATCGGTTTGTTCAAGTCCACGAAGCCCCACCCACGCTCACGGGCGGTTGATTCCTGGCCGGAGATGATTTTCTGTATCGCAGTGTTCTTGCCAGGAAGCACCGCATTGTTGAACGTAGAGGTCTCATCATAAGGTGAGCCTCCTATCATGACAATCTTCACATCCGAGGGCAGTTCCTCAAGCCTTGAGGTTATCTTTGAGAAGTACTCCAGCGACCGGTTCACCTTCTCTTGGGAAAGCGTCTCCACATCCTCCTTGTCATAGACTCCCCAGTATCCGGTGTCGTTCATTCCGAAAGTCAGGGTGATGTAAGTCGGATTCTCCTTCAACACATCCCAATCCCAACGATCAAGGATACTCCTCGCCTCGTCGCCACCGACGCCCCTGTTCATTATCGTCAAGGGCATGTCAGGGAAACGGGTCATGTAATACAGCCAGATGTAGGAATGGTAATGTCCCCCATGGGTGATGCTGTCCCCTACCAGCGCCACCCG
Source organism: uncultured Bacteroidales bacterium (assembly GCA_900320365.1). Lineage (GTDB taxonomy): Bacteria > Bacteroidota > Bacteroidia > Bacteroidales > UBA932 > Cryptobacteroides. The sequence continues at coordinate 7,763 of ONSC01000078.1, forward strand.
GTCACCAGCCTTGAAAACCGGAATCAAAGATTGTGAAAAAGTGAGTGGCAAAGCCAGGAGGAACAGCGACACAGTCGCCAGAAATCGTCTCATTTCGTTCTCGTTTTTGACAAAACTACTTAAGAATGGGCTCATAAAGTTATACTATACCGCAAAAAGAGTATAATATAAGCCCGATGGCCAGACCTTGAATGTGTTTTCATCAATATAATTGGTTATATTGCGACAGTTATAATCAAATCATAATGGAAATCAAGTTATTAAGAGGAATAAGAGTTTCTCTTGTCAGCATGGTTTTTCTCGCCGTCATATGCTCCTGCGGGAAAAGAGGGTTATCCAGGGGAGAAGGGAACGATAACGATGAACAGACGATTACCTTGGACAACGAGATCGCAAAAAAGATAATCCAGGATGATGCCGGTGTGACTGCGGGTGACGGCATGTACTCAATCGCCCTGCCTGATGGCAGAAGCATATTCCTGATGGGAGACTCTTACACCGGGAAGGTGACATCGGGGCAAAGGAGCACGAGCGACCACATGTTCAGGAACACCTATCAAGTGTACAACAACGGCAAGGTGAGCGCCATCACCACCGGAAGCGACCATTCAGCCGCCATTCCTCCCGGATTTCCCGACGAGCAGAGATGGTACTGGCCTGGCCACGGCTTCGTGGTGGGCAACACGTTGTACATATTCCAATTCGTGATGTATCAGGCAAGTGCGGGTGCCTGGGGGTTCAAATACCTGGAGACGCACGTGCTGGAATACAGTCTTCCTGAGATAAAACTGATTAAAGACTACAGGATACCTTACACGGGGACTCCTGAGGCGGTTTATGGAGCTGCAGCCCTCTACGACGGTGGGAAGGTTTATGTCTACGCTCAATACGAGAAGGCAAACCAAGACCCTTTCAACGTGGTCTCGCAGGTGCTTTGCGCAAGGACGACCGTTGAGAATCTGGGAACGGAATGGGAGTATTACACTGGTTCAGACTGGAGCAAAGACAGCTCCAAGGCGGCCCCGCTTATGGGACTGTCGACTTTCCCTGTCTCCTCCCAGTTCAACGTGTTCAAACTGAGGGACAAATATGTGCTTCTAAGCCAGCACAAGATGCTGGGTGACGGAAGGATATTCACTGCCGTCTCCGACACTCCCCAGGGGCCATGGCACAATGTGAGACAAATATTCAAGACGCCCTATCTTGGTAACCAGAACTGGTTCACTTACAATGCGATGGGACATCCGCAATTCGAGAAGGACGGGAAACTCCTGGTCTCATTCAATGTCAATACAAATGAATTCTCGGAGCAATTCACGAATGTGGAGAGCTACCGTCCGAGGTTCTTCTGGTATCCTATAGACAAAATCATCCAATGAGACTCACCAAAGCCTTAGCCTCGTCCATATTGGCGATTATGGCGGCTATTTCCAGCCAGGCCATCGAGAGAGTACGCTCATACACGATCAAAGACGGTCTCGCCGACAGTTCACCCAGATTCATAACGCAAGATTCAGAGGGTATCCTCTGGATATGCACATGGGATGGTGTCAGCAGGTTTGACGGTGGATCTTTCGAGTCTGTCGACAACAAATTAGGTACTTTTTTCGGGACTACCAGAAGTGTTTTCGAGGCTGGCAATGGGGTGTATTGGATATGTAATCATAGCGGAATAAACAGGATTAACTTGCTCACCGGAGAGTGCGATTCGTTCAAACTCGGATATGATAAAGTGCAGCAGAGCGTTGATGCCTTTCTGCTGGCGGTTTCCGGAAATGGTTCTGTTTTCTGCACCTTGCAGAATTGGGGGATATGTCACTTCAATGAGGAAAGAGGTGAGATGGTTCCTATCAACATCAAGGATGTCAACACCGGGCAGATAGCGGAGTTGCTTTGTGTCGGCGAGGGCAGGTTGATGGTGCGGGAGAATTCCGGGGTCACATCCCTGATTCGATATGTGTCCGGACCTGAAGGGATCACTGTCGTATCCTCCGAATTCATTCTTGGACGCGGTATTGTCTCAGGCATATTCAAATTAGATCAAGGGATCGGACTGGTGACTCCTGAAGGCAAACTGCACATCTGGGATGAGGCTTCCGAGACTGTCACAAAAATATTTGACATTCCTGCCGGGATATATGCCACAGGTGCCTCCAAAGGCGATGTGGCTTCGATTTCATATAGGGATTCAAAGTCATACGAGGTCAATCTCCATGATGGTTCCTTAAAGGAAATCACAGCACTCACGGGAAAGAATGTCGGCTGCCTGCATTACGGTACAGAGGGAATTCTTTGGGCTGGAGTTAACGGAGGAGGCCTTTTGGCCATTTGGGACGATTCCTCTGGGATGAATCTGTTTCTCAACAAAGATATTACCGGAGATAGGGTCGCTAATGTCTCATCATTTATGGAAATGCCTGAAGGAGAATTACTTGTCGGTACCGAAGGCAACGGATTCTATCTCTTGAGACCAGACGGCTCATCAAAGACATACGGTAAAGGCGAGGGACTGAGCAATGAGAAAGTTTATGTGTTTGAGAAGGCTCTTGGGGGAGATATATTCATAGGCCAGTACTTGGGTGCCTTTGAGCACGGAATAGCGAGACTCAAGGCGAGAAAAGGGCCTGGGGGCAACTACATCAAAACAGGGTTGGATTATTGGTACTCAGATGATCCTGACCATTTCTCGGCGAAATCAGTCACAGACATCATCCCGACTAACGATGGTAAACTTATCGTAGGTACACTTTCAGAGGGCTGCCTTGTCTTCGACATCAAGAGCGAGTCTTTCATGGATCGCCAGCTTTGCGAGGAGACTGTGCTATGTCTCTATTTAGAGAATGACTATTCCTTGTGGATCGGAACAGGTGGCTTTGGTCTTCGACATATCACAAGAGACGAATCAGGAATTCTCTCCTCGAAGATCTATGACCGCGAAAGTGGCCTTAGAGACCTCTCTATCCATGGAATCCTCAAGGATAGCGAAGGGCATATCTGGGTAAGCACCAATCTGGGTCTGTCAAGGCTCACACCTGATACGGGTGAAATCGTGAATTACTTTGGCAATGATGACCTACAGAGCGACGAGTTTTCCAACTCAGCATGCTTGATGGCATCAGACGGCACTTTGCTGTTTGGCGGTGTAGACGGGTTCAACAGGTTCGATCCCCTCAAGGTCTCCAAGAGAGATTTCGAGCCGGATCCTCACATCATCCGGTTCTCGCTGATGAGAGAGCCCGGGAGGCTATTCCCCACCAATGAGGAAATCGTTCTGAAACATAATGAGAACTACTTCAGTATCAGCTTCTCTGCCATAGAATTCATCGAGAATTCCAATTGTGAGTATGCCTACAGGCTCGTCGGGTTCGACGATCAGTGGATACACCAGCCCAAGGCCACTCCAGTCACATACACCAATCTGCCCCATGGAAAGTACAGTTTCCAGGTAAGGTGCACGAATGGAGACAAGAAATGGGGATCTAAAACGGCCTCTCTTGCCATAACCGTAAGAAGGCCTTGGTGGAACACTCCATGGGCATGGCTCATTTACGCGTTCCTGATCGGGGGAGCGATATATGCGATAAATCTGGTCGCAAGGATAAGGGCCAGACGCAAGCAAGAGATGGAACTTGAGATCCTTAACAAACAACACGAGAACGAGACCTACGAGGCCAAATTGAGGTTCTTCACCAACATCGCGCATGAGTTCGGCACTCCCCTCACCTTAATTAGCGGTGCCGGTGAGCGCCTTATGGACACAGGCCAGTTGTCCAGCAAGCCCGCGAAGTACGTTAACATCATCAAGGATAACGCAGACAGGATGCTCCGTCTGATTAAGGAACTCATGGATTTCCGGAAGGTGGACACTGGTAACTATCCACTGACATACAGCAGGTTCGATATCGCCAAGATGACCCGGGACCTTGTTCTGGGCTACGCCGGACAAGGAGAGTCGGGGAATATAAGCATAGAACTGGATGTCCCTGAAGAGGAGACATTGATAGTCAGCGACTACGGAGCCGTGGAGAAAATTCTCCATAATCTGGTATCCAACGCTTACAAATACACCCCAGAGCAAGGTAATATCAAGGTTTCCCTAATTCCTCTTGAGAACTCATCTGTCAAGCTCACAGTGACCAACTCCGGGAAAGGAATCAAACCTGAGGACCTGCCGAAGGTGTTTGACCGCTTCGTTGTCCTGGAGAACCTCGAGAGCGAGGCAAGGGAGGGAAGAATTGAGCGGAATGGCATAGGGCTGGCCCTTGTCAGCTCACTCGTCAACACTTTGGGAGGTGAGATCAATGTGTCCAGCGAACGTAAGAAGTTCACCGAGTTCACTGTGACCCTGCCGTCAGCCGAAGGCCAGGCCATCAAAGAGGACGACAACGTCTTGACACCGGAGCTGTACAGCATTCAG
>ONSC01000087.1 GCA_900320365.1 uncultured Bacteroidales bacterium
AGTGCGGGCTCACACATTACGGGCTGATGGACCCGGACAACGGCATCATCCACGTCGTGGGGCCGGAGAAGGGCCTTTCCCTGCCCGGCATGACCATCGTCTGCGGTGACTCGCACACGTCCACGCATGGCGCCGTCGGTGCCGTGGCGTTCGGCATCGGCACCTCCGAGGTGGAGATGGTCCTGGCTTCGCAGTGCATCCTCCAGCAGAAGCCCAAGTCGATGCGGATCCGCATCGAGGGCGAACTGGGGAAGGGCGTGACCGCCAAGGACATGGCGCTCTTCCTGATGAGCAAGCTCACCACCAGCGGCGCGACGGGCTACTTCGTGGAGTACGCCGGTTCCGCCGTCCGGGCCCTGTCGATGGAAGGCCGCCTGACGCTTTGCAACCTGTCCATCGAGATGGGCGCCCGCGGCGGCTTCATCGCCCCGGACGAGACCACCTTCGCCTACCTGAAGGGCCGCGACTACGCGCCGAAGGGGGAGGACTGGGACAAGGCCGTCGCCGCCTGGAAGCGGCTCCGCAGCGACACGGACGCCGTCTTCGACCGCGAGGTCGTGTTCGACGCGGCCGAAATCGCGCCGATGCTCACCTACGGGACCAATCCCGGGATGGGCATGGCCATCACGGGCTATCTGCCCACGTTGGACGAGATTCCGGCCGAGGCCCACGCGTCCTTCTGCAAGTCCTTGAAATATATGGGCTTCCGTCCGGGAGACATGCTCCTCGGCAAGCCCGTCGACTACGTTTTCCTCGGCGCCTGCACGAACGGGCGCATCGAGGACTTCCGCGCGTTCGCGTCCATCGCCGCCGGCCGCAAGAAGGCGCCGGGCGTCGTGGCGTGGCTCGTCCCCGGCTCCTGGAAGGTCCGCCGCCAGATCGAGGAGGAGGGCCTGGACAAGATTCTCGAGGCCGCCGGCTTCGAGATCCGCCAGCCGGGCTGTTCCGCCTGCCTGGCGATGAACCCCGACAAGGTCCCCGCCGGAAAGTACTGCGTTTCCACGAGCAACCGGAACTTCGAGGGCCGGCAGGGCCCCGGTTCCCGGACGCTCCTCGCCAGTCCGCTGACGGCGGCCGCCGCGGCCGTCACCGGCTTCATCACCGATCCCCGCGTACTGCTATGAAACAGAAATTCGACATCATCGAGAGCACCTGCGTGCCGCTCCCGCTGGAGAACGTAGATACGGACCAGATCATCCCGGCCCGTTTCCTCAAGGCGACAACCAGGGATGAGAGGTTTTTTGGCGAGAATCTGTTCAGGGACTGGCGTTTCCGACCTGACGGATCGCCTGATCCATCTTTTGTGATGAATGATCCGCGCTTTAAAGGCGATATTCTGGTGGCGGGGAAAAATTTCGGATGTGGCTCAAGTCGTGAGCACGCCGCGTGGGCGATAGCCGGATTCGGATTCAAGGTGGTGATATCCAGCTCATTCGCAGACATTCATAAGAACAATGAGCTTAATAACTTCGTGTTGCCGGTTGTTGTGTCGGAGGCTTTTCTGTCTGGTCTGTTCAAGTCTATCGCTGATGATCCTTCCACTAAAGTGAGGGTCGATGTCCCTTCGCAGACCGTGACGAATCTTGCCACTGGAGCATGCGAGTCTTTCGACCTGAATCCCTACAAGAAATATTGCTTGATGAACGCTCTGGATGACATTGATTTCCTTCTTCTGCAGAGTGATAAGATAGAAACTTTTGAAAAACACAGATATGAGATTATCAATCGCTAAACTACCTGGAGACGGCATAGGGCCTGAGGTGGTGGAACAAGCTGTTAAGGCCGTGGAAGCGGTTTGTGACAGATTCGGCCATGAGGCGGTATTCACTTTCGGTTATATGGGAGCCGCTGCCATAGATCGTTTCGGTGACCCATACCCCGAGGAGACCCACAAGCTCTGTCTCGAAAGTGACGCTGTCCTCTTCGGTGCTGTAGGTGACCCGAGATATGACAATGATCCGAACTCTAAGATACGTCCTGAACAGGGGCTTCTGGCTATTCGGAAAAAACTGGGTCTTTACGCCAATCTCCGTCCTGTCGAGACATTCAAGTCCCTCGTGAACAAATCACCGTTGCGCGCTGATCTTGTCGATGGAGCTGATTTCCTTTGTGTGAGAGAGCTCACCGGAGGGATGTATTTCGGTGAGAGAGGCAGGAAAGATGGTGGGGACACGGCTTACGACACCTGCGTGTATAGCCGCTTCGAGGTTGATCGCATCCTCCGTCTCGCTTTCGGATATGCCAGAAGGCGCCGTAAACATCTGACAGTGGTGGACAAAGCCAATATTATGGAGACGTCGAGACTATGGCGGGCCATAGCTAAGGAAATGGAGCCGGAATATCCTGACGTGGTGGTGGATTACATGTTTGTGGACAACGCCGCGATGCAGCTCATCCGCTGTCCCAAGTTCTTCGATGTCATTGTCACAGAGAACACTTTCGGGGATATTCTGACAGATGAGGCTAGTTGCGTGTCGGGATCGATGGGGTTGCTGGCCTCCGCCTCGATAGGAAAACACACGTCATTGTTCGAGCCGATTCATGGATCGTATCCACAGGCGGCGGGGAAGAATATCGCCAACCCAGTGGCGTCTATCCTTTCCGCGGCTATGATGTTCGAATACTCCTTCGGGCTTATGGAGGAGGGGAGGATTATACGTGAAGCGGTGGCCGCTTCCATTGAGGAAGGTGTTGTCACTGAGGATCTTGGAGGTAATAAGTCTACCTCTGAGGTAGGTAATTGGATTGCTGATAAAATCTATAAATCATGACACAGATTGATTGGAAAAACCTAGGCTTTGACGCCTATCGCACAAGGACTGTTGTGCGCGCGTTTTACAGGGAAGGGGAATGGAGCTCTCCTGAATCGACAGAGGAATTCTCATTCACGTTTGATCCTTTTTCGCAAGTCCTTCATTACGCGATTTCTTGTTTTGAGGGTCTGAAAGCTTTCCGGCGCAAAGACGGGAGCGTTGCCCTGTTCCGCCCGGACCGGAACGCGGCCAGGATGAAGATGACCGCAAATTATCTAGGTATGCCTTGCCCGGATGAGTCGGTGTTCATCCAGATGTGTGAGGAATGTGTCAAACAGAACCTTGAGTTTCTTCCGCCGTACGGTTACGGCGCGTCGATGTATGTCCGTCCTCTATTGATCGGTATTCATCCACAGATGCAGTTGGTTCCGTACCCGGAGGCCATGTTCGCCGTGATGTGCGCTCCTGTGGGATCATACTATGGGGAAAGTATGAAATCATGTGCCGCCGTGATACCTGGAAACTACGACCGGGCAGCCCCCAAGGGCTCTGGAAGGTACAAGATAGGAGCAAATTACGCTGCCACGTTCATGCCCTACAAGATCGCGCACGAGCAAGGTTACACTGAGCTCTTGTATTTGAATTCTTCCACGAGGGAGTTCATTGATGAGTTCGGGTCATCCAATTTCTTCGCTATTCAAGGGAATAAATATATCACTCCTCTATCAGACAGCGTCCTGCCATCCATCACCAACATGACTCTCCAGGAGGTCGCGAAGGACTTGGGAATGGCCGTCGAGAAGAGGCCTGTACCACTTGCTGAACTCTCTTCCTTTGAAGAAGCCGCGGGGTGCGGGACGGCGGTCGTGATAACTCCACTTTCGCACATCGACGTCAAACCGGTCTTGGAGGAATCCTTTGTGGATAAATCCTTCCGTTTCTTCCCGGATGGTGCGGTGGGTCCTGTCTCACGGAAACTCTACGGGATGATAACGTCTATCCAGAACGGGGAGGCTGAAGACACACATGGTTGGTGCCATGTTATTTAGGTCATTATCAGCCTTCTTTGTCCACATTACCAGAGATTGTGAGCACCGAACGGAAAACAAAAAAAGCAGAGCCATAGGACTCTGCTTTTTTTGCGGTGCGGAAGGGGCTCGAACCCTCGACCTCCGGCGTGACAGGCCGGCATTCTAACCAAGCTGAACTACCGCACCAGACTTAAAAAAGATCCGCGTTCATTTCAAACGCGGATGCAAAGATAGTCAAATTTGCTGGCTACGCAAATTTTTTTTCAAATTTATTTGATTTCGATAACCTTGTTGGCCTGAGGAACAACCTTCGGCTCAACCTTGGGTATGCTCACCAGCAATACACCGTTCTCGACAGAGGCGCTGATCTTCTCTTTGTCGGCGTCATCAGGAAGCAGCATAGTCTGCTGGAACTTGGTGTGGTAGAATTCGCGTCTCAGGTAGCGGCCGCGCTTCTTCTCGTCCTTGTTCTCCTCCTTTTTCTCCATATTGATCACGAGATCTCCCTCATCGTCAAGGCTGACCTTGAAATCTTGCTTGGTCAATCCTGGAGCCGCGAGCTCGAGCTCGTAACCATGCTCATTTTCTAAAACGTTGATCGCCGGGGCGGTCGAGTTGGCCTTCTCTACCCAATTGTCATCGAAGAAATCATTGAAAATGCTAGGCAACCAGTTCTGGTTGTATCTTCTTGAAACAGGTAACATGATTAAAACCTCCTATATTAAGTTAATATCTTTTGTTTTCAACCCCGTCCTTTCGGGCGGACGCTTATAGGAAAGGCAATCCCCGTACCAGTGCCAAAAAGGCTGAAAAAGTGGACATTTTGGCATAACTTGCTGACTATTTGGCACTTACGTCTGACAAAATGTCCATTTTAGGTGATTCCAGTCTTAGTTCATCACTTATTTTTAAATAATTTATGAAAAACATTAAATAATATTTGGAAAATAGAAAATAATTAAATTATATTTGCAAAAGAATAATGCGAAAAGATATGAGATACCTGAGATTTGTATCATTTGTATTAACACTTGCTATGTCGGCGGGATTGTATGCCCAGACCAATGTGAAAGGAACTGTGCTGGACTCCTTGTCCCGTCAGCCTGAGGTCGGGGCGGTCGTGCAGTTCATAAAGAATGGTCAGGACCGGCCGTCGGCATATTCGGTGACCGACTCTCTCGGCAAGTTCGAGAGGACGGTCGCCGGGAATGGGGAATATATGCTGCTGCTTCAGAATATGGGCAGGAAGGCTGTCAGCAAGGGATTCAAGGTCGAGGGCCAGACTGAACTTGATTTGGGCGAAATCCTTTTGCAGGACGATGCCCAGGCTCTTGACGCCGCTGCTGTGCAGGCGATGAAGACCTTGGTGAAACTTGATGTCAACAAGCTGACTTACAAGGTTGAGGCTGATCCGGACTCAAAGACCGGAACGCTTTTGGACATGCTACGCAAGGTTCCGATGGTAACGGTTGACGGACAGGATAATATCACAGTGAACGGAAGTTCGAGTTTCAAAGTCTATGTGGATGGTAAACCCAACCAGATGCTCAGCTCCAATCCGTCCCAAATCCTGAAGGTCATGCCGGCCAGCGCCGTTAAGGATATCGAGGTTATCACCAATCCAGGAGCGAAATATGATGCTGAGGGTGCGGGTGGAATCCTGAATCTTATCACCGGTACCACCGCGGGAGCTTCCTCCGCTGTAGCTGATGGGGCTTATGGCTCGGTCAATGTCGGGGTGACGACTAAAGGTGAGAACGGAGGGGTTTATCTGACCGCTAAGAAAGGTAAACTGACAGTGGGAGTCAACGCTGCCGGCGGCTACCAGAAATTAAACGGAATATCTTATGACGCCACCCAGAAGAATCTTGGGAGTGGAGATTTCCAGAACACGGAAATGGTTCAGAATCAGAAGTCTCCGTTTGTGTTTGCCGACTTGAATGCAAGTTATGAGATATCTCCACGGGATCTGTTGTCTGGGTCTTTCGGGATGACAGGTTTCTATCAGAGTGCGGAAGGCAACTCGAAAATCACAATGGGAGGTGTCACTCCATATTCCTATATCAACGATCAGGAGACGAAGTACAGGACCAGCGGGATAAATGGAAGCCTTGATTATCAGCACACTAGCGCGGAAGTCGCAGGAAGGTCTTTGACATTGTCCTACAGGTATTCGGGGTCTCCTCTGAAAACTGAGTACACCAGCCGCTTCTCAGACATGCCGTTCCAGCTTCCCGACCGCAGGAGTGATGGCGACGACAATTCCCAGGAGAACACCTTCCAGCTCGATTACACGACACCGGTAGGGACTGGGCAGTCCCTTAGCTCAGGGCTGAAGTACATCGCTCGCCACAACTCGGCGGATGACAAACTCTATTTCGCCGAGGGGAACAGCTGGATTCACAATACAGAAGGCAGCATGCTCTACGACCATTTCAACGACATAGGAGCCATATATTCCGAATATACAGGGACTTTCGGCAAGTTCTCGCTCATCGCTGGATTGAGGTACGAATACACTTGGCAGAAAGTCCGTTACGGAAAAGGATTTGGCCAAGACTTCAAGACAGGATTCGGGGATATTGTCCCGAGCGCGAGTCTTCAGTACAATATAGCCGCGACCCGAAACATTGGATTGACCTACAACAGGAGGATCCAAAGGCCTGGTATCACTTACCTGAATCCCTATGTCAACAGGTCGTCCCCGACGGTGGTGTCTTACGGAAATAGCGACCTTACCAGTGCGAGGTCCGACATCATAAGCTTGGTGTTTAATTCATTCAACCCCAAATGGATAGTTAGCTTCACCGGCCGTTATAGCCACACCGGGAGCGGAATATCTGACTATAGTTTCTATGACGACGAAGGGATTATGAACACGACTTATGGGAATATAGTCGTGGAGGACAATACCGGCGTCACCGCATTCGTCAACTGGACCGCGGGCCCTAAGACGAGGATATACACGAACAGTTCTGTCGGGTACAGCATGTTCTCAAGCGATGAGCTTGCCCAGAAGAACAACGGATGGAACTGGAACATAATGGCCGGGCTCCAGCAGACCCTTCCTGCCGATATGCTCCTGAGTGCCAACCTCATGGCTGGAGGGAAAACATGGACTCTGCAGGGCTGGAACAAGGGATTCACGATGGGGGTCATTGGTCTGTCAAAGGGATTTCTCGCTAATAAACTGCGGGTTACCGGGCAGTTCATATCTAACTTCGAGAAAGGAGGAATGACTATCGAATCCTTCGCCCGCGGCGGGAATTTCGAGACTGGGTCCAAAGTGACAGTGCCTATAAGGCAGGTCGGCTTGAATCTGACATATTCATTCGGAAAGCAGGGCTTCCAGGTCAAGAAGACAAGAAAGTCCATCACCAACGACGATGTGATCAACAACACCAACGGACAGGCGCCTGGAACAGGGGCTGCGGGCTCTTCGGCGACAGGTGTCGCTGGAGCTGGACAGGGCGGAATGTAGTCGCCTGACGTATGTATCATTAGAGAGAACTTTTTCGTATCTTTGCGAAGATGTTCTCTCCTTTTTTATTAAAGAGTTTTATGATGAGACGGTTATGGCTTTTAGTGGTCGCCATGTTGGCGACATCTGGTTTGCTGGCGCAAGTGGCGCCCGCCAATTATCCTCTACCCCAGAATCCTGACACTCTGCGAATCCTCGCTGTCGGGAATAGCTTCTCTGATGATGGCACCGAGTATATTCCCGGGCTGCTGGAAGCCGCCGGAATCCACAATGTCATTATTGCCCGTCTCTACATCGGCGGATGCTCCCTGGAAAGGCATTGCAAGGAATATGAGAATGGCACTCCTGACTACATCTATTACAAGTCGACCAATAACAAGTGGGTCACTGTCAGCAAGAACGCCACCATTTTGGACGGCTTGAAGGACGAGCCATGGGATATAATAACTGTTCAGGAAGTATCCAATAACTCAGGCACTTACGAGACTTATCAGAATTGGGCTCCCAAACTGTTGTCCATTATCCGTAAAGAGGCCTTGAACCCCAAGGCAGCCATCGTCTGGCATATGACCTGGGCATACGCCTCCAACTCCGACCATGGCGCTTTCAAGAACTACAACCATGACCAGAAGGTGATGTATGACGCGATTGTGGATTGTGTCAGCAGAGCTCGCGGGGATTTCAATGTCCCGGTGGTGATTCCATCAGGAGTCGCTGTGCAAATGGCTAGGGAGACCCGTCTCAATAACGAGAACCGTGTTCCGGCAGATTCCAAGGTCTATCAGCTGACCAGGGACGGATTCCACCTCAGCCGTCAGCATGGACGTTACATAGCCGCTTGCGTCTGGTTTGAGTCGCTGATAAAGCCTACCCTCGGAAAATCCGTTAAGGGGAACCCCTATCTTCTCGAGGACACTGAGTATTCGATAACAAAAAAGGACGCCAAGTTGTGCCAGAAATGCGCGATCAAGGCAGTGGCGTCGTATAAATAGAGCGTCTCCATGGACCCAAGATCGGAAAGAATACATAACGCCGCCTCTTTCGTCAAGGAAATACTTGATGAAAAGGGACTTGCGCCTACTGTTGGAATTGTCCTCGGCAGCGGTCTCGGAAGGCTTGTTGATGACATAAAGGACCCTGTCACCATTCCATACAAGACTATTCCGGGTTTTCCCGTCTCGACCGCTATCGGCCACAAAGGCAATTTCATTGTCGGCGAATTAGCCGGTAAGACCGTCATAGCCATGCAAGGTCGTCTCCACTACTACGAGGGCTACGACATGGACACTGTCACTCTGCCGATCAGGGTGATGAAAGTCATTGGCATAGAGTATCTGTTCGTCTCTAACGCCGCCGGTGGTGTGAACACTTCTTTCAGTATCGGAGACCTTATGGTCATAACTGACCATATCAATCAGATACCTAATCCTTTGATAGGACCCAATCTGGACGAGTTCGGCCCCAGATTTCCTGATATGACCAGACCTTACGACCACCGTCTGATAGCTCTGGCCGATGAGGTGGCTGCCGAGTTGGGAATACAATTGAGGAAGGGCGTCTATCTGGCCTGCACCGGGCCTACATATGAGACACCTCACGAGTACAAGTACATGCGTATCGTCGGAGCCGACGCTGTGGGGATGTCCACCACTCCTGAGGTTATTGTGGCCCGTCACGCTGACATTCCGGTATTCGGGGTGTCCGTGATCACTGATGTCGCCCATGAGGATGAGGACTCCGATTATGTCACTGACGGAGAGGAGATTGTCCGTCAGGCAGATGCCGCCGCCACTAGAATGATCGCCTTGTTCAAAGGGATTATTTCCAGGATCTGAGAATGCCGGAAGGGAATATAGTCATAAGGGGAGCCAAGGTCAACAACCTGAAGGATGTGACTTTGGAGATACCGCGGAACAAGTTCGTGGTCGTGACCGGTATATCCGGCTCCGGTAAGTCCTCGTTGGCATTCGATACCCTTTTCGCGGAGGGACAGAGGCGTTTCGCCGAGAGCTTAAGCTCGTACGCCAGGCAGTTCCTCGGCCGCATGAGCAAGCCTGACGTGGAGTCTATCGAAGGAATTCCACCGGCTATCGCCATAGAGCAGAAAGTGGTAAGCCGCAACCCGCGT
>ONSC01000181.1 GCA_900320365.1 uncultured Bacteroidales bacterium
CTCTACAAAAAGGGAAAGAGCAAAGGGCTTGGCGTACTCACATATTTTGACAACAACTCACAATTGGATTCCCCGGATCTTTCCAGGCGTGACAACTTGTTCAAGGAACAGCTGAAGAAATCCGGTGCGGAATGGGAATCCTTCATCCGCCACATGTACGATGAAACCCCTACCGAAGAAGCCCCGTTCTATTCGATACACGGTGAAGGTATATACCCTTACGGCAGTATCAACCAGATAGTTATCATCGGACCTGACGGCACCGTCGACTACACCACACTGGTTGACTCCGACCAGAAAAAGAATGTTGAAAATGCGTTAAAGTACCTTGAGAAAGTCTTGAATGTCTCGATGACACATTATGAGTCAAAGAGTTACACAAGGGACGGAAAGGTCACGCAACTGCAAAAGGCATCTACCGGCAACGGAATCGACCTGGTCATCACAGGTGACGCTTTCTCAGACCGCCAGCTTACCGATGGCACATTTGAGAAAGCGGCGAAACAAGCCATGAACGATTTCTTCAGTGTGGAGCCTATGAAGTCCTTGAAGAATCGCTTCAATGTCCACATGGTCGAAGCTGTGTCAAAGCATGAGGAATACTTCACCGGATGCTCAACAGCGTATAGTTGTGTGTTCGGAACAGGAGCGGCCGTCGGTGGAGACAAGACGAAAGTCCTCACTTACGCCAAGAAAGCCGTGAAGGATGACACGAGAATGGACAATGTGGTAGTCCTAGTCCTGATGAACAGCTACAGGGACGGAGGCACGACCTACATGTATACACCAGAGAACAACAATGTCTATGCTGGAGGAGCTTCCGTGGCGTACGTGACTTACAAGGATGTGAGCGTGACCGGAGGCATATCCAATCTCGCCAGCACTGTCGTGCATGAGGTCGCCGGCCACGGTCTAGGCAAACTCGCTGACGAGTATGCCTATATCTTCCAAGGGGAAGTGCCCTCTGGTGAGGTAACCTATATCAAGAATGTCCAGAAACGAAACTGGTACACTAACGTGTCCATAACACCCAATCCCTCAGAGGTTCCTTGGAGCAGATTCATCGGAGACAGCGCCTTCGCTTCCGAGAATATCGCGGTGTATGAGGGAGGAGACACCTTCTGGTCGGGAGTATGGAGACCAACGGAGCAAAGCGTCATGAATGACAACTTCAACCACTCGACCTTCAATGCTCCTTGCCGCTCCCAGATTTACACCAGGATCATGAAGCTTTCCGAGGGCGAGAGTTGGAAATACGACTACTCCGCCTTCAAGACCTGGGACAAGGCTCACCCGACAAAAGTCGCCACCAGGAGCATAGTGGAGATTGACGATGAGGCTCCCGCCCATGTGACGCCGGTCTTCGTCGGCAAGACTTGGAAGGAGGTGATCGAGGGGCGGTAGATCCTTCGCTTCGCTCAGGATAACAAAAAATCCCGGGCCAATGGCTCGGGATTTTTTATTTAAATACCTGAATTACAGAGATTTCTCAAGGTGCTTGCGAATCTCAGCGAGGAACTGGGCTGAGGTCAGCATCGTGGGAGTGATTCCCTCCATCAGGTTCACAAGATCCTTGGTCGCATAACCTTCGTTAAGTGTGTCAAGGCAAGCCGCCTCTAGTTTGTCAGCGTAAGCGACGAGCTCCGGCAGGTTGTCAAGCTCTCCCCTCTTGCGGAAAGCGCCGCTCCAAGCGAAGATTGTGGCGATCGGGTTGGTAGAAGTCTCCTCACCCTTGAGGTACTTGTAGTAGTGGCGGGTCACAGTACCGTGAGCGGCCTCATATTCATAATTCCCGTCAGGGCTGACAAGCACTGAGGTCATCATGGCCAAGGAACCGAAAGCGGTGGAGACCATGTCGGACATCACATCACCGTCATAGTTCTTGCAAGCCCAGATGAAACCACCCTCGGAACGCATGACACGTGCCACCGCGTCGTCGATAAGGGTGTAGAAATATTCAATACCAGCCTCGGCGAAACGGTCCTTATATTCCTGGAACACCTCTTCAAAGATGGCCCTGAAGCGGCCGTCATACTTCTTGGAGATGGTATCCTTGGTGGCGAACCAAATGCTCTGCTTGAGACTCAAAGCGTACTGGAAGCAAGAATGGGCAAAGCTGCGGATGGACTTCTCGGTGTTGTGCATTCCCTGAAGGACACCAGGGCCCTTGAACTGCTGGATGACAACCTCCTCGTGTTTACCTGATTCTCCGTCAAAGACAAGCTTAGCCGTACCAGGCTCATCTGCAACGATTTCCACGCTCTTGTAGACGTCGCCATAGGCGTGTCGGGCGATTGTGATGGGCTTCTTCCAGAACTTCACCGCTGGGTGGATTGAAGGGATGGTGATAGGAGTACGGAACACGGTTCCGTCAAGGATTGAACGGATGGTTCCATTAGGGCTCTTATACATCTCCTTGAGGTTGTACTCAGTCATCCTCTGCGCATTGGGAGTGATGGTGGCGCACTTCACACCCACGCCGTATTTCTTGATCGCGTTGGCGGCATCCACGGTGATCTTGTCGGAGGTCTTGTCCCTGTTGGGAAGTCCAAGGTCGTAGTACTCGGTCTTGAGGTCGACGAAGGGAAGGATGAGCTCATCCTTAATCATCTTCCAAAGGATCCTGGTCATCTCGTCGCCGTCCATCTCGACAAGCGGCGTGGTCATTTTGATTTTTTCCATTATTATTTGCGGTTTTTGTAATAATTCATGAGGCAGCCGTCAGCGAGAATCTGGCGCTCGTCAGCGGTCAAGTTCTTGAAATAGAGGTGGATAGGCTTGATGTCTCCACTCTTGGTGATAACCTTGGCGTCAATCTCCTCAGAGCCGTTAAGGATGGCCTCACGGATTCCGGGAACGAACACCATGTCACCAGGCTCATAGTCGAACGGAGTCTCAGGAGCGATAGTGAACGGAAGGATACCCCAGTTGATGCAGTTGCTGCGATAGCGCTTTGTCGCATATTCGTAGCAAATGTTGGCGTCACCGCCGAGGACCTTCTGGCAGGAAGCGGCCTGCTCACGGGCGGAACCGTCACCAGGCTTATTGGCGAAAACGCAAGAGCCGAAGGAGGTGTTAACGGAGGAGACACCGACCTTGGCGAGAGCCATGGCGATATTCGAAGGGGCCTCACCCTGACGACGCTCGAGATCCTGAGCCTGGATCCTCTTGGATATCCCGACATATTCAGGAACCCTCCTTGAGAGAGCGAACTCGCTGAGTTTGAGCGGGTTCGAGCGATAGCTGGAAGTCTCTCCAGAAGGAATTAGCTCGTCGGTGGTGGTCACGGGATCGTGGATGACGGCAGCCAGCTCAAGGAGCATGTTGTCCTCCATCGGATACATCTTAGGCCAGTCTTTGATATTGGGGCCATAGCGCAGCTCAACGCTGAGATCCTCCTTGCCGAAACCGTAATAGACACGGCTCTTGTAGATCCTGTCGTCGAACTCGTAAGGTTTGTGGGTATCCTCATACTCGATGTCTGTGGCGGCGGTGATGACACCTCCGTTGGCGGCTGTGGCGGCAATCGAGCGGGCATCCATCAAGGACACCAGCGAGAGTTGGCCCTGACCGGGCTTGGAGCCTTCCCTATTGGGGAAGTTACGGGTGGTGTGACGGATGGAGAAGCCGTTGTTTGCGGGCACGTCTCCAGCACCGAAGCAAGGTCCGCAGAATGCGGGCTTGATCACGACACCAGCCTCGAGAAGCTCTTCGGCGATATGCTCACGGGTTGTGGCCAGATACACGGGTGTGGACTGCGGATAGGCGCTCATGGTGAAGTAGTCGTTTCCTATGGTCTTGCCCTTCATGATGGAAGCGGCCTCGGAGAGGTTGTCATAAGTACCTCCGGAGCAACCGGCGATCAACGCCTGATCGGCGCGGACCTTCCCGTCCTTGATCTTTGAAAGGAGATCAATCTGAACCTTGTCGCCGAAACGCTTCTTAGCGTCTTCCTCAACCGCTTTGAGGATGCCCTCAGGGTCAGCCTGAAGCTCATGGATAGTGAAAGCGTTGGACGGATGGAACGGCAGGGCGATCATACTCTCCTGGCTGGAGAGGTCGATACGGATCATGCTGTCATACCATGCGACCTTGCCGGGCTTGAGCTCTTTGTAAGCCTCAGGACGGCGATGGGTCTCGTAATGATTCTTGACTGTCTCGTCAGTGATCCAAATGGAGCTGAGGCAGG
>ONSC01000130.1 GCA_900320365.1 uncultured Bacteroidales bacterium
TATTGCGAGAAACCTTTCGCCGAGACGATGGCTGACGCCCGTAAGGCCCTTAAAGTCGCCAAGGAATCCAACAGGGTCATCCAGATTGGCTCACAACGCCGCTCAGCGCCCAACTACCAGGCCGCGTGCGAGTACATCAATTCAGGAAAGTTCGGTCAGATCACCATGGTCGAGATGAGCTGGAATGTCAACCAGCCAGGCCGTTGGCGCCGTCCTGCCCTCGTGGCACAGTGCCGAGAGGAAGACACCGATTGGAAGAGATACCTCTGCAATCGTCCATACGAGCCGTGGGATCCTCGGAAATACTTGGAATACAGACTCTTCTGGCCTTATTCATCAGGTATTCCCGGGCAATGGATGTCGCATCAGATCGACACTGTCCACTGGTTCACCGGACTGAGCCACCCCAGGAGCGTCGCAGCTAATGGTGGCATATATCTCTGGAAGGATGGGCGCCGCAACTACGACACTTTGACAGCTGTCATGGATTACGGTCCTGAAGGTTCAAGCGATGGTTTCCAGGTGCTTTACACTTCCAGGTTCACCAATTCCGCCGGCGGAGTGAAAGAGCTCTATTTCTCCAACGGAGGCACTCTCAACTTGGACACTAATGAGATCACATCAGCAGGTGGACTTCAAGAGGGCGACGCCAAGTCTATGGGAATGGAGGCGAACCTTCTTGAGACCTTCAAGCTTCCTTCAGTTCAGGTTGTGACTGACGCGAACACTGGAGGTGACGACATGACTTATCTCCACATGCGTAACTGGATGGAGTGTGTCAGGAGCAGGAAGGAGACCAACGCCCCTGTCCAGGCTGGCTACAACCATTCCATCGCCACGATGATGACCAATGCGGCGGTACGCACGGGAGAGAAAGTGACCTTCGACGAGGCCAAACAGGAGATTCTTGCCGGTGGCAAGCCCTTCAAACCTTTCAAGTACATCTAATCCTTGCAATACAGGAAAGACAGACACGGGGACGCACTCTCCATCCTCGGGTATGGCTGCATGCGTTTCAGCCGTAAGGGAGCTGGCGTTGATGTCGACAAGACCGAGCGGGAACTGATGGCCGCCTACCGCGCGGGAGTGAACTACTTCGACACCGCTTATATTTACCCGGGCAGCGAAGCGGCTCTGGGTGAGATTCTAGAGCGCAACGGGATCCGGGACAAGGTTAATATCGCGACCAAACTGCCTCAGTACCTTGTCCGGAACCTGTCCTCACTGGACAAGTTCTTCGGTGAGGAACTGTCCCGCCTGCGGACGGATCGCATCGATTACTATCTGATGCACCACTTGACTGACATCGCTCAGTGGGAACGGCTTAAGACTGTAGGTATATTGGACTGGATCGAGGCGAAGAAATCCTCAGGCGCCATCAGGAATATCGGTTTTTCCTACCACGGGAATACTGATAACTTCCTGAAGATCCTCGCCGACTATGACTGGGATTTCTGCCAGATCCAGTACAACTATGTGGATGAGACGTCTCAGGCAGGCGTGGTGGGTCTGAAGGCAGCGGCTGCCCGAGGCATCCCGGTAGTCATCATGGAACCGCTGAGAGGTGGCAAACTCGTGACCAAGCTACCTGAAGAAGCCAAGAGGCTGATCGCCAGGCATCCAAGAAAATGGAGCCCGGCGGATTGGGGTCTGCGCTGGTTGTGGAATCAGCCGGAGGTGACAGTGGTGCTCTCCGGAATGAATTCTTTAGAGATGGTGGAAGAAAACACCCGAACCGCATCCGATGCGGTCGAGGGGGCATTCACTGAGGATGACAGAACCTTCCTTCAAAAGATACTGACGATAATCCGCGCGAAGGAGAAAGTAGGATGCACAGGCTGCAGGTATTGTATGCCTTGCCCCAAGGGGGTGGATATTCCTGGCATATTCACAAGCTACAATATGATGTACACGGAGTCGAAGATATCCGGATGGACGCATTATTTCCAAGCTGTCGCCCTCTCGGCAGAGCCGTCATTCGCCTCTCAGTGCATCAAGTGCGGCAAATGCGAACAGCATTGTCCTCAATGCATTCCCATCAGAGAGAAACTCCCGGAAGCGGATCGCGCTCTACTTCCATGGTACATAAAACCCCTGGTCAAGCTCGGCCGGAAGTTTTTTCTTCGCACTTGAAGTCCGTAAAGATCCAGTGAAATTCTAATCATTTTCTCCTTCCACAGGAATGAAATTGGGAGAAAAACTATATCTTTGAGTTTCATATACCAAAGGTATGGAAGCGAAAAGACTATTGCTGGGCGATGAGGCTGTGGCCCTCGCCGCTATTGACAGCGGGCTCTCCGGGGTTTATGCTTACCCCGGAACGCCATCCACTGAAATAACCGAATTCATTCAGAAAGACCCCACCGCCAGGGAACGCGGAGTCCATAGTCGTTGGTGCACCAACGAAAAAACGGCCATGGAAGCCGCTCTGGGCATGTCATATGCCGGGAAAAGGGCCTTGGTCTGCATGAAGCATGTGGGAATGAACGTATGTGCAGATCCTTTCATAAACAGCGCGGTGACAGGAGTCAATGGCGGACTCATAGTACTGGCAGCCGACGACCCGTCGATGCATTCCTCCCAGAACGAACAGGATTCCCGATTCTATGGCAACTTCGCCATGATCCCGATGTTCGAACCTTCAAACCAGCAGGAAGCATATGATATGGTCGGCCATGCCTTCAACCTGTCCGAGGAAATGCATGTTCCGGTCATGATGCGCATGGTCACTCGCCTGGCCCATTCCCGCGCTGAAGTGGAATGCGGCACACTGCGGGAGGAAAACAGGCTTGATCCCTCGAATGACCGTGGATGGATTCTTCTGCCTGCCATTGCCAGAAGGCAATATCTCAAGCTCATTGACAAACAACTCCCGATGCTCAGCGAAAGCGGAGCCTCGCCTTTCAACACCCTGACCCTGACCGGGAAAAAAGGCACGGGGATCATTGCTTGTGGCATAGCATACAATTATGTGAAAGAGGCTGATCCAGAGGTCAGCGGCATCCTCAAACTCTCACACTATCCGCTTCCGTCCGAGAAAATCCAGGCCCTCGCTGCCGCAAGCGATAAGATCCTGGTTATCGAGGATGGGCAGCCGTTTGTTGAACACGAGGTCAAGGCCATCCTGGGAGCCGGTTATCCCGTGGAAGGGAGACTGACAGGAGCCCTTCCACGTACCGGGGAACTGACTCCTGACAGCGTTGGAATGGCCGTCGGGAAACCGACCTCACGCCATTTCCCGGATGCGCTGAACATGGCGCCCCGCCCCCCTCAACTTTGCCCTGGATGCGGACACAGGGATGTTTACACAGCTCTCAACGAGGTGATAGCTGATTATCCGGAGGCACGGGTATTCGGAGATATAGGCTGCTACACACTTGGAGCCCTTCCTCCATTCCGAACCCTTTCCAGCTGCGTTGACATGGGTGCGTCCATCACCATGGCCAAAGGCGCGGCAGATGCCGGAGTCTATCCGGCAATCGCCGTCATCGGCGACTCCACCTTCACCCACAGCGGCATGACAGGCCTGCTGGATGCCGTGAACGAAAACGCCGACATAACCATACTCATTTCCGACAACCTTACCACTGCTATGACCGGAGGACAGGACTCCGCCGGCACCAGCAAGTACGAAGGTATATGCCTGGGCCTCGGAGTGAACCCGTCACATGTTAAGGTTGTGGTCCCGTTGCCTGCAAAGATCGCGGAAATAAAGGAGACTATCCGCCAGGAAATCGCCTACCATGGCGTTTCCGTCATAATAGCGCGACGTGAATGCATCCAGTCTCTGAAAAGGCACAATGCGAAGAAATCATGAAAAAAGACATCATACTCTGCGGCGTGGGAGGACAGGGTATCCTCTCAATCGCTACCGTCATAGGGGAAGCTGCCACCGCATCCGGCTTGCATCTAAAACAAGCTGAAGTCCATGGGATGAGCCAGAGGGGCGGTGACGTGGAAAGCGACCTGCGCCTGTCCACGGAACCAGTGAACAGTGACCTGATCGCCAGCGGAACGGCGGACATCATCCTCTCGATGGAACCGATGGAAGCTTTGCGGTACCTCAAATATCTGGCCCCGGACGGAGCCGTCATCACGGCATCGGAGCCATTGGTTAACATCCCGGATTATCCTGACCATGAGGCACTTCTCTCCGAGATTCAGGCCCTGCCCAACGTCACCATGTGTGACATTGGCTCCCTCGCGCTCGAAAGCGGAAATGCCAGGAGCGCCAACATGGTCCTCTTAGGTATGGCCGCATCCCGCATCGGACTCGTGTCACCTGATGGACTTCGTGAAGCGATAGCAAGGGTCTTCTCAGCAAAAGGTGAAAAAGTAGTGGAGGCCAACTTGGCGGCATTCGACCTGGGGATGGCCGCGGCAGAAAGGAGGACAGCATGAAAGTTTTTACTGAAGAAGCCGTAGCGCGGGCCTGCCGTGAGCGCGCCGTCACCGACCTTTCCCATGCCACTATCGGGGAGGTTCTTCTTGTCTCCCAGTTCCTTGAGGAGGAGACAGGAATCCCTTTCATCAGGATGGACCAGGGATCTCCGGGTCTCCCGGCGAACCGTTACGGGATAGAGGCTGAAAAGAAGGCTCTCGACAAAGGGGTCGGAAGCCAGTATCCTGCAGCCGCAGGCGTTCCGGAGCTCAAGCAGGCAGCCAGCGAATTCATCAAGGCATTCATCGATGTGGACATCCCTCCCCTAAACTGCGTGCCCACAACCGGCTCAGTGGCAGCTTCTTTTGCGAGTTTCATCGCCTGCACACAACGCATGCCAGGAAAGGACAAGGTCATATTCATAGATCCCGGGTTCCCCATCCAGAAATCGCAGCTTAGAGTCCTGGGTATTCAGTGGAAACAGTTCGACATCTACTCGCATCGCGGTGCCGAACCCTTGAAGCGGAAACTCGAGGAGATGATGAAAGACGGAGACGTTGCCGCGATCATCTACTCCAATCCCAACAATCCGGCATGGATCTCTCTTGAAGAAGAGGAACTTCGTGTCATCGGCGAAGCCGCCACACGCTGGGACGCTATCGTGCTGGAAGACCTGGCCTACTTCGGAATGGATTATCGCCACGATTTCGGCCACCCGTACACGCCTCCGTACATAAGGACAGTAGCCCGCTACACCGACCGTTATATCCTCATGCTGTCATCCTCCAAGATTTTCAGCTATGCCGGGCAGAGGATAGCGCTTTGCTGCATCAGTGACACACTTTTCCACACCTTTTATCCGGCACTGGCAGCGCGTTACCAGGATGCGGGAATATTCGGGCAGACCCTGACAGCATCTATACTGTACATGATAACCAGCGGATGCACCGCGACCACACAATACGGATATGCCGAAATGCTCCGCCGCTCCGTGGACGGAACGATCAATTTCGTGGAAGACACCCGGGAATATGAGCGCAGGGCCAGAAGAATGAAGGACATATTCCGCAGGCACGGCTTCCGTATCGTTTACGACATGGACGTGACGGAAGCGATCGGAGACGGCTTCTTCTTTACCATCGGCTACGGTGACATGACCGGAGAACAATTGGTGGTAGAACTCATGTATTACGGAATCAGCAGCATTTCACTCGGGACCACGGGCAGCCTTCAGAACGGAGTGCGAGCCTGCGTGAGCAGGATGAGGGAAGAGCTTTTCCCTGTCCTGGAGGAACGTGTGAAAGCATTTAATAAAGACCATTCCAACCTATGATTTGGAACGAGCACAAAGAAACCATGTCTCGCGATCAGTTGAGCGCGATGCAGGGACATCGTCTCCATAAGATGGTGGATTATGTCTACCACAATGTCCCCTTCTACCGGAAGAAACTTCAGGAGATGGACCTCATCCCTGACGATATCCGAACTATTGAGGATATCGTGAAACTTCCCTTCACTACAAAGCAGGACCTTAGGGACAATTACCCATATGGCCTCCAGGCAGCCCCGAAGAGTGAAATCATCCGCATCCATGCCTCATCCGGAACGACTGGGAATCCCACCATCGTTGGCTACACCCGCCGCGATATCGAGATCTGGGCGGAATGCATGGCCCGCTGCCTGACGGCATATGGCATGACACGTGACGACACATTCTCAGTGTCATATGGTTACGGACTGTTCACAGGAGGACTAGGTGCCCATTATGGAGTGGAGAAAGTGGGAGGCGCGGTTGTGCCTGCATCAACTGGAAACACTGAGAAGCACATCCGGCTCATCCGGGACCTGGGCATCGACGGAATCGCTTGCACCCCGTCATATGCGTTGCATCTGGCGGAGGTCATGGAAAAACTGAATACTGACGGTCTGTCCGACCCTTTTCTGATAAAGGATATGAAGGCGGCAGCAGACACTGTCAACACAGCTGTCGAAGAAGGCAGCCGCATACTGGTTGCCGTGTCCGGCGGGGCGGATTCCATGTGCCTTCTCGAGGTGCTCAGGGAGCTGCAGCCCCGCGCCGGTCTGCAACTTAAGGTTTTCCATGTCCATCATGGGCTTCGCGAGAGCGCGGCCGGCGAATGCGGCTGGCTCGTCAGGACCGCCGACGCGAACCGCACACGCGGCTTCGACGCGAACCTCGCCGACGAGCAGCGCATCGCGCTCCAGGAGGTCGAAGTAGGTGTCCACGACTTCCTTGAACATCACGTAGATGCCGTCGTCGGGGTGCGAACCGTCGCCCATGCGGCCGATGTACATGCCGGGACGCTGCCGGATGTGGGCGAGCGCGTCGGAGCGACCAAGCGTGCGAAAAGACCGGCGCTTCTGCCACTGGGCGAGATCGTTGTCGCAGCGTTGAGGG
>ONSC01000054.1 GCA_900320365.1 uncultured Bacteroidales bacterium
TTATCCTCTTGATCCCGAGAAAGTGTACTACTCGATGGACGAGTTGACCCTCGAAACTCCCGAGGGCCCTAAGACTTTGAGGCTCGGCGCATGGCTTAATTATGATCCGGTCCTCATCCACAAGATGATAGTCCGCGAGAAGACTCTCCACGTCGATCAGATAGAACTCTACAACCCCCTTATGAGCAAGCTCAGAAGAGCTGATCCTCAATACTATAAGCAATATATGGGGCTGAATGTCACCATCGATTTCCCGGGGTTCTCATCCGACATTCTCGCGAAGATTCCTTTCGAGAATGACCCGATCGGTTTTTACAAATGGTGGAGAAAGGGAAAGCATGAGGATAAGGTTTACCTATCGAAGGTCAACCAGTTCAGGCTTTTCCAAAAAGTATATCTGATGGAGCCTAAAGTCATGTTGAAGAAGGACATTCTTTTCTTCCAGTCTTTTTAGTTCCTTCAATCCCGTTTCGTTTTTTTCCGTAAATTTTGTCAAGTCAAAGTTTTTGTTTACTTTTGGCTAATAACACTTGTTAACAACACCTTAATTATCATTGCAATGACTTACAAGATTATCGACATTCAGGGCGTTGGCCCCGTCTACGCTGAGAAGCTTATCGCCGCCGGCGTTGAGACCGTTGATCAGCTTCTTGCCAAGGGCAAGACCCCTAAGGGACGTAAAGAGCTCGAGGACGCCACCGGCATCACCGGCAAGCTTATCCTCACATGGGTCAACCATGCGGATCTCTTCCGTATCAAGGGTATTGGTCCTCAGTTCTCTGAGCTCCTCGAGGCTTCCGGAGTTGACACCGTGAAAGAACTCCAGCACAGGGTTGCCGCCAACCTCGTCGCTAAGATGACAGAGGTCAATGCGGAGAAGAACCTCACGAGGGTTGTTCCTACCGAGGTTATGGTCCAGAAGATGATCGACCAAGCCAAGGTTCTTCCCCCGGTTGTGGAGTACTAGACAAAATCGCCCTTTTGTTCGAGTCGGGACTAAATAGTCCCGACTTTTTTCATATATTTGTAAACTTTAGCCAGGGTCTTTGTGATGAATAGGTTTTTACCACTCTCAATAATTGTCAGCGTCGCGCTATGGGCTGTCTCTTGCGGGGATAATCCCGGCGGGAAGGAACTCCCGGATTATTCCATGTCCTACACTGTCAAGGATGTCACATTCGAGATGCTAAAGGCTCCCGCCGGCAATCTCACCATGGGTATCTCAGCAGACAATCGGCGCAAAGTCACTCGCGGCATCGCCCAGCCGGTGGCCCTTGACGGATTTGTGATCAGTGCCCAGCCAGTCTCTCAGGCTTTGTGGAGCGCTGTCATGGGTAATAATCCCAGTCAAGTGAAGGATCCTTCAGCTCCTGTGGACATGGTCTCTTGGGTAGACATACAGAAGTTTCTCTCCAAACTTGGCAAAGCCACCGGGAAGTCTTTCTTTCTTCCCACCGAGGCACAGTGGGAATATTCATACAAGTTGTTTGGGGATAAGGATTTCACGGCTGTGGCGGAGTGGTGCCACGACAATTACGATGAGGTCCCGGACGATGCCACCAGTGATGATTACTTCAAGCCCATGAACCTGATGGTCAATCCAAGTGGGCCAGAGAAAGGCTCGGCAAAGGTTGTCAGGACGACTTTGGAGAGGATGCCCATCGAGTCTCACACACGCCGGGTCAAGGTGGGTTTCCGGGTCGCCCAGCGCACTGAGGACGAGTTGACAGAGGCGATCATGGGGCCGCTGGATAGCGCCAAGGTTTACAGGGAGAGAATTGACGCCTCTGACGGGGTTCCTGAGTTTTTCACAGTGGGAGACGTCCGTTTCAAGATGGTCAAGATTCCTGGAGGGGATTTCTCAATGGGTTTCAATCCCGCTTTCGACACCCCATACCTGAATTTCACTGTTCCGGATAATGAGGTCAATGTCCACCAGGTCACCATTGATGATTTCGAGATAGGGGAGACCGAGGTCACTGTCGGCCTGTGGTATGCGGTCATGGGCAGTGTTCCATACCTCAATGACATCTCAGAGCCTGAAAAGCCTGTCGGGAATGTGTCCTGGTATGATTGCCAAGTCTTCCTCCGTAAACTTAACGAATTGACAGGCAGGACCTTCCGTCTTCCCACAGAAGCTGAGTGGGAATATGCCGCAAGGGGTGGAAGGATGTCCCGCCATTTTGGCTTCAGCGGGTCCAACGACATGAAGTCAGTGATGTGGTTCATCGATAACGCTGATTCGAAGCCCCGCACCGTCAAGACTAAGAAGCCTAATGAGCTTGGCTTATATGACATGAGCGGTAATGTCTGGGAATGGTGTTTCGACAGGGCGGAAGAATACACAAAGGAAGCGCTGGTCAATCCTTGTGGCGCTCAGTCAGGTGGCACCAGGATCCTCCGCGGAGGCAGTTGCGCCAGCCGTTGGGACGCTTGCCGGATAAGTAACAGGTCATATATGCCCGGAAAGAATTTCAAGGGCACTTTCGGATTAAGATTGGCGTTGTAGGATGGATAAGAAAACCTCTATCATTGTTTTGATTATCCTGGCGGTTCTCGGCACCGCTTACCATTTCTTGTGGAGTGGGGAAGAGGAATCCACGGAGGAGCCATGTTGTCTTGTGGATCCCCAAGGTGAGAAAGATTTGATGTCCAGGCTTGAGATTCCTTACCGTCTGGAGGACAGTGAGAGTGAGATCATCGAGCATATGGGTTATACCATCTCATACAACAACGATTTCAGGGTGCCGAATTGGGTGGCGTATGAGCTTCTTGAGAGTGAGGTTATCACTGCCTACAGAAGCCGTGAGGACACTTTTGAGCCGGATCCCCTCGTCAAAGGGCGTCAGGCATACGACAGGGATTATGTCGGCTCCGGTTATGACCGAGGGCATATGGCTCCCGCGGCTGATATGAGATGGAGCTCGCAGACTATGAAAGAGTGCTTTTATCTGAGCAATACCTGCCCGCAGAATCATAATCTTAACTCAGGTGCCTGGAACGATCTGGAAAAGCAGGTCCGATATGAGGCGCGATACCACAAGTCGATCTGGGTCGTCTGTGGGCCGATATTCGATTTTAACAACCCCAAACGCATAGGAAGCAACCATGTGGCTGTCCCGGACTCCTTCTTCAAGGCACTTCTGGCCAGGCGCAAGGACGGCAGTTACGCCGCCATAGGGTTCATATTCCCGAACAAGGCTTGCGAGAGGAATCTCACGCTTTACGCTATGACAGTTGATGAGCTTGAGAGCAAGCTCGGGATGGACCTTTTCTTCAATCTTGACGAGAAGGTCCAGGACAAAGCCGAGGCTGAGATGGACCCTTATGGGGACTGGAGAATCAAAGATGAGATATTAAGAAACTGATTATATCATGGAAGCAACACTCAATTTCACCTGTCTACATGACAACCATCTGGCTCTTGGAGCGAAGATGAGTCCTTTCGCCGGCTTTGACATGCCGATCCAGTATTCTTCCATCACCGAGGAGCACCTTGCCGTCCGTAATAAGGTCGGCATGTTTGATGTGTCCCACATGGGAGAGGTTTTCGTAAGCGGCCCTGACGCTGAGAAATTCGTGAATCATGTGTTCACAAATGATGTGCGTCCTATGGCTCCCGGTCAGATCCTCTATGGAATGATGCTGTACCCTGATGGTGGAACAGTTGATGACCTTCTGGTTTACAAGGAGTTCGAGGCTGATCATTTCCTTCTGGTCGTCAACGCCGCCAACATCGAGAAAGACTATCTCTGGATCAAGGATCACAGCGAGGGCTTCAATGTCAAGATTTCCAACCAGTCAGACAAGTGGGGCCAGATAGCTCTTCAAGGTCCTTTGGCTGAAGAGACTCTGGTTAAGACACTACCTTTCGCCGCGGAGGCCGCCTCATTATCCTTCTACACATTCAAGGATTTCGATGATGCCGGCATGAGAGTCATAGTGAGTCGTACCGGCTACACCGGAGAGGATGGTTTTGAGATATATGCCGCTCCTGGGATGATAATCAAGTACTGGGATGCTTTCCTCAAGGCAGGTGTGGCTCCTTGCGGACTCGGTTGCCGTGACACCCTGCGTTTCGAGGCCGGATTGCCCCTGTATGGTGATGAGTTGACTCCTAAGATTTCTCCGGTCATGGCCGGACTCAGCATGTTCTGCAAGCTGGACAAGGATGAGTTTGTCGGCAAGGACGCCATCGTCGCCCAGAAGGCGGGAACCATAACCGAGAAACTCGTGGGAATAGAGCTTCAGGACAAGGCTATTCCCCGAGCGGGTTATCCTGTGGAGCTGGAAGACGGTACCGAGGTGGGAGTCGTGACCACCGGTTACCATAGCATCACGCTTGAGAAGAGCATCTGCTTCGCTCTCGTGAAGAAAGAATTCAGTGCCCTTGACACGCCCCTTTATGTCCATATCCGCAAAAAGGTGTTCCCGGGTAAAGTCGTCAAGAAGAGATTCTATCAGACAAATTATAAGAAATAATTGATAATCAACTAATTTATTAATCAATCATGAGTAAGGTTATAGAAGGCCTCCGTTATAGCGAGGACCACGAGTGGGTTAAAGTCGAAGGTAATGTGGCTGTGATCGGCATCTCCGATTTCGCCCAGAAAGAGCTTGGTGACATTACCTATGCCGACCTCCCCGAGGTAGACGACGAATTCGAGGCTGGCGAGGAGTTTGGCGCTCTTGAGAGTGTCAAGGCTTCCAGCGAGTTGCTGTGTCCTGTTTCCGGCAAAGTCGTCGATGTCAATCCCGATCTTGAGGACGCTCCCGAGAAGATCAATGAGGACGCTTACGAGGCATGGATCATCAAGGTTGAGATGAGCGATCCCGCTGAGGTTGAAGCTCTCATGGATGCCGCCGCATATCAGGCCTTTTCAGAGAAGTAGGCGATATGGCCACATTCCAGTATTTCCCTCACACTGAGGATGATGTCCGTACAATGCTCGAGAGGGTAGGGGTCAGGTCAATGGATGACCTGTATTCCGATGTCCCTCAGGACTTCATTTTCAAGGGTGAGTATGACCTTCCGGACGCCATGTCCGAGGACGAGGTCAGGGCTTTCTTTGAAGGCCTTGATAAAAAGAACACCAAGCTGAAGGTGTTCGCTGGCCAGGGGGTCTACGATCACTACACTCCTTCGGTTGTTCCTTATATCATCTCCAGGTCCGAGTTTCTGACCGCTTACACTCCTTACCAGGCTGAGATATCGCAGGGCACGCTCAGCTACATATTCGAGTATCAGAGCATGATCTGCGCCCTGACTGGAATGGATGTCAGCAACGCCTCTATGTATGATGGTCCCACCGCTGCCGCCGAGGCTGTGAAGATGGCGCCCACTTGCGTTAAGAAAAAGACCCGTGTGCTTGTCTCCAAGACCCTCCTGCCTAATGTCGTCAGGACTATAGAGACTTACGCGAAGTACCACGGAATCACACTTGGTTACCTTCCTGTGATGGACGGTCACACTTGCCCTCATCATATGAAAGCTGAGCTTTCAAAGGGTGACGTGGCTGGTGTCATCGTCCCTTCGGTCAACCGATTCGGTATTGTTGAGGACCTCACTGGGTTTGCCGATGCCATCCACGAGGAAGGGGGAGTTTTCATCATGTATTGTGACCCTTCGGCTCTTGGAGTATTGAAATCTCCGGCCGAGTGGGGAGCGGACATCGCCGTTGGAGACGGGCAGAGCCTTGGTATTCCAATGACTTTCGGAGGCCCTTCGGTTGGCTTTATGGCTTGCAAGAAGGATTATCTCCGCAAATTGCCGGGAAGGATTGTCGGTGAGACTCGTGACACCGAGGGACGCCGCTGCTACTGCTTGACTCTCCAGGCACGCGAGCAGCATATCCGCCGCGAGAAGGCGACCTCGAATATCTGTTCCAACGAGAGCTTGATGGCGCTTTTCGTGACTGTTTATATGTCTCTAATGGGGCCTGAGGGCTTGAGGGAAGTGAACGGGCGTTCCAGTGCGGCGGCTCATTATCTCCACGATGAGCTTCTCAAGACAGGTAAGTTCGAGGAAGCTTTCGAGGGACAGCCTTTCCTCAAGGAATTCGCTTTGAGACCGCTTGTGCCCGCTGAGAGGATTCAGAATAAGCTGCTTGAGGGTGGTTTCTTCGGCGCTATTCCCACGGAGGAAGGTTTTGTGACATTCTGTGCGACTGAAAGAAAGACGAAGGATGAGATTGACGCCCTCGTCGCATTGGTGAAGGAGGCCTAGGAATATGAAATATTACGATAAACTTATATTCGAGCTTTCCAAGCAGGGCCGTACCGGCTATTCGTTTGGCGCTTCCCAGTTCGCTACGGATGTCGCTCTTCCGGCTGGTTTGATGCGAGATTCGGCACCTGAGTTGCCTGAGGTGAGCGAAGTGGATGTGGTCCGCCACTATACCAACCTCTCCCAGATGAACTTTGGAGTCGACACCGGATTCTATCCCCTGGGCAGTTGCACAATGAAGTACAACCCCAAGATCAACGAGGAGATTGCCAATATGAAGGGCTTCCAGGCGCTTCATCCCTTACAGCCTGCCTGTACCGCTCAGGGCGCTCTGGAGGTGTATTACGGCATGAATAAGGCTTTGAGCGCCTTGACCGGAATGGCCGGATTCACCTTCAATCCTTGCGCTGGAGCTCACGGCGAGCTGACCGGCCTGATGATTATGCGTCAGTACCATCTCCTCCGTGGAGACCTGGCCCGTACCAAGGTGATTGTCCCTGATAGCGCCCATGGCACCAATCCCGCCAGCGCCGCTGTTTGCGGACTTGAGGTCGTTGTGGTCAAATCTAACGCTGATGGTCTTGTGGATGTCGCTGACTTGAAGCCACTTCTGGGACCTGACATCGCCGGTATCATGATGACCAACCCCAACACTCTCGGCTTGTTCGAGAAGGAGATAGGGGAGATTGCCGCTCTCGTGCATGAGTGCGGAGGTCTGCTTTATTACGATGGGGCCAACATGAATCCGCTCATCGGCATGGTTCGCCCTGGTGATATGGGATTTGACATCCTCCATCTGAATCTCCACAAGTCGTTCTCCACTCCTCACGGTGGTGGAGGTCCTGGCTCTGGTCCTGTCGGAGTTTGCGAGAAGCTGCTCCCTTACCTGCCAGTCCCTAAGGTTGTCAAGAAAGAAGACGGTTCATTCGGTGTTGTGTGCGACTCGGAGAAGTCTGCCGGCCAGGTTTCCGCCTATCTGGGTAACTTCGGAGTCATATTGAGAGCATATGCCTATATTCTTATGCTCGGCAAGCAGAATGTCAAGCTGGTTGGCAAGTACGCCACTCTCGGGGCAAACTACATCAAAGAGAGTCTTAAGGAGTGGTACAAGCTTCCAATACCTTCAATTTGCAAGCATGAGTTCGTGTTTGACGGCCTTGTCAATGACGGGTCAAGGAAGGGCTCTGATGACGAAAGGGAAGGCGCCACGACTCTGGATGTCGCTAAAAGGCTGCTGGACTTCGGTTTCCATGCTCCGACCATTTACTTCCCGCTGTTGTTCCACCAGGCGATAATGATCGAGCCTACGGAGACCGAGTCTCTGGAGACGCTGGACGCTTTCATAGACGTGATGAAGAAGATAGCGGCCGAGGCCGCCGAGGATCCCGCTATCCTTAAGGCAGCGCCTCACAACGCACCTATCACCCGTCCGGATGAGACCACGGCAGCAAGGCAGCCGGTTCTCAAGTTCCAGGATGAGGCGTAATACTGACGTTGCGTGATTTGGAAGTAGCTTACTACTAGTTCTTTAGGCAAAAGCCATCCCTTTATTTGGAGGGGATGGCTTTCGCTTAATACACTCTTTTTGAACCGTTTACAAAACACGGCATCTGCTACTTTTCCTGCCGACACAGAAAAAGTCTTTATTTTTATTTGGATGATTTAAGGATTGTTTCTATATTTGCAGTCCGAAACGGGGTATTAGCTCAGTTGGTAGAGCGTTTGAATGGCATTCAAAAGGTCAGGAGTTCGATTCTCCTATGCTCCACAAAAAAGGACTGACTCAACTTGAGTCAGTCCTTTTTTTTAGAATCTCAATGCCAGGCCTACGCCGTTCGCGGTGGAACCTACCGAAAGGTTGGCGGCTCGTGGTTTAGGGCCGTATTTCCTCACATAGTCATCCAGCATCCAGTCAAGTTTCTTACGTCCTTTCGTCCAGAGAGGTATTCCAAGTCCAAGACTGCCGGCGAAACCTGCCGCTCCTATCAAAGTCACAGCCGTGTTATCGCCGCCGACGCCAGATAAGGCGACAAGGGCGAATAAGGGTGCTGAGACAAGGCAGAGGTTGACTCCCCATGATCTGCATGCTCTCGCTTTGCGATATTCGCTCCCGTAGATCGAATAACCTACGGCGTCACTGAAAGGTGTGAGGTACAGATATGGGTCATAGGCTTGCTCCTCAGGCTCGAAGAGTTGAGAGTCTTCTCTTATGATCACTTGAGCCGAGAGGCTTCCGGAAATGGTCAGAACAGCCATCAATACTAGAAACTTTCTCATGTCTTCATGTTTTGGTGATGACTGTTGTTATGCAAATAGCGAGCCGCTTCGACTTAAGGAGCGTTTTGTCAAAACACCATGTTCCAGGCGGCGCTCTGGGCTCGCTGGCTGTGGGCGGCGTTCATCTTGCCGAAATTCCATTTCAGGCCGAAAAGGATGTAGCGGCCCATTACGAGCTGGTAAGTGTCCTCTTCGTAGTTGGCCGTGACCGTGTGGGTCAGGGTGCGGGTCTGGTCGAGGATGTCGTGGATTTTGACGCTCAGGTTGAAGGCTCCTATATTCTTGGATATCACCGCATTCCAGTGCCACTCTGGAGCACCGTAGCCGGCAGAATAGCCCTTGAACCAGGCATAGGCGATGTCCGTGTCGAACTCATATTCATGCTTGGTTTTGTAGTTCGCGGCGACGCCGGCTTTCGAATCAAGGGTGTTCATGTTCAGTGTCGGATCAATTGAGTACCGGGCTATGTCTTCGGACAGGCTTGTGAACGCCCTCCCTGAGAAACCGCCGGAGTTGTACTTGAGGGTGAGTGTGCCGGATGGCGAGAAGGTGGTCGTCCTGCTCTCGGCGAATCCACTCTTGCCGCTATAGAAAAGGTTACCTTCGCTGTCTCCCCAGAAAGATTCCATGAAGGATCCGTAGTCGAAGGTCTCCCTGTCGATGCCGTCATGGCTTCCCTTGGTCTGGTAGCTGGTGGACCGTAAGAGATCACTGCTCACGCTGAGTGTCACGAACCAGTGTTTCTTGCTGTCCAGGGGAGTGGTGTAGTTGCCGTACATGGTCCAATTCAGGGATTTTTTCCTGGAATTGACCGGGATAGAGTAGAGGATACCGTCAGAGTCGTACCAACGGGCGTAGGTTATGGGGTTTGAGTTGATGTTGCCGTACAAGTTGAACATCATCGTCGTGAATTTCTTCCTGTCGTTCCGGTTCCAGCTGAAAGAGGTATAGGTGTAACTGTAGGGCTTCAGATAGATGTTCCCCAGAGTGGGCCTTGAGGGATTGATGATGTTCATCGTGGGAATCATACTGGACCTGGAAGGTTGTTGGCTGTAGCCGGTGACATAGAAATTGAGACGGTTGTCCCCCATGACATGCTGCATGCGCAGGATGGGCGAGACAGTCCAAAACCATTCGTCCTCTCCTGTGGTCTGGGCCACGTTGAAACTCTTCGAATAGGTCTCGTTGAGCTTGCCGTCAAGTTTTGGTCCGAACGAGAACCAGCTCTTACCTTCGTTGAAGGAGTACTGTGCCGTCAGGCCGTAGTACTGTTCGATGGAATGGTTGCGGGACTCCGATGAGTAGTACTCGTTCTTCCCCGAGGCGTCGAAAGCGTCCCTCAGGCTGTTGTCCATCGAATAGTTCAGGTTGGAATTGAATGACAGCAGCCATCTCTCTCCCAGCGGTTCAGCGTATTTGAGAGAGCCTCCGAGGCTACGGGTATCTCCGTTTGAAACATAATTCAGCGACCTTTCTTCGTTCCCCGAAGCCATCCTCATGGAACTGAACTCATGGCTTTCCCCTTCCGATCCGCCCAAATTGGCATTGAATCCAATGTTGATCATGCGGCCTTCCTTCGCTCCTATCTGCCTGATGGTGATGCTGCCGCTGCCGTAAACGTACCGGTCGGTGTTCAAGGAGGAACCGGAACTCTCCGAGCGGTTGAGGAAACTGCCTTCCCGGGAGGTCTCCGTCGAAGTGGAATTGCGGGAATCAGTCTTCGAATATGAGAATGAGGGCCGGAAAGTGAACAGGACCTTTCCTTCCTCTTTCTTGAACTCCATATTGGAGGCTATGTTGTTGGAGAACTGGCGCCCGGAATCCTCGGAGTTGGAGTAAAGGTTCCCGTCTTCCTGGAAAGTGGTCCTGGCTGAAGTGGTGCCTGTCCTGGAGTCCCCGTACTTGTAGTTCGCGCCTACTGTGGTCTCGACACCCTTGATCCTGGAAGTGTTGGCATTGACGCCCAGCTGTGCGGCGGAGGCTATCTGCCCTAAGTTAGTACGTCGGGTACCGTCGCTGCTGACCATCACGAACACGACCCCGTTGGAGTCGTTCAGATTCATCCCGTTCCCTATGAGAGTCAGCTGGTCTTTCTCTGAATATGCCGACGCGAGTACGTTCCCGCTGTAAAGGATGCCGCGGTCGTCCCTGAGTGGATTCTCCTGCCCGTCCGTAAGCGTGGTTCCGCCTTTCAGGCCGGCGTTGCCAAACCATCCTTTCTCATACTCCTTCTTAAGCCCCACGTCAAGGACCTTCTCCCGGCTGCCGTCCTGAATACCAGTAGCCCTGGTGGATTCGGATTCCCTGTCGATAACCCTGACCTTGTCCACGATAGAGGCAGGTAGATTGTTGAGGGCTGTGCTCTGGTCGTCGAAAAAGAAAGTGCGTCCTCCGACTGTGAGTTTGTCTATAGCCTCTCCGTTGAACTTGACCTTGCCGTCGTCGGTTATCTCCATTCCGGGCATTCGCTTCAACAAGTCTTTGAGCATTGAGTTTGTCCCGACTTGGAAGGAGGAGGCATTGAACTCGACCGTGTCTTTCTTTACCACGATGGGGTTACCAACGTCTGTCACGACCGCGGCCTCGAGGTATTTCTCGTCAACTTGGAGCTTGATAACACCCAAGTCGACCATCCTGTCACGAAAGAACCTTTGTTTAGTAAATGGTTTATATCCAAGCATTTCCACATGGAGTACATAATCCCCGAAAGGAACTTCCTCCAGTTTGGCTTTTCCCTCAGCGTCTGTGAGGGTGAAATTGCTGATGGTAGTGTCTTTGGCCGGGATGACATAGAAGGAAGCGAAAGCGATCGGCTCGTTGGAGAGTGAGTCAACCACCGAGGCGCTGATCTCTGACATCCTTCCGTTGGTTATATTGTCATTTATGATGAATACCTGGGCCTTGGTCTGGAGGCACAGTGCCAGCGTGAAAATGGTGGTAAAAAGGGTACGTCTCATGCTTTCTCGAAGGCGTTTTATATTTACAGACGTTATTTTGGTGGCAAAGTTAACAAATAGTTTGCTAACTATGAAAAATAGTTGAAAATATTCTCGCCACAAATTATTATATTCGCGATACTATTATTAATAATTATGTACAGACAGAAAGGCAACCCCGTTTATCTTTTCTCGATAGTTCTTGTGGCGGTCATCGGGGGACTGCTGTTTGGATATGACACAGCTGTCATCTCAGGTGCGGAAAAAGGACTCCAAGCATTTTTCAAGGGAGCTTCTGATTTCAATTATACCGACGGCCTGCATGGATTCACGAGTTCCAGCGCTTTGATCGGATGTATTATTGGTGCTTTCATCTCCGGTATATTGGCCTCATCTCTTGGCCGTAAGAAGACCCTTTTCGTGGCAGGTGTGCTTTTCCTTTTGTCCGCGTTGGGATCATATTTCCCTGAGTTCCTCTTCTTCCAGAAAGGAGTTCCTACAAAGGGATTGCTTGTGGCTTTCAACCTTTACCGCATACTGGGTGGTATTGGAGTCGGATTGGCTTCCGCCCTCTGCCCAATGTATATAGCCGAGGTGGCGCCCGCATCCAAGAAGGGTAAACTGGTGTCTTGGAACCAGTTCGCCATCATATTCGGCCAGTTGGTCGTCTATTTCGTCAATTACCTGATCATCCGCTCCCACGCCAATGACCCCGCTGTCGTTGAATGGACCAACCAGATTGGTTGGAGAGTGATGTTCCTGTCTGAGGCGGTTCCTGCCGGTTTGTTTGCCCTGCTGATACTCGCCGTCCCGGAAACTCCTCGTTTCCTTGTACTTAACTATCGTGATGAGGAGGCCCTCACTGTGCTTTCCAACATCAACGGAGAGGCCAAGGCCAGGGAAATACTCGCTGAGATCAAGGACACCGCTGTCGAGAAGAAAGAGAATATCCTCTCTTACGGCCTTATCGTTGTCTTTATCGGCTGTATGCTAAGCGTGTTCCAGCAGATTATCGGCATCAACGCGGTGCTGTATTTCGCTCCCAGGATCTTCGAGTCCATGGGCGTGTCCAACAATATGTTGTTCACGGTGATCATGGGTGTCATCAATATCAGTTTCACCTTGGTGGCAGTGTTCACAGTCGAGAAGATCGGAAGGAAGCCGCTGCTCATTACAGGCTCCCTCGGAATGGCTTTGGGTGCCCTGGGTGTGGCTCTTAGCAATGTCACGACCCTTCCGGCATTTGTCCCGGTGATAAGCATCATGCTCTATAGCGCTTGCTTCATGTTCAGCTGGGGCCCGATTTGCTGGGTCTATATCGCTGAGCTCTTCCCGAACACTATCCGTTCGGAGGCGACCGCTATCGCCGTGGCGTTCCAGTGGATATTCAATTTCATTGTTTCCAGCACCTTTGTGCCCATGTACAACTGGAGCCATTTCTTCGCATACGCCCTTTACGGTGTGATCTGCCTGGTGGCTGCCCTGTTCGTTTGGAAACTTGTCCCGGAGACAAAGGGAAAGACCTTGGAGGATATGACCGGGTTCTGGAGAAAGTTCACTATCTAGTTTGCGCGACAGCATCATCATATCAGCCCTGGGTAACTTTCACAAGGTTGACCTGGAGGACATCCGCCACTTCTTCGGGGCGGATGTTCCCCGTCATATACGCAAGAGTGAGTTTGTGGAGAAGTTGGGCGCCTTCATCGTCGAGA